>JBDHWF010000005.1:0-57761 GCA_039810045.1 Chloroflexia bacterium
CATCAGCAATCAAGTAGAGCGTATTCTGGGGGGTGCGTCGTGAGCGTTCTCGAATATTCTCGCGGCAGAGGTCAAGGCCGATACCAAACCTGGCTGGCGCTGCCGCTGCCCACCGCTGTACATATCGTCCATCGCCAGTACCGAGATCGATCAGCGTTTCCTGCGCAGCATTAATCTGTGCCAGTAGTTGTTGGCGGTTGATCACCAATGTTTGGCGGCCAACAATTCCCTCCATGTTCTACTCCGTTCATTACTCAACAACTTTCAGTGTTGAGCAGGAACGGAGGGGCACGCGCGCTATAGCCATAGTGTCAACCAAAGGCCAACGCCCCAGGGCTATCCTCTAGGTGTGGATCAGACAGAAACAGCAAAGCGCCCACCTGCCTGTAAACCAGGGTGGGCAGCCAATAGTGAATTATCAGGTGTGGGCTAGATCAGCATGGGGGCCGAGCCAGCAACCCTCGAAATCGCGTGATCATCGGGCAGTCTCACACTACAACTTGCGAATTACTACGAGTAGCGTACCATACCGCAGGAAGATCGTGCTCAACGCGCACAGAAGTTCAACCATTGTGGCGAACAATCTCGGTGACTACTTGTGATGGAGGATAATCAATGACGATGCGCCTGTACACCAACGCAACGATCCTGACGATGAATCCCACACAACCAACGGCAGAAGCAGTATTGATCGACAATGGCCGCATCAGCTTCGTGGGAAGCCTCGCTGAGGCTCGGCACTATAGCCGCCCTGATTGCCAGACTATCGACCTGGCGGGCCAAACAATGATCCCCGGCTTCAATGAAGCCCATAATCACATGATTTCGTTTGGGTTGAGTCTGGCGCAAATCGACGCTGGCTATCCGGCAACGCAGTCGATTACGGCCATGATGGATGCCTATCGAAAACAAGCTCAGGCGCAGCCCAACGCCGCCTGGATTCGCGGGCGGGGCTACGACGACAACAAACTTGCGGAGCGCCGTCACCCCAATCGCTACGATTTAGATGCAGCAGTGCCTGATCGTCCAGCGATTGTTACCAACGCTTCAGGCCACATGAGCGTGGTCAACAGCAAAGCCCTGCAACTGGCGGGGATTGGGCCAGCTACTGCCGATCCGCAGGGTGGGCACATTGTCCGCGATGAGCATGGGGAGGCCACGGGCCTGCTGCAAGAAACGGCACAGCAATTGGTCACCCAGCATATCCCCGAGGCGAGCGCTGCTGATCTACGGGAGGCCGTTCGCCGTTGTTGCGAGGCGTATGCCGCCGCTGGGATCACCAGTAGCCAGGACGCCTCCAGCAGTAGTGGTGAGGAGATCGCCGCCTATCAGGATGCCCGCGAACATGGCGAACTGCTGCTGCGTACCAACCTGATGATCCGCGATAACCTCTTACCGCATCTCGCCGCCTTGGGTTTGCGTGGTCGCTTTGGGGATAACCGACTACGGATTGGCCCGATCAAGTTCTTCTCCGATGGCAGCCTGATCGGGCGCACTGCCGCCGTGACCGAACCATTCGCTAACGACCCCCGCACCGATAATCTGGGCCTGGAAATGATGCCGCAGGAGGAACTGAACGAACGCGTCTGGTTAGCGCATCGGGCGGGGTTCCAGATTGCCACCCACGCCATTGGGGATCGCGCTATCGGGATGGTTCTCGATGCCTACGAAAGTGCCTTAGCGCGGCTACCCCGCGCTGATCATCGACATCGCGTCGAACATTGCGGCATCTTGCGCCCAGATCTGATCGGGCGACTGCGCGATCACCAATTCCTGGCCGTCAGTCAGCCGATCTTCGTCTCGGAATATGGCGATGGGTTCCTCCGGCACCTCGGCGAAGAACGTGTGCGCCTGACCTACCCGTTCAGTACGCTGCTTGATGCTGGGATCACCCTGGTCTTTTCGTCCGACTGCCCAGTCTCGGCCTTCCAACCGCTCAAGGGGATTCGGGACGCCGTTTGTGAACTGACTGGCAGTGGTGAGCCGTATGTACCAGCCGAAGCAATTACCGTGGAAGAAGCGTTGCACGCCTACACTGTAGCTGGGGCATTCGCTTCATTTGAGGAACAAGATAAGGGACAGATCGCCCCAGGGATGTTGGCCGACTTCGCGATCCTGCAAAACGATCCGCGCAAAGTTGACCCGCGCACGATTGCGGAGATTCCTGTCACGATGACGATTGTTGGTGGCGAACCGATCTTTGGCGGTTGAAAGGGGGCCAGCAATGCCTAGCATTGATCTTCGTAAAACACAAAAAGCGCTCTACACCCCACCACACGGTAAGATCCAGGTCGTCGAGATCCCCACGATGCAGTATCTGGCAATTGACGGACAGGGCGACCCCAACACGAGCCCCGCCTACACCGACGCGGTCAGTGCCCTCTACACGCTGGCCTATGGGATCAAGGCCGAACGTAAGCGCGACGGTGCAGTTGACCATACAGTGCTGCCGCTGGAAGGCTTCTGGTGGATGGCTGATGGACATCCATTTTCGTTCATTGAGCGCAGTGGTTGGCGCTGGACCATGCTGATTCGCCAGCCTGACGATACCACTGCCACGCAATTTTCGGCGGCAGTGACCCAAGCAACCAAGAAGAAAAAGCTCGACAGCCTTGCTACTGTCCGCCTTGAAACAATCACCGAGGGACTGGTAGCGCAAACGCTGCACTACGGGCCATATGCTGACGAAGCCCCGACGATTGACCTGTTGCACGCAGCGATCACGGCGCAAGGGCATCAGGCGCGGGACAAGCACCACGAAATCTACCTGACCGATCCACGCCGTAGTGCGCCAGAGAAGATGCGGACGATCTTACGCCAGCCAATCAGGTAAGCGCAGAAGCGTCTGGCTCAGCGATCCCTTCGGTAAGCTGATACTCCTGGATCCTATCGGCACTGGCGTAGAGAAACTGCCCATAGAGGGTCTTCCCTTGCAGGATCAAGGGGAGCCAGTAAGGGTCATCAACCCACATCTCGGCATAGGGGATGGCCTGACGCTGGAACCAGCGCGGCGCGACTTCTTCGGTTTCGTGTGGTTCGCCACTCCATGCCGTAGCAAGGTAGACGCAAACTTGCTGATCCCAATCGGCAAAGGTTGGCAGGGCGGGAAAGAAGAAGTCGAGCGTGGCTACGCGTTGCAACCGTTGCGGTGTAACGCCGATCTCTTCCTCGGTCTCACGGATCGTGGTCGCCAGGATTGCCTCGCCTGGTTCAGGCTTCCCACCCACGCCGTTCCATTTCCCCAGGCCAAAGCCGCGTTTCTTCCGGGCCAGGAGGATTTCATCCCCGCGCACCAGCAGGCAGAGTGAAGCCTGCCGTAATGGAGCCTGCTGGGCGGCGATCCGCTCGGCTAGTGTTTCCATCAATGAACCTGCGTTCCTGTTAGGTTGCCCCCAGCACGGTAAGCATCCCGCAAAATCTCAATCGGATGTTTCGTGGGCACCGCTGAACCATGCGTGATCTGCCAGCGACAGGTTTCACTATCACAAAGGGCCAGCGGTTGCGGCATTGTCGCCGCTGTCTCCCGCACAAACCTGAATAATCCCGCCCCAACGTCCATTCCGATTTGGTATTTCTCCTGCTTCAGACCATAAGTGCCAGCAATGCCGCAACAGGCAGCCTCGCTCTCCGCGACCCGCAGGCCAGGAATCAAGGTCAGCAGATCGAGCGCAGGCCGCCCGATCCGATGCGCCCGTAACTGGCATGGGGGATGATAGGGTAACGGCCCATCGGTAAATTCGGGGGGAAGCGCAAAGTCGGTGCGAAGTTCGCCACGTTCGTGCAGATCGCGCAAAAATTCGCAAATATCCCAGGTATGTGCCGTCAGCAACCGGGCATCAGCGCTGTGGATCCCCAGCAGTTCCGGCGCTTCTTCTTTCAACGTCAGGGTACAACTGGTCGAAGTGCCAACAATCGGATAACCACGCCGAACCCAGGGCAATAATGTTTGGAGATTCGCCTCATGCTGCTGACGCGCCGCTGCAAACTCCCCATTTGAGAGCATCGGCAATCCACAGCAGCGCTGGCGGGCCAGAATCACCTCAAAGCCGTTGTGTTCCAACACTTCAACTGCGGCAAGGCCAACGTGTGGCTCATAATAATTCGTCGCACAGCCGTGAAAGAAGACGACTTTCTTGGTGGCCGAGCGTAAGCGGCCACGCCGCTTACGGAAGATCCGCCGAAATGTCTGGCCGGAAAATGGCGGCAGCGGCGCGTGACGATCCACGCCAATCGTGCGCTCGATCACCTGCCGCAATGGGCCATTCCTGAGCGTCCAGTTCGCCAGGGGCGCAAAAAGATCGCCCACCTGCCCCAGCAGTTCAGCCCGCCCCAGCAAACGGTTCCGCAGGGGCAACCCACGTTCCGCCACGATCTCTGCCCGCGCGCGGGCATTCAACTCAGCAATCTTCACCCCGGTTGGGCAGACCATATTGCAGACCCGACAGCCCGAGCAGTAATCGACCGAATGATCGGGCGAGGGCTGCCCAGGGCGGCGGAATCGTTGGGCCTGGGGGCCAACGTATTTCGGGCCGGGGAAAAGATCGGTCACCGCAGCGACGGGGCAGGCGGTCGTGCAAATGTTGCACTTGATACAGTGATCGAGCGATTGCTCTAGTGATTGTAAGATTGGGTCGCTCACAGCAACTCCTTTGTAAACGTGGCGGCCTGATCTACGGGTTCCCGCACGCCCAGCAGATCGTTCAAGACTGTTCCTGCCGCATACCAACCAGTCGCCAGGGCTACCCCTTCGTACGACCCTTCACGGATCAGGTCAGTGCCACCGAGGGCGGCACCAGCCACCACCAGGTTGGTATAGAGCGGCGCGCCATTGGCAGCAATCGGACGCAGCGCTGCATCAGTCAGAATCCCTGCCGTGTGTATCGGTTGCGGGGCAATGAACTGATTGGCAAACCATGCGCCACGATGGGCGGGCGCGACAACTGGGAGACCCAAGGCTGTTTCGGTGAGTTGGCCGCTTTGCTCGGCGCGAAAACCACCACCAGCAATCCCGCCAGTCGCCAGCAAAAAGGTCGCTGCCTGATGACGCTGTTCCCGCGCCGCTGCTGCGCTATAGAGCGCCGTGATCCGCCCTGCATTGCTTTCGACGCGTGTGATCCACGAACCAAGTTGAATCCGGCCCCCAGCGCTGGTAAAGGCTTGCGCCAGGATCGTGTACAGGCGCATTCCTGGAACCGAAGGCGGCAATGTTGGCACCTCGAATACAGGGACACCAGCGTGATCACTCAGGTCAGCAACGACGCGAGCGGCCTGTGATTGCCCCAGTACTGCCGGAAACGCAATCTGGGTCGCAGTGCCGCGCACTGCCCGCAATTGCCGCCCAACAGCCTGTCGAAACGATGGCTGCTCAAACAGTTCAGCCAAGATCGTTGGCGTAAACCCGTGCCGCCGTGCGGTTGTGGGCAACGACAGCCACTGCGCCTGCGCCGCAACGCCCTGCGCGCGGAGATTCGCCGCCATCAGGGACGGGAAGAAATCGCGCAACTCCTGAAATCCAGCAATCAACAGTGCCGCAGCGTCAGCGCGTGGGACAGCGCCAGCCGCCATAGTTGCCGGCACAAATGCCAGCGGTAATCGCGCCCCTAACGCGGTTGGCAGATACTGATTACGGGCCAGATCGCCGCTGAACGGGTAGTCAGCCGCCGCGCAATGCGCCTGGAGCAGATTGAGGGCTGGGGCTAACGCCGCCAGCCCAGCGCGGGCATAGGGATGGTTGGGCTGCCCGGCAAGGTAGGTAACTGTTGCGGCAGGCGAGGAACCATGCGCCACACCAACCGCACCATGCGCCCAGTGGGTGGCCCCATGCCCTTTCGCGATAATCAACACCTGTAACCCCGCCTCAGCGAGCCGCAAACCACTGACTAGCCCCGCTAAGCCAGCACCAATTACGATGCAATCGTAGGTCATCGTTCCCCACCTATCGTCAGCGCCACTGGCAAAAGTGTCCCTGATTCGGTAGCGATTATCAAACACCCCGCGTAACTCGCGCTGATAATAGTAAGATACCCCTGACGATGCGCCACGAGGGTGAAGGAGGGAAGCATGGCAGCAACATATGATGTTATTGTCATTGGCCTGGGGGGGATGGGCAGTGCGACTGCCTACCAGCTTGCGGCACGCGGTCAACGGGTGTTGGGGCTGGAACGCTATGCGCCCGCCCATGATCATGGGTCGAGTCATGGGCAATCACGAATCATTCGGCAAGCCTATTTTGAGGACCCTGCCTATGTCCCCCTGCTCCTACGGGCCTATGAGCTTTGGCGGCAGCTTGAGGCGGAAACAGGCCAGGATCTGCTCGTCGTCACTGGCGGGCTGATGCTCGGTGCGCCCGATAGTCACGTTGTTCAGGGGGCCATTCGCAGTGCGAAGGAATGGAACCTGGCCCATGAGATCCTTGATGCCGCCGCAATCCGCCGTCGCTTTCCCCTCTTTACCCCCCATGACAATGAGATCGCGCTCTACGAGACGGAAGCGGGATTTGTCCGGCCAGAGGCGGGCGTTACCGCGCACCTCGACCGTGCCACGGCGCTTGGGGCAACCCTCCATTTCAACGAACCAGTGATCGGGTGGAGCGCCAATACCCACGACGGTACTGTGCGCGTCGCAACGGCACAGGGGAGCTATGAGACGGCGCAGCTGGTCATTACCCCTGGTGCATGGGCACCCGACCTGTTGCAACGGCTCGGCTTACCGCTCGAAGTCGAACGGCAGGTGATGTACTGGTTTGCCCCAGAGGGTGGGGATGCCCCATTCCAGCCAGATCAGTTCCCAATCTACATCTGGGAAACGCTTCCTGGCGTTACGATCTACGGCTTTCCATCGAGTGAAGGGCCGGGCAGCGGGGCGAAAGTCGCGTTCTTCCGCGTCCCAGGGCCACACCACGTCACGACACCAGAGGTGATTGATCGGGAGATTCACTCCGCCGAGATTGACCAGATGCGAAGCGCCATTGCCGAGCGCATCCCCGCTCTGAATGGCGCGTTCCTACGGGCGAAGACCTGTATGTATACCAACACCCCCGACGAGCATTTTGTGATCACCAACCTGCCCGAGTCACCGCAAATCACCATTGCGGCTGGGTTCTCCGGCCACGGCTACAAGTTCGCTTCGGTTGTTGGGGAAATCCTGGCTGATCTGGCGACGACTGGCACCACCAACCACCCAATCGACCTGTTCAACCTACAACGATTTGGCGGTTAAGGGTGATCAACGTGGAAGCAATATGCCAGCTTTCCAGCAGCAGAATTACGCTGGGCGAGGAAGCGAGGAAGCGTCACTAAAAGTAGACCAGTTCGCTCTCGGCTTCAATGATCGCTACGGGCAGATGAAAGCTATCAATGAAGTCAGCAACCTGATCAAGGGTGGCGCGGGCCTGCGCCGCATCGCTCGTGGCATAGGCAATCGTCAGTTCGGCGATCTGCCAGCGATCTTGGGCGCCAGTCTCGGCTACGGACAGGTTGAACTTTTCGCGCAGGCGACTCTGCAACGAGCGCAGTACCTGGCGCTTATCTTTCAGCGAATGGCTCATTGGTAATTGCAGGCGCAAATGTCCCGCAGCAACAATCGCTGCCATCAGACTGTCGGGGCAGATGATTCCTGATCAGCCAGACCGGGAGGATCAAAGTTGAGGATACTTGCCATCAGTTGCTCGCGCTCGTTGCGCTCACGCTCCATCTGCAATTCCATCTTCTTCACCCGATAGAGCGTTTCCTCTTGTAAGTGCCGCACATGAGAGATCAGGTCAGCAATCAGGCCGAACAGCGCGATAAAGATTCCGATAGTCAGCAGGCTACCACCAGCGATAACCGATTGGATATACCGTGCGCCCGTCGCCGCGCCAGTAATGCGGTAGAAAAGATAGCGCAGTAAAAAGATGATCCCGATCAATCCCAGGCTGGCGCCAGTGAGGACAAAGAACTTCAGCGGCTCATACATCGCGTAGATCCGCGCAATGGTCGCCCCCTGCTTCTTGATATAGTCCCAGGTGCCACGCATCAACCGTGAGGGACGCGTCACCTTATTGGTACGAATCGGTACCGATTCGATCACCATATTCTTCTTACCAGCCTGGATAATCGTTTCCATCGTGTACGAGTGTTTGGTCACGACATTCAGGCGCAACGCCGCTTCACGGGAGTAGGCCCGAAAGCCGCTGGGGGCGTCTGGCACATTCGTCCCCGACCCTTTTCGCACTACCCACGAGCCGACTTTCTGCAACACTTTCTTCGCTGGTGAAAAGTGTTCAATCGTGTCAGTCTGCCGATCGCCAATGACCATATCGGCCCGATGCTCTATGATCGGCCTGATCAATTCGGGGATCGCCTCTTGTGGATATTGATTATCGCCGTCGGTATTGACGATAATATCGGCCCCGCGCCGTAATGAAAAATCGAGGCCGCTCTGAAAGGCCTCAGCCAGCCCTTTATTCCGCACATGGCGCACGACGTGATGAACGCCGTGTTGTCGCGCTACTTCAATCGTGCGATCGGTGCTGCCATCATCAATGAGCAGCAGTTCAATCGTCGCGATCCCCGGGATGTACTTCGGGATAGTTGCCAGGGTAGCGGGCAGCGTTTCTTCCTCATTCAGACAGGGAATCTGAATGATCAGCTTGAGGCCGGTACCACTAACGCCCTGCCACTCCCCGCTCACCATGCCCACCTCCTACGGCGATGCCAGTTGTGGCCGCCGTTCACCCGAGTTTCGCGCGTGTTGTGGTAGCGACGCGAGTGCAGATACCTCACTCGCGTCGATGCGAACGCCCTGCTGGGACATGGGCCGAATTACTGACCCCGGTAAAGATTGGTAATGCCTGATGTCCAACAATAAAACGCTCGGTATCAACGTCGGTATCGCCTTCAATCACGCGATCACCGTTAGGGTTGCGCCCTGGCAGGCCACCAATCGACGCAATCAGTTCTGGCGTAACTGGCTCATCAATCCCCGCGAGTTTGTTGATTTCTTCAATCAGCGTTGGCAGAATATCGATCTCGGCGCAGGTGCGGAAGATCTCTCCCTTCGCGTAGATCACACCCTTCCCGCGCCCACCAGCCACACCAAGGTCGGCATCGCGTGATTCGCCAGGGCCATTCACCACACAGCCCATCACCGCTACTTTGATCGGGGTGCGTACTCGTTCGAGATATTTCTCAACACGTTCCGCCAGGGCGATCAGGTCGATCTCGACCCGGCCACAGGTCGGGCAGGCCACCATCGTTGCGCCCCGCTGCCGCAAGTTGAGGCTCTTAAGAATCTCAAACCCGGTATAGACTTCCTCAACGGGATCGCCCGCCAGGGATACGCGCAAGGTGTCACCGATTCCCTGCGCTAGCAGATAGCCCAGGCCAACGGCGGAGCGAATTGAGCCAGCTTTGGGCGTACCCGCTTCGGTCACGCCCAGGTGCAAGGGGTAATCCACGCGGTCGGCAATCCGCAGATAGGCTTCGATCATCGTCGGCACATCGAACGCCTTCAGCGAGATCTTGATATTGGTATAGTCCATATCTTCAAGGATGCGGACGTGCTTCAACGCCCCGCGCACCATTTGTTCAGCAATCAGTTCGGTGGTGTTGTTCACCGATTGGGTGATTTCATCCGATTCTTCTTTGCTGATCTTGGGGATTGAGCCGAAATTGACGCCAATCCGAATCGGCACCTCGCGCTCTTTCGCCTTCGCCACGACCTGCCGCACATATTCTTCTTTCTCGATATTGCCAGGGTTCAGCCGCAGGGCGTGAATCCCACCATCGAGGGCCGCGAGCGCGAGGCGATAGTCAAAGTGAATATCGGCCACCAGTGGCACCGGGGTCTGCCTGACGATCTCTGGCACTGCCGCTGCCGCCTGCTTATCTGGCACAGCGATCCGCACAATATCGACGCCAGCATCAACAAGGCGAGCGATCTGCTCGATCGTCGCCTTCACGTCAGCCGTGTCGGTTGTGGTCATCGATTGCACACTAATGGGGGCATTGCCCCCAATCAGCACGTCACCAATCCGTAGCTGGCGCGCTTTTCGCCGTTGTGGCAACATTATCTTCTCTCTCCTTCTGGCAGGCAACAGCCTGGAATAGTATCGTCTTTACAGGCCAATCAGCGGCTTACTTGGGAATAAACGAATCACCACGCACGAGTCGCAGAATATCCTGGAAGCCAATCATGAACATCAGCGCCAGTAACATCAGCAGGCCCACAAAATGCACCATACCTTCACGCTCTGGGGCGATCTTTCGCCCACCGCGTAAAATCTCCAGGATGACGAAGACGAGTCGTCCACCATCCAGGGCAGGCAGGGGCAGGAGGTTGAGCAGAAAGAGGTTGAGCGAGAGCAGCGCAGCGAGGTTTCCCAGAGTCGCCCACAATGGCAGCGAACTCCGCTGCACGATCTCCCCAGTCAATTGCCCCATCCCAATCGGCCCGGCAATATCATTGGTGCTGACACGCCCACTGAACAACTGGCGCAAGCCATCTACCTGCAAGGCAACAGCATTCCAGGCACTGCGTACCCCTTCGTAGGGGGCTTGCCAGAGTGGTACTGGTTCGTAGGCAACCTGACTCAGCAACGTCACACCAGTTCGCCCCTGGCCTTCAGGGTACGTTACCCGTGGGGTCACTTCAGTCTGAACTTGCTGACCGTTACGCAACAGAGTTACTGGTAGCGGTTTCCCGGCATATTCCTCTGACAGTGTTCGCAATTCCTGGGCATTGGTAATCGGTTGCCCCGCCGCTGCAATAATCTGATCGCCATGCTGCCAACCCGCCGCCGCTGCCGGAGTATCTGGCTGTACGATATCAATCGTTACGGTGCTATTCGGCCCAGGCCGGCCCTGGGCAACCGCTAGCGCCGTGAAAATCAGAATTGCCAGCAGCAGGTTCATAATCACGCCTGCAACAAGCACAAACGCCCGTTGCGGCGCGGTCTTGGAAACGAACGAATCGTCGCCATAGGCAGCACCACCATCAGGGCGCAGGTCGTCCTGCCCGTACATCTTGACGAAACCACCAAACGGGATCCAGTTGATCGAGTAGATAACGCCACTCTTCGCTGTATACCCCCACAGCCGTGGCGGCAGACCCATCCCAAACTCTTCAACGCGAATGCCGACCAACCGTGCGGCGACGAAATGGCCGATTTCGTGGACGAGAATCAGGATGCCAAGAATAGGAACAATCCAGAGGGAATTGAGGAGGCCGCTCGGCATAATTTCCACTCGTTTCAACAGCCCACAATGCTCGTAAATTGGCAGGGCAGTGGGCAACCTTTTCCCTGCCAGTATAGCATACGCCCTTCCTCAGGACGCCTGACAAGCAGAAAATGTTTCAGCGCAGCAACCAGACTGAGGCAACCAGAACAGGCTATACTAATAGAGTGACACCGCACGTTTGCTGAAGGAGTCTTGGTTATGAACCGCTTTTTTCGCCTTGCTGTCGATGAGACGACGCTGACCGATGCGCTCTACGAGTTTGTCGTCGAACCAAGCGCTAACTCGCGCAATACGCTGCCAGTGATCCTTGAACTCAATGATGTTGCCCCCGAAATGGTCGAAGTGATGGAAAGTATGATCCTCGATGGTGTCGATCAGCGGCATTATGTTGAAGATTACGTCCATGCCGTCGTCACTGGCGAAGGGCTGACCGACCAGCCATCGCAATAAGCAACCCTCGGCATTCCTCAACCATTACCAGATCCACCGCCACCGTTGAGATCGAGGCTACAGCGATCTGTGCGCATACCCCTTGACGGATGTACGTACGGACAGGTAGACTAGCGACAATTTAAGGTGGTGGCGGTAGCGACTGGCGGGAATAGGGGGACAGACGTGACGCTGAAAGGCAGAAGCATTGTCAGCATCGGCGATCTGAGCCGAGCGGAGATTGAGTTAATTTTCCGTTGTGCCGAACGATTTGCGGCGCAACCTCGTGGACAAACCCATCTGGGTCGCGGCTTTCAGCTAGCGACTCTTTTTTTTGAGCCAAGTACCCGCACTCGACTCTCCTTTGAGTCAGCAATGAATCGCCTGGGCGGAGCGGTTCTCACCGTCGCTGATGGCGCTCAATCGTCAGCGTCCAAAGGGGAAACACTGGCGGATACAGCCCGCATTGTCAGTGCCTATGCTGACCTGATCGTACTGCGCCACCCAACCGAAGGCTCAGCGCGCGTCGTCGCCGATGCGGCGACAGTGCCAGTGATTAATGGTGGTGATGGCGCACACGAACACCCCACCCAAACCCTCTGCGATCTCTATACCCTTGGGCAGGAATGCGGCAAAGTGGAAGGGCTCACCGTCACACTCTACGGCGACCTCAAGTATGGGCGGACAGTACACTCACTGGCCTATGGGCTGGCCCTTTTTGGCGGACGCATCATCTTTGCCCCAGCCGACCCTGCGCTGGCCCCTCCGGCCTACGTGCTGGAACAGTTACGCACGGTCTATGGCGTGGAACCTGAGTGGTGGGACCCAAACTCTGGCACGCCAATGCCCACCGCTGACGCGCTCTACCTGACACGGGTCCAAAAAGAGCGGTTCACCGGCAGTACGGCTGGCGCGCGTGATTACCCACGAATTGATCTGGCGACATTACAGCGCTGGGGCGTGGCCGACTCGACGATCTTGATGCATCCGCTACCGCGCGCTGGCGAACTTGATCCGAACCTGGATCAGGAAACGCGCAGCGCCTACTTCCGACAGGCAGCCTATGGCGTCCCCGTGCGGATGGCCGCAATGGCGCTTATCCTAGGGATTGCTGAGGAAGAGTGGGCCAGTGGCTGGGGTGCCAGACGCAGCCCGGTGCCTGCGACGCCAGCAACCGTTGGGAGTACGCAGCAGGCAATCGAGTTTGCCAATCCTGATACCTGTTGCCCCAATCCTCGGTGCATCAGCAATCGGGAGGGGGAATCGGTAACGCAGCAGTTTGTCTTGATGCGACTGGGCCTGATCAGTAAAGTACGTTGCCACTATTGCGACGCCATTGTGCGTAGCGATGAACTCGGCGTACCAGCCGATTACACGGCGGCTCAGCTGCCGCAGAGTATTTCATTGCAGGAGTCAGCGCTTTATCAACCAGCTATTCTCGCTGATTAGCGCGATAGCACAGCAAGAACGAAGTGCAGCAAGGGAGGGCCGCTATGACCCTCCCTTTCGCGATTGCACCATCCTGCTCCAAAGAAACACTGCGGGCTGGATAGAGCCCTGGTTATGCTGGTTGATAGACCTGGTAGAACCCAGAGAATGGCACGCCACTCAGAAACTTGCCAACTGACTCTTCAAGTTCACGCGCTTCTGGGGAATAGCTAAACTGATAGTAGTCCTGATCGCTCTCCCAGTAGGCGATCAGGGTATAGCGCCCACCAAGATAATCAGCCAACAGCGACAATGAATTGAACCCCGGCCAGCGCGACATCGCTAATTCTGAGTCATGGGCAATCTGTGCGGCGGCTCGAGGCCGACCAAAGCCAACATCGAAGCGTAACAACTTCGCGTACATTTTCCCCCTCACCATTTCGCTTAGCCGACCAAAGGCGCTGCTCAGGCCATCGTTATGTCGTAATTATGCACGCTCTGCCCAAATCGGCAACTCTAGCGTTGATCATAGATCGCCGGATCATTAGCTGCATCCTGAACGCTCATTGCAGTGGCAACAGGCAGTGTAAAGGTAAAGGTTGCGCCTGGGCCATCCAGGTTATTGCGTGCGCTGAGGATTCCACCATGCGCGCTGATCAGGTGTTTGGCAATAGCCAGTCCAAGGCCAGTACCACCGCCACTTCGCGCCTTATCGGCCTTATAGAATCGCTCGAAGATCCGCGGTAAGTCGTCAGGATCAATCCCCGTACCACTATCTCGCACGGCGAAAGCAACCATTCCCTCTTGTGGCACAGCACTGACAATAATCTGCCCCCCAGGTGCAGTGAACTTAATCGCATTATGTAAGAGGTTGAGCAGAACCTGACCAATTCGATCGCGATCGGCAAAGACGGCAGGCAAATCTGCACGATCCTCTATGGTCAGCAGCAGGCCCGCCCGTTCAGCTTGCGTTGCCAGCCGCATTACCCCCAAATGCAGTAAGTCGAGCGGGGCAATCGGCTCGCGGGTCAATGGCACCTGCCCTGATTCAATCCGCGAAAGTTCAAGCAGTTCACGCACGAGTTGGGTCAGGTGATCCACCTCGCCATTCATCAGCGACAGGAAGTGGCGGGCGGCATCTTCCTCTTCAATCGCCCCGCCATCCAACGTTTCAACCAGCGCTTTCAGCGAAGCGAGTGGTGTACGCAATTCGTGCGAGATATTTGCGACGAAATCACGCCGCGCGGTTTCCAGGCGGCGCACTTCGGTAAGATCCTGGAGCACCAACAGGACAGGTTGCCCTGCAACACCGCGCACCGGGGCGGCGACCGCACGAATCGTCCGCCGCCCAGCGCCCAGTTCCAGGAGCATACTGGAAGTCTCGCCACGCCGCCGTGCGCCTTCAACCAGGCGCGGCAGTTCGTGATCATGGGCGACCTCGATCAAGGCGCGACCATGCACCGCCCGCTGCGGGCGCGAGGTCTGGCGTGATAACACTGGGGAGAGCAACCGTTCAGCGGCGCTATTCGCCAGCACAACTTCGCCAGCGTGATCAATCATCAACAGCCCATCACCCATCGTTTCCAGAATTGCTGAGAGTTTGGCCCGCTCATCAGAAATAATCCCAATAGTCTCCCGCAATTCATCAGCCATACGGTTGAAGGTGAGCCCAAGCTGCCCGATCTCATCAGTGCCACGAGGGTCAGCCCGCAGATCAAGATCGCCCGCTGCCATCCCACTGGTGACCGCTGTCAGCGCGTTGATCGGCTGAATAATATAACGGGAAAGCAAACTCGCCAGGAGTGCCGCCAAAATCCCACTGACCAGAACGCCGAGAAACGCCACAAACCGCAATCGGGCAATCTGATCATTCACGCTATCGAGCGATTGTGCGACCCGGGCAACGCCAATCAGCGTGCCATCGCGCCGAATGGGCACCGCTGCATAGATAAGTTCCCGCCCTAATGTTGTGCTCTGACGCACACTCACTCCACGCTGATCAGCCAGCACCGCAGCAACTTCTGGCCTGGTAGCATGGTTTTCCATCAGCGCGGGCGCGCCATCCGAGTCGCCAAGGACTGTCCCATCCAATCTGATGATCGTAATGCGATTCGTTACGTCTGAGGCGAGATCTTTGGCGAGCGCGTCAAGCAGGGGAGGGTCATCCCAGCGTACTACTGCCGACCGGGCCACGAGATGCGCCTGGCCGATCAGTTGGGTTTCGGCATTGGAAATCGCCAGATCACGGGCAACCTGAATCAGATAAATCGCCAGCAACGTTGTTACCACCAGTACCAGTGGCACGGTGGTGAGAAGTAAACGTGAGCGAAGGCCAATTGTACGATTCATCGTTTACTCCGCACTCTCGCTGCTGCCCATTATTGCAGAGCCAAACAATCAGGCGGTGAAGCGATAGCCGAGGCCCCGCACGGTGAGCAGGTGGACGGGCGCGCTGGGCTGCGGTTCGATCTTCTCCCGCAGCCAGCGAATATGCACATCGACGGTGCGTGTATCCACGGGGTAATCATAGCCCCACACCCGCGCCAGCAGGACATCTCGCGAAAGCACGACATTGTTATTTCGCGCGAGAAAGAGCAAGAGATCAAACTCTTTGGGTTTCAGATCCAACAATCGCCCATCCCAACTCGCCTGATGCTGCTGCGGATCCATTTGCAACAGACCAAGCCGAATCGGTTGCTCACGTTCCTCCTCAGGGGAAGCAGCCTGCGCCCCAGCAAGCTCGCTCCGCCGAAGAAGAGCTTTGAGGCGGGCGAGTAGTTCGCGCATTGAGAACGGTTTAGTCAGGTAATCATCAGCGCCGAGTTCCAGGCCGAGAACCTTATCGAGTTCCCCTTCTCTAGCCGTCAACAGCAGAATTGGCACCGCCGAGTCCCGCCGCAAGGTGCGGCAGACCTCAAAGCCATCGAGCCCCGGCAGCATCACATCCAGCACCAAGGCATCGGGCCGCTCCCGCTTCGCCAGCGTCAGGGCACTCGGCCCATCATAGGCCTGCACCGTCTGGTAGCCTTCCCGCCGCAACGTGTAGCTGATCGTTTCCGTCAGCACCCGCTCGTCATCCACCACCAGGATCTTCTTACCTGTTCGAAACTCAGGGCCGCCGGTCATCGTACCCCTCATTGGTCTGCCCAATCACACAGCAACATTGTACTCTATAGGTTAAGCAGAATAATTGAGATTGCTCCATCCTGCGGGTAGAATGGGGAACGGAACGGCAAGCGGCACTGACGTTGCACGGCTGCTCGCGCTGGAGGATAACGATGCGCATTGCTCTTGATGCGATGGGGGGAGATCACGCCCCAGCTGAATCGGTCGCTGGTGCAGTGGCTGCGGCACGGGCCCATGGCGTAGAAGTAGCCTTGGTGGGCCGCACAACGGCAATTGAAGCGGAACTGGCGAAACATGATTGTGCGGGATTGCACCTGCCAATCGTCGAAGCGCCAGATCTGATCGACATGGATGAACACGCCGCCAATGCCGCCCGCCGCAAGCCAAATGCTTCAATCAACGTTGCCCTGAGGCAGGTGAAAGACGGCACCGCCGCGGCGATGATTTCAGCGGGGAATAGCGGCGCAGTTATGGCCGCAGCACTCTTTGTTTTGGGTCGGGTACCAGGAATCGAACGTCCAGCAATTGGCGCGGTGTTACCAGCCCCCACTGGTCGTATTTTGCTGATTGATGCTGGAGCAAATACCGACCCAAAGCCCTCACAGATGGTGCAATTTGGGCAGATGGGGGCGATCTTCATGGAAAAGGTACAGGGAATTCATCGCCCTCGAGTTGGGCTGCTCGCCAATGGCGAAGAGGCAACCAAGGGCAATGAGCTTGTTCAGGCAACCCATCCCTTGCTAGCGGCCAGCGGCCTGAACTTTATCGGCAATATCGAGGGGAAAGATATTCCCGCAGGTGTGGCTGATGTTGTTGTGGCTGATGGCTATACGGGAAATGTTGCCCTCAAACTCACTGAAGGGGTTTCCTCGATGTTGCTGGGCATGATCCGCACGGAGTTGACCGCAAACCCACTCACCAAACTGCTGGCAGCGGGCTTGCGCCCAGCATTCGGGCGGGTACGGGCGCGGCTCGATTACCGCGAAGTTGGTGGCGCGCCCCTGCTGGGCGTGAATGGCGTGGTGGTGATTGCCCATGGACGCTCGGATGCCCGCGCCATTGAAAACGCTATTCGCGCCTGTAAAGAAGCCGCTGAGGGTGGCACGGTCGCCGCGATCCGTTCGCTGCACCCAACGGCCCCAGTCGCTGAAGATTAGCCGCTATTGCTCATCAACGTATTTGGTGGAAAAGGTGAGTTGCGTAAAGCACTCTGGCGCGTGATTATCAATTGAACCGATCTTATTCCACGCCAGCCCCGCATAGACCACCTGGCCCAGCAGGTTCAGCTTTTCGTAGCGGGCAAATAACAGCCGCCAGTTATCACCATCTTGGGGCGGAATACTACGCCCCCCCGCCAGCGCCCCCATCCCCGACCAGGGGAACGCCAATTCGACGCGCCAACCCTGATCAACCGTGGTTGGGTCGTTGAGCGTGCCATCAATGTAGACTGCGGCCCGTAGACCGGGAAAATCCCAATCGGGGAAGGCCCAACGGGCTTTACGCGGGTGATTGCCCCACCACATCCCTTCGCCCGCCCGATCAAAGTTGCCACCAAAGGAGAGCGCAGGCCGCCCAAGAAGATCAAACTCTGGCGTATCAAAGCGACTGCCACGCTGGTACGCATCCTGCCAGATCAGGAAGACTTCATAGATCGTTCCGAGGGCGTTCATCTCAAATTCGTAGTAACAATCGCCACCGTCAATGAACACTTCAATATCGTTCTCGTAGAAGATCAGCGAGTCGCGCTCGGTGCGCTCAGCCGTCACAAACGGTTCCTCCAGCCAGAACCCCACATAAAGGGCTTCGTCATTCCAGAGCGCAGCGGCGCGGGTATCATAGAGCCCTGGCTGACCAGTAACGACATCAACAAAACGGGGGGAGCGTGGGGCCTGCTGCCAGGAAGCCGCATCCAACCGCCCATCAAGCGGTAAACGCTCGCGGGTGCGATAGCAGGTGTAGTGCGCTACTTCCTGCGCGCCAGAGTAATACTGTTCCATCATTTCCCCCCATTAACCTGTCCCCCATGGTGTAGCACGCGGAGTGTAGCATGCTCGGTGAGGCGTGGGGCTTTGCGAACTGAACGTACACCGTTACAATTACCCTGACCGGTTAGCACTGACCCGTTGCGGCAAAGGGAGTTGACGATGAATCAACCCACACAATCAATCCTGATGATTCGGCATCATCCGATTTTATTGCTGGTACGTGCCTGGCAGCCAGGACTATTGCTGTTGATTTCGGCCACCCTGGTACTGATCTTTGCCAGCGCCCCAACGGAGATCGCCCCTTCCTGGTTTTGGCTGACCATCTTGGGCGGGCTCTTTCTTGTCGGTGCCGTCTGGCTAGCAGCGGCCTACCTGAGCTGGAATAATGATCGCCTCTACCTTACCGCCACGCGGTTAATTGAAATCGCTGGGATTAGTGGCCTGCGGGAAGAGCGCCGCGAATTACGCATTGATCAGCTACAAAGCGTTGAGATCGACTTTAGTAATCCCATTATGCGCTGGTGTGGCTGTGCCGACCTGGTTATTTCACTCACTGCCATTGGGCCACTGCGCTTCGCTGCCGCCCGCGATCCGCTCGTCGTGCGAGAGCGGATTCTGGCGCGGCTAGATGAGTATGCCCATCAGCGTGAACAAGTTGATGATGCAACAGTCCATGCCAGTATTGAGGCGTTATTAGAACAAGAGGAAACGCCGCTCCTGCCCCAGACGGAGCCACAGCAGCGAGGATCACTACAGCCTGGGCAACGGTTCCAACTACCAGCACCACGTCCACTTTTTTTTGGTCGCCAGATCGCCGGGGTAGCGTGGCGGCGGCACCCCTGGTTTCTCTGCCGCGCCTGGGTTGGGCCAATCCTGGTATTGATCATCGCGATGACATTCCCATTCCTGCTTGATCGAATCGCCCTGCCATTAACCGCATCAACACGTAATGGCCTAACGCTCTGCCTCCTGGTAGTGGGGCTGTTCTGGTTGTGGTGGCAATGGGCAGATTGGCGTAATGATCACTATGTTGTCACGCCAGATCGGTTGGTCGAGATCGAGCAGATGCCCTTGGGATTGCGGCAACAGTTTACGGAAGCGGCCCTCGATAAGGTTCAGGATATTCGCTATCGGATTCCAAACCCATTAGCAAACTTGCTAAATTACGGCGATGTCATGGTACGCACCGCCAGCACCAACCAACCATTTATTTTTCGGGGGATCGCCCGGCCACGCCAGCTTGCTGCACAAATTGATCACCACGTCACAGCGTTACGGCTGGCTGAGGAGCAAGGTCGCCATCAGGCGATTCGTAGCGAATTTGCCCGCTGGCTCACAGCGTATGACGAGCTGCGAAATGAGATCCCGCTCTCTACCGAACAGGCACCAGAATAAAGCAGTGACACGTTGCGCACAACGGAAGATGGCGGGTCGCCGCACTTACGGTGGGGGGCAATAGCGATGCTCAACCACAACTGCCCCCCACCGGGAAGCGTAAGTACGGCCACGAAAGGTACTGCGCTACTTGTTAGCGTACAGTAGGTTGCCGCCCCTGGCAAGAGGAAAATGTGCAAATTCCCCTGCTTTGCACATTTTCCCCAGTGTTTTCTGTGCAAAGCAGTTTCAGTGCAGTGGGAGAATGGGAAAGGCCCGTTGCGCATCCTGCACCAGCAACCAGTACGGCGTAGCTGTTTGGGTCAACGTATCCAGGCCCAGCGTAGCAGCGATGGTTGCTAGACCACGTTGATCGGCAGCGACCTGGCGAATCTCGCAGAAATAGCCGAGTTGTGCCACGCGATCAAGCGCGATCTCCCAGCCGCCATGCCGATAGCGTCGACGTTCTTTCCGCACTTTTCCTTGTTCACGGTAGCCAAGATTGCGTAAGAGCGGTAAGACCCGTGGGCGGGCTTCGTGAGTAGTAATCGCACTATCGGCGGTCGTGTCCGCATACGATACCCAGGCAGTATCTTCACGCAGGCGCACTCGTAGGTAATCATCAGAAAGCGCGGCTGGGGGGCGATAGAAGTAATCATCTTCAGTCGCCGCGCTGAATAATGTGGCCCCACTCGCCAACAACACCTCTTCACGGGGCCAGCCGAAGTACTTCATCTGCACTGCAGGGGTATGGTGCTGATCAGCAGCGAGCAGCGGGGCATTATCGATCACAATCAGGTCTGTCGTCCGGGCGGCAGGGTCTAAGTAGCGCCGCTGCGATGGCACCACATATTCACCAAGGCGCCGCAAAATCAACCAGGGATCGACGCTTGCTGCGGCGAGGTCAGTCACCAGATAGTGAATCAAGGGCCGCGGGAGGCCAACTTTGACCCAGGCAGAAAAGACTACTGCATCTTCGCTCCCCAACACGCGGTTCACCACAATCCGTGGGCCTGTCGTTGGCAAATCAGCCTGCGTAATCCGTAAACGCTCAGTCAAGCCTTCCGCCAAGCGGTTCGCCTGTTCCGAGCCGCGCGGCGAAGCCAGGGCGATCACGGCTCCATCGCCCGCCTGCACCGCCTGATCGCCCAAGATCTCTAGCGCCAGCGCAGGCCCGACCACTGGCAACCCCAGGCCACGCTTCCAGGCCAACGCCCGCCCACGTTTGCTGCCCCGCATCGGCAATACCCCGTAGGTTCGCATCAGCCAGAGAGCGAGGTCGGCAACCGCGCCTTCATCGCCATCAAACAGTTCGATCTCAATCTCTGTCTCCCGATAAACGGGGGCATCTTCAAGCTGCAACCGGTCAAGCGCCAGCGCCACCCGCGCCCCATCAGATCGAACCAGTTCGATCTGATGCCGAATCGTGAGCAACGTAAACAATGGTACAAGCGGCTGGTTCCCCGCAAGCCGCCGAGCCCGCTCGATTGGCGCACATTTTACCTTTGGGAAATCACCCTTATTCCCGTTTACTTTCCCCGACAATCGCACATTGATTTCTCGCCGTCGCGCCACACCATCGCGCCCTGGGCCACGGCCTCGCTTGAAGGTCCACTCAACTCCACCCGCGCCATCATCAAGGATGCGCCGCCGTAATGAGCAACTGGCTGCTTCAAGTGTGCCGTTCGGTGTATCAAAATAGGTATTATGCTGTACTTCGTCCTGCCGCCCGCAGATGCGCCAGCCAGGAAACGCAGTACGCGCTGCCAGGGCATCCAGCGTCCCCTCACCAGCCGGAGCAAACTTCACTTCGAGTTCAATACCGCGCCGTGCCATCGCCCTCGCACGTCCTCTCTCTACTAGCCCCGTCACTGATCCGCCCGTAGTGTAGCCTGCACATTCCGCTCAGGCCAACCAAGCAAACCGCAGTTGGAGCCATTAGACCATTGTTTTTCCTGACTCTGGCAGTATACTTGGAGGCAAAGCGTTGAGCAGGTCGAGTGCCTGACGGTCGGTCTACAGCGAGGGTGTGCCAATGGCTGCAAGCCACCCGACCAGATCGCAGAATACCAGCCTCCTGTGAGCTAGCCCCGAACCAGCGTCCTGCTGCGAAGGCGGCTCGGCAGTCACCGTTACCGACATGGAATGAGGGCATCCCTGCGGTTGGGGATGCTGAAGCTGGGTGGCACCGCGAAAGAGACTCTTTCGCCCCAACGGGGGTGGAGGAGTTTTTATTTTGCTACTCATCAACAACGGCAAGGATCGCGATTGATAGGCCTAGAACAGATTTTCGCTTCTCAAGTCTTGACATAGTACGTTCGCGGCCTGATAATTATGTACGTACATCAGGCCGCGTTGACGGAGGTCTGGTCACCGCCAGAAGATACGACCAGCACCAAGCGTTGATGTGGAGGGAATTGCATGGTAGCAAAGAACCAACAAGAACCTACGGTAATGACCGGCAATGAACTGCGTAGCCGTTTTGTTGACTATTTCAGCGAACGGCTAGGGACAGAATTGCCTTCGGCATCCCTGGTTCCACACAATGACCCTACCGTGATGCTCACGGTGGCGGGGATGCAGCAGATGATCCCCTTCTTTATGGGCTTGGAACAACCACCTACGCCCCGGCTTTGCTCAGTACAAAAGTGCTTTCGCACGGTTGATATTGATGAAGTCGGCGACGAAAGTCACCTGACCTTCTTTGAAATGCTCGGCAATTTTTCGGTTGGCGATTACTTCAAGCGTGATGCGATTAGTTGGGCCTGGGAACTGCTGACCAAGGGCTACGGGATGGACCCTGACCGCCTCTGGGTGACGGTCTACCCGAAAGATGACGAAGCACGCGCAATCTGGCGTGAGGTGGTGGGGCTGCCTGAAGAGCGGATCACCATTACCGCCAATCCAGAGAAAGATAACTGGTGGGGGCCAGTTGGCCCGACTGGGCCATGTGGTCCTTGCTCCGAGATTTACTACGACTTCGGCTATACCGAAGGGCGCACTGGCGACCAGCCAGGGGATGACGGTGGCCGCTTTTTAGAGGTCTGGAATCTCGTCTTCATGGAGTTCAACCGCAACGATGATGGCACCGATACTCCCCTACCTCGGAAAAATATTGATACGGGAATGGGCCTGGAACGCCTGACGATGGTGGTGCAAGGGAAACGCTCGGTTTACGATACTGACCTCTACCAACCGATTATTCAGAGTGCAGCAGCCCTGACTGGCACCACCTACGGCGAGAACCCCAAGACTGACCGTTCCTTACGGGTAATCGCCGACCATAGCCGCGCCATCACGTTCCTGATTGGCGATGGGGTCTTACCAGACAATGAAGGTCGGGGATATATTCTCCGCCGAATCCTGCGCCGCGCCGTGCGCTATGGGCGGTTGCTCGGCCTGGAACGCCCCTTCCTCACCGAAACAGCGGGGGTGGTGATCGAGCAGATGCGCGGGCAATACCCTGAATTAGTCGAACGGCGCGAGCGAATCTTTCAGGTGATTCGCAATGAAGAAGAGTCGTTTGGGCGAACCCTCACCCGTGGGCTGAGTCGCTTCGCTACCCTGGTTGCAGGAATCAAGGCCGAAGGACAGGAAACCATTCCAGGAGCTGAGGCTTTCCGCCTCTACGATACGTATGGCTTTCCCTTTGACCTCACAGTTGAACTCGCCAACGAAGCCGGTCTCACCATCGACCGCACCGAGTTTGAGCAGGCGATGGATGTGCAACGCACGCTCAGTCGTGAAGGTTCGCACTTCGGCAAGCAGTCGCATCGCGACCTGGAAACATATGCGGGGTTACGGCTACCGCCAACAGAGTTTTTAGGCTACGAGCAAGACCGCGCTGAAGGAACGATTGTTGCCCTGATCGGCGCAAATGGGCCGCAGGAATCCGCACAGACGGGCGATCAGGTCGAAATCATCCTGGATCAAACCCCGTTCTATGCCGAGGCTGGTGGTCAGGTTGGCGATACCGGGTTACTGACCAGCGGCAGCGGGCAATTCCGCGTTACGGACACCCAGCGACCAGTCGCCGGCATTACCGGGCATCGGGGCGAAATTGAGGCCGGGACATTCAGCGTTGGTGATACTGTCGAGGCAGCGATTAACGTTGATCGTCGCGCTGATATTCGCCGTAATCACACCGCGACACACGTCTTGCACCGGGCGCTACGGCTGGTTCTCGGCGCACACGCGCAACAGGCTGGCTCCCTGGTCTCCCCTGATCGCCTGCGCTTTGATTTCACCCATCAACAAGCCCTTCGTGCCGACGAACTACGCCAGGTTAGCGAAATTGCTAACGCGGCTACGCTGGCGAATGATCGCGTCTATGCCGACGTGATGGATCAGCAAGCAGCGCTGGCAACTGGCGCGATGGCGCTCTTTGGCGAGAAATATGGCGATCAGGTTCGGGTTGTCACCATTGAGGAGTTTTCCAAAGAGCTTTGCGGTGGCACCCACGTTTCGGCAACTGGCGAGATCGGCCCAATCGTCATTACTGGCGAATCGGGTGTGGCCGCTGGGGTACGGCGGCTTGAGGCGCTCACCGGACGGGGCGCATTGGCCTATCTCGCCCAGGTGCAAGCCGCAACCGATGCCCTCTATGCCCAGTTCCGCACCCGCACCCCAGAGCAATTGCCGACCCACGTTGAGGGCTTACGCAGCCGTATCCGCGACCTGGAACGTGAGGTTGAGCAGTTGAAGGGGCAGGTTGCGGGTGGGCAGGCAGGCAACCTCCTCAATGCCGTACAAGAGGTCGCTGGCGTAAAAGTGCTGGCGACACGCGTATCAGTGCCAGATGCTGGCGCACTGAGCCAGCTTGGGGATCGGCTACGCGATACCATTGGTACAGGGATCATTGTCCTCGGCACGGTCGTCAACGACCGCCCAGCACTGCTCACCATCGTGACGCCCGAAATCGTGGAACGTGGGGTAAAAGCAGGCGCCATCCTTAGCGAAACGATCCAGGGGATGGGTGGGCGTGGTGGTGGGCGGCCTGATCGGGCGCAGGGTGGGGGCGGCGACGCCACCAAACTTGATCAAGCACTCACGCTGGTTCCTGCACTCGTTGAACGTATCCTCGGCGGTAACTAAGCGCAAGCAGCGCGAGCAATGTTCGCGCTGCTTGCCTGCCCCCGACCGAGCAGATACAGGCAGGTATATCGGCACTCGAAGGAGGGGCCGTGAACGATGTAGAGCTAGGTCGAGAACAAATTACCGTTGCGGCAAACGACACCCTTGATCGGGTCCTCGAAGCATTGCGCGCCACGACGAGCAATG
The DNA here is from genome assembly GCA_039810045.1 of Chloroflexia bacterium. Classification (GTDB taxonomy): domain Bacteria; phylum Chloroflexota; class Chloroflexia; order Thermomicrobiales; family CADCWN01; genus CADCWN01. The sequence continues at coordinate 24,842 of JBDHWF010000005.1, forward strand.
CCGTTATTCTTGCCGTGGATGAGCGCAGCCCCCTGCTGATCAGCCTCCAACAGTTACATACCCTAGACGAAGTGGCACAGGCGCAGGGAGTCCAGGTTGCAATTGCCTCAACAAACAGAAAGCTGCTCAATGCAGCCAGGGTCTTTGGGCTGGAAGTTGTTGACGTACACGAACAACCACTGCTTGAATCAACCAGTTCACCGCAACTCCTGGCCGGGCAACCGCTAGGGCGACTCGACCTGCAGCGGCATGGAGACCCTGAGTTTGCACCAATAGCGCCCGAACCACAACAACAGGCGCGGGTTAATCTCACACCACCGCCAGCAACCGCCGACGACCTAACCGAGCTTGAATCCGCAGACGAACTGCCTGAAGCGCTGCTGACCACAACGCCGCCTACTGACGAAGACCAACAGGAAGCCCGTCTCGATCCGTATGGTCAGCCATATGATCCAGACGAAGCAGCGCAAGATGATCTGGCAGCGGATGATGGCTGGGATGAGCCGCAAGCCTACGACCCTGAGCAGGAGGAGTATGACCAGCAACCGCCACGCGGGTTAGCGGGCTACTGGCACGATGTTCGCGCCTGGATCGAGGCTCGCCGGAGCCGAAAAGCTCAGGCCGATTACGACGATGAGCAAGATGCGATTCTGGAGCCTGATGAAGACGGCTGGGATGAGCCTCCGTACCAGTTACGGCAAGCAGCCAAACCGATTATTGCCGATCACGCTACTACTGATGAGGATGAGGACGAACCAGCCGCCACGCCCTATCAGCCTGTCGTGCTGCCCTTTACTCCACGCAATGGGCGATCGCGACCACCCCAAAGTGAGCAAACGGCGCGGCTGCCTGTCATCACCTCTGCCATCGCCTACGAACACGACCTTGACGAGGATGAGCCTGAGCTGGAGGAGGGGGACGAACGCTGGCAACCTGCCCCACACCGCGCTGGCACCCGCCACTTTGCCATCGGTAGCCTCTTGTTTACCTTGCTGATTCTTGGCAGTATTGTGGCAGTAATCCTCTACCTGCTCGTGCCAACCGCTACAGTGACGTTAGCGGCGCGCACCGGCCAAGTGACCACGGATTTTCGCGTGGTAGTAGCAGAGATTGACCCGAGTTCGCCCGAAGGGCAGCCAACCAATGCGCGTATTATCGTCCCTGCGAAGCGGCTGATTGTGCCAGTCAATGGGGCAGCAACCCGGCCTGCAACTGGTGCCCGCCTGGAGCCAGATCTGACGGCGGGCGGCGTAGTTATCCTCACAAATCCCTCTACCGCCGCAGCGACGGTGCCGAACGGCACACGCCTGGAAGCGACTGATGGGCGCATTTATGTCACCACCGAGGAAGTCACTGTCGCCGCCGCTGATCCATTTGGCGCAGGGGCATTCGGATCGGCCCCGGTCAACGTTGCCGCGACGATTCGCGGTAGTGGAGGCAATGCGCCGATTGGCGTAGTACGCGGGCAATTGGCCAGCGGGATCTATTACACCAATAAGACCGTGCCGATTGCTGGCGGCAGCGACCGCCGCATCTCCACGATCTCTGCCCAAGACCGCGCCGCGGCCCAGGCAGCCGCTGAGGAAGCTGCCCGTGCGAAAGGCCAAGCGGCATTCAATGGCGCGGTTCCCGCAGGGAGTACGGTGATGCACGACACGCATGGTGTTGGCAATTTTAAGGTGCAGTTCAGTGCTGCCGAAGGCACCGATGGCGATAACGTTACGGCCACTATTACTGCAGAGGCCACGGGGTTGGTCTATCAGCCAGCCGAGGTTGAAGCACAAGCCCGCGACGAGGCAACCAAGCGGCTCAATAGCGCCGCCAAGCCAGGAGAGTCAGTAGTGGCTGGCACAGTGCAGATCAATACCCCGCAACTGGTCGAAGATCTGCCTGGCCAGTTGACCTATAGTATTACTGGCGGAGCGCAAACTCGCGCCGTCCTTGGCACCGAAGCCGATCGCGATCGGCTGGCGCAGGATCTCGCCCATAAAGATGACGATGAAGCACGCGCTATTCTAGCCGCGCTACCTGGGGTAGCTTCATCAACGATTCAATATCAGACTGGCCCATTCCCGATGCGGATGCCCTGGTTATCTTCCCATATTCAGGTGCAAATTACTGAGGCCCGCTAACCAATGCGTGCGCTGGGGATTGACGTTGGTTCACGGCGGATCGGTGTCGCCTTCTCCGATGATCTGGGAATCCTGGCGGCCCCCTGGCAGACGGTAGCGGTGAACAAGGGCGAAGAGTTCACCATTCTGGCCGATCTCGTACGCGAACGTGCGATTGAAATCGTCGTGATTGGCCTGCCGACCAGCCTTGATGGCACCGAAGGACCACAGGCAGCAGCAGTGCGTGCTTTTGCTCAAACGCTGGCGCAGTACCTTGGCGAAGTTCCGTACACCTTCGCTGATGAACGTTTTACCACGGTCGAAGCCGAGCGTATCTTGATCGCGCAGCGGGTCAGCCGCGAAGAACGTCGCAAACGAATCGATGCCGCCGCTGCCGCGATCATGTTGCAGGCGTGGCTCGATGCCCAGCGACCACCAGCGTTGGCCTGGCGCGAGGAAGATGAATACTGACTGGTATTATGTCACCTCTGCTATACTACCGTGCAGGGAGGCAGGGCGAAGGTTCGTCGGCTGCCACCGTGGATGTCCCGGAACGTGTGAGTGTCAGGTCAACAATCTGGCGCGGAGCGATGTCGGGGCAGTGAATGCACCGATAGCGTGACCGTTAGCAGATTGGATTAACCGTTGGAAACACTCGCCGTATCGACTCCTGCAACAGATGACCCTACAGCACCAGCAACATCACCAGAGACTGAATCACATTTCAGCGATTATCCCTTGCGCCCGGAAATTCTCCGCGCCCTGGAAACGATGGGCTACAGCCAGCCCACGAAGATTCAGGCGGCGGTCTTACCACCGCTATTGGCTGGGCAGGATATTTTTGGGCAGGCCCAAACAGGATCAGGCAAGACTGCCGCGTTTGGGATCCCCACGATCAACCGCCTGCGGCCTACTGGCGTGGTCAGCGCAATTGTGCTGGTGCCAACGCGCGAGCTTTGCCGCCAGGTCACCACTGAACTCGAAAAACTCGCCGCTGGCACTGGCCTCAAGATCCTCTCCGTCTATGGTGGCACCAGGATGCGCGGGCAGTTCACCGCATTAGAGCGCGGCGTTGATATTATCGTTGGCACGCCAGGGCGCGTGCTCGATCACCTGCGGCGGGGGACGCTGAGGGTGGATCAGGTGCGGATCGTTGTGCTTGATGAAGCAGATGAAATGCTTGACATTGGCTTTGCGGAAGATATTGAGCAGATTTTGCGGCGCACGCCGCGCGACCGCCAGACAATGCTCTTTTCCGCCACCATGCCCCGCTGGGTCGAGCGGTTGGTGCGCCGCTACCAGCGCTCGCCAGTTCACATTGCGATCGAGCCAGAGCGGGCGACCGTGGCGACCGTAGCGCAATACTATTACGAGTTGGCGGAGCGCGATAAACTTGATGGTTTCCTCTCGTTTGAGGACGACTTTGGGCGGGATGCCCGCCTGCTAATCTTCCGCCGTATGCAAGTTGGGGTAGACCGTCTGGCCCAACAACTGACTCGCGAAGGCTGGCTCGTCCAGGCGTTGCACGGCGGGATGGCACAAGTCGACCGTACCCGTACGATTGACGCCTATCGCCAAGGCGATCTGCGCGTCCTGATCGCGACGAACGTCGCCGCGCGGGGGCTCGACATTCCTGATATCACCCACGTGATCAATTACGATATTCCCCAGAACCCTGAAGAGTATATTCATCGGATTGGACGGACGGCCCGTGCTGGCAAAACGGGTATCGCCATGACCTTCGTCAGCGAGTGGGATTATCCGTTCCTTGAAGCGATTAAAGCCCAGGTTGGCGACGCCCTCCAGCCAGCGGAACTGCCACTCTATCAACGCTAACGTGACAAGAGCCTCCCCCCACCTACGATCAACGGGGCGATTTGATCACGGTGCGTGAATCAAGCACGGCAGAATACTCGTAAATGGAGCGAGGCAATCGGTGATTGCCACCATGAATTGTGCCATGACGATGGTGTAACCTTAGTATTGCGGTTAGCCTCAGGAAGGATGGCACAATTCCTGCTTCCAATACTGGAATGTATAGGCACGTTGTGGGACAAGACCGCACCGTAGCAGCGAGAGAGAGGACAGAGATCAATGAGCGGGCTGATGCGTGGGATGATCGATCAAGTTCTCAAGAATATGGGCGAAGAAGAACGCGCGCAATCGGTGAACTACGTCACTGATCGTATGGTTGAGCGGATGAGCAATGCTGAGCGCGTTGACCTGCTGATGGCGATCCTTGATCGGGTCATGAGTAACCTTTCGCCAGAAGAGCGCGTTGGGCTAGCCGATCAGGTAGCCAACAAACTCAGTAGTGTTGAGGCCAGCGATGAAGCCCTGCTCGGGCGCATCGATACCAGTGCTGCCGATGACCTGCGCGGCTAACTAGCGGCACAGAGGAGGAAAAGAGAACGATGGAGGCTGAACCAGAGAAAGAGCCCAGAGCGATCCGCGAGGATATATTCATTGAAGCAGACGATGTGACGCATAGTGTACGTGGCTTCGACTTTGATAACCTGTCCACGTCACAGGTGGTAGGTCTAGCTACTGGCGCGGCTGCCCTGCTCGGGACAATTGTCGCAGCCTTGGGGCCAGCGCAAACGGATCAACCGCGCCGCGACTTCAAAGCGGTGGGCGATGGGGGCAAAGGGAAACCAATTGTTGCCGTGGTCGAAGGCCGCAAAATCTCTGACCGCACCAGGAAACAACTACGCCGTCAGATTGATACCCTTCAGGAAGAAATTAATCGGCTTGAGCCAGCCGTAGAGAAGCAACGCAAGGAGCGTGGGATTATCGCAGCGGATGAACTGCTTGTCCCTGTGTCAGAAAAGGAGCAACCCCCAATGAGTGATGAAGCAGTATTAGCGGTCTTGAAGAATGGGAAGTTAACTCGTAAATCACGGAAACAACTTCGCAAAGAAGTTGACGGTATTCGGAAAGATATTGATCGGGTAGACAAGGCGATTGCGAAAAAGATTCGCAGTAATCAGCGGCAGGCCAACATTAACGAGGCCCGCGCTGCCGTGGGCGAAGCAGTTGGGAATGTCGGCGATAACCTGGGCAAGAAGATTGCCGCCGTTGGCTCAGCGACCGCCGCTGCCGCTGCACCAATCATCGAACGTGCGCTCAATGCTGAAAGTCAGATCCGCGACAATGCCCGCCAGGTGGCAGACAACACCCGTGATAGCGCCCGCAACTTTGCCGACACTGCCCGCGATCAAGGCGGCGACCTCTCCGACCGCGTGCGAAACGACGTTGTGCCAGCGGTAGCGGAACGAGCAACCAAAGTGCAGGGGTTTATGCAAGATGTCCTGCCACAAGTAGCGCAGCTTGTGCGCGATGATCTGTTGCCACAGGTGGTGCAGAAAGTACGGGAAGAGTTACTGCCTCAGGTAACTGATACTGCCAGTAAAGCGGGGGAAGCGGTGAGCGCCTTCGCCGCCACCGGGGCCAATGTTGGTCGCGATACCGCGAAAACAATCGCCAAGGGCGATCTGGCCAAAGAGGTCAGCAAGCAGACCTACCGTGGCCGGAAACAGGCCGCCAGCGCGCTTTCCAATCTGGCGGCGCAGCTTGAGCCACCAAAGCAGCGAAGCAACGCCAGCAATTTCTTCATGTTTGCGCTGATTGCCGCCATCGCTGGGGGCATCATCTACATCTTCCAGAATGAGGAACGTCGGAAGAAGGTAGCCGAGACAACCCAGGCGTTAGTTGAGCAGGGCCGCGAGATTGTTCGCGACTTCCAGGGCTACGACGAGGAGTTCTAAGAAGAAGCGCACCACCACAGCGAAAGCCTATTCACAGGCGGGGCCAACTGGCCCCGCCTGTCATTTTAACTAACCGCAGCCAGGATCATATTGGCGAAGCGTGCCGCCCGAAATTGCTCGGAAGGCCATCCACTGCGCCTTGCCCGGTTCGTCAGCATAATGCAGGCAAGATCCTGGGTGGGGTCTGCCCAGGCCAGCGTGCCAGTGGCACCAGCATGACTGAATGTGGCGGCAGCGGTCAGATCGCCCAGTTCTCCACCACGCTTCGCGCCTTTCACGGCCCAACCAAGGCCCCAATCGACCGTCGGCAGCGGGGGATCGTTGGGGAAACCATCGCGCAGTTCAGGGGCAAGATCAGCCGGAGCATCCGGCGGCGCATATTGGATTGTCGTCATCGCCTGTACGGTGGCTGGTGCCAGCAACGGGGCAGCGTCAGCCACGAAGCGGGAGCGCCCGCCACTGGAGGGTAAAAAGAGATCGACAAAGCGGATCAGATCGCGTGGTGTGCTAAAGAGACCACCCCAGGGAATCCCCAGGCTTTGATAATAGCGGCTATTCGCCATTTCATAGCTCGTTCCGTCCTGGCCCGTTTCCTCGACCCGCGCAATGCGGTTGGCCCAGGTTGCGGGAGGCAAGAGTGCACTATTACGCATCTCTAGTGGGGCAAGGATCATCTCTTGCACAAACTGATGGTAGCGGGCGATTGCCGGAGTTGCCACCACCTGCCCCAGCGTCCCATCTAGGGCGCGAGCCACCGCCTCCGCCGCCAGACCGATCCCCACATTACTGTAGTAGTGATAGGTGCCTGGTGCGAATAGCACGGGTTGCTGCATGAAGGCCGTGATGAACGCAGAAATTGGTTCCCCCGCCTGTCGCAGGGCCAGATTATTCGCCGAGAAGCCCGGTAGTCCTGAGCAATGGGCGAGAGTGTGGCGCAAGGTGATTGCCCGCCGTTCAGCGCTGGTGGGAGCCTGATCGAGGAATTCAGGTAGGAGCGTGTAGAGTGGCTGGTCAAGCGCCAAAAGGCCACGCTCCACCGCCATTAACACGGCGGTGGCGGTCACTGGCTTGGTGATCGACGCTAAACCCCAAATCGTTTCCTGATCAACAACACGACCAGTCTGCCGATCAGCCACGCCCAGGTACGCCTCCCCAACGATCTGACCACCCCGCGCCACCAGCACTGCCGCCCCAGGAAGTACCCCTTCCGCAATCCACGATTGCACTAGCGCGAACGCCTGTTGTAATGCTTCCGCCGAGACTCCCGCTGCTGCCGTATCGCCGAGGATAATTCCTGGTGCTGTATTTCCGCCCATCGGCTGCCCCCTGGATAGAAAAACCTGCGCCGCCCTGATTAACGGCGGCGCAGGTACTCTGGCTTACCACTTCTTGGTTGGCGGCACAATCGCTGGCAATTGCGCTTCTTGCATCGTCGCGTTGAACGCCCCCAGTTGGGTGACCAGGATTCCCTCCAGGGCTTCAAACTGAGTATCAACGCGAGTGACGACATCGGCAAAGACCTGCTGCGCTCCTTGTGTTGGCGCAGCATCAGCACTACCGACCACGCCAGTCAATGCGGCGAGTTTGTTATTCAAGCGGATTGGGAAGTTCAAGGGGTCTTCGTGCGACTTCGACTGCTGCTGAATCAGTTCACGTTCCACCGTGGTCAGAGCCTCGCCCAGGGCTTTGGCCGCCGTTGCGACCTGCTCCGCCTGTGGCGTCTGGGCAGTGCGTTCTGCCCACGACTCCGCCTGCTGCCGCAAGGACCGGATCATCAAGATCGCCTCGTGGGTTTCGGTGAGTTTATCGCGAATTTGTAGCAACAGCGCGAACTGCGCCGCCAAGTCCTCGTCATTCGCCGCAGCACGGGGGTCTTTGACAAAATCAAACGATGCATTCTGCTGTTGCCCGTCAACGACCAGTTCGACGGTGTAGCGTCCAGGAGGGGCGAGCGGCCCGGTTACTCCGCCAGCCCAGAAGACAGCTCCAGGCACGGCGGTAGCGTCGGGATAGCGGGCATTCCAGACGAAGCGATTGAGGCCAGCCTGCATCTTTGGTTTCGGCTCTGGGGCCGCGCCGTGCGTGTCCGGCTTCTTCTCGCTCTCCTGGCCCTCTTTCGTCACTGTATTGGTAAATGACTTGATCTCTTGCCCTGCCCCATCAAGGAAACGTAACGTTAGTGACTCTTTCGGAGCCTCGGGCAGATAGTAATAGACCGTAATCCCTGGTTCGGGATTATGACCTGCATCAAGAAACCCCAGAGCTTTCTCGCCGCTTGGCCCAGGGACGACCCTGGTGCGCACGGCAAGGCCGCCCGCATTGCCATAGGCTCGTAGTTGATTGGGGTCGAGCGTGGGCCGCCGCCCAGGAACCAGAAATCGCGTCGTATCGCGCGGGGTAAAGAGGTGGGCTGCGTTAGCCTGCTGCTCGGCAAGCTGGTGCAACGGGGTCAGGTCATCAAGAATCCAGAAGCCCCGACCGTGCGTCGCCAGCACCAGATCGTGATCTTTCACGACGAGATCGTGAATTGGCACCACTGGCAGGTTGCGGCCCAACGGGGCCCAGGTAGCCCCATCGTTCAGCGACACCCAAATACCAGCCTCAGTACCAGCATAGAGAATCCCCGCCTTCGCTGGATCAGCGCGAATCGCCCGAGTGAATTGTTCGTCAGGAATCCCCGCACTGATGCGGGTCCAACTCTGCCCAAAGTCGGTAGTTTTGTAGAGGTATGGGGTGAGGTCGTCCCACTTGTAGCGGGTAGCAGCAACATAACAGGTGCCTGCATCGTGCGGCGACGGCTCGATAATACTGATCAAGGCCCACTCCGGCAGCAGGTCAGCCGGTGGGGTCACATTCTGCCAACTCTGCCCGCCATCCTGGGAGACATGGATCAGGCCATCGTCTGAGCCAGCCCAGAATAGATCGCGCTGTACGGGCGACTCTGCAAAGGCGAAGATCGTGCCGTAATACTCAACACTCGTATTATCCTGCGTGATCGGCCCACCCGATGACCCCATTTTCTCCTGATCGTTGCGCGAAAGGTCGGGACTGATAATCTCCCAGGTGCCACCTTCATCGCCAGAGCGATGGACATATTGCGAGGTAACATAGAGGGTGTTGGGATCATGGGGAGAGATCATGATCGGGAAGGTCCACTGGAAGCGATATTGCTGATCGCCCGCCGACCAGCCAATCGGGTTCTCCGGCCAAACGGCGATATTTCGCGACTGCCGCGTGCTGTGATCGTAGCGCGTGAGGAGGCCGCCATATGACCCAGCGAAGATGATATCGGGGTTATCCGGGCGCACAGCGATATAGCCACTCTCACCTCCACCAACGGGAAAGGTCTCGGCCCAGGTAATTGCCCCCGCATCAGAGCGGCTGGGGAGGCTGAGGGTCGTATTATCTTGCTGCGCCCCATGCACCCGATAGGGAATACGGTTATCGGCGATGACGTGATAAAACTCTGCGGTCGCCTGATTATAAATTGACGACCAGGCAGCACCACCGTTGAACGAAACAACTGCGCCACCATCATTGCCCTGAATCATACGCTGCGAATCACGGGGGTCAAACCAGATATCGTGGTTATCGCCGTGTGGTGTGGGATAGGCCTGGAAGGTTTTTCCACCATCGATCGAGCGCCAGTTGTTCACGTTCGGCACCCAAACAACTTCGGGATTCTGCGGATCGGCGATTACATGGGCGTAATACCAGGCCCGTTGCAATAATTCGCGCTCTTCGTTCAGCTTAGTCCAGGTTGCGCCACCATCGTCCGAGCGAAAGAACCCACCTTGTTCAGCCTCGACCAGCGCCCAGACTCGTTCTGGCCGCGCTGGCGATACCGCAACGCCAATCTTCCCTTTCACCCCTTTTGGTAGGCCAGGGGCATTGGTCAATTCTGTCCAGGTATCGCCACCATCAGTCGATTTATAGAGGCTGCTCCCAGGCCCACCACTGGTGAGGGTCCAGGGGGTACGCCCAGCTTCCCAGAATGCGGCATAGAGGATGCGGGGATTGGTGGGGTCAATGTCGAGGTCAATCGCGCCGCTGCGCTCATCGCGGAACAAGATCTGCTGCCAGCTTTGCCCACCATCTCGCGACCGATAAAGCCCGCGCTCTGCGTTTGGCCCCCAAACGTGGCCTAACGCGGCCACGTAGACGGTGTTGGGATCACGCGGGTCAATGCGTACCCGCGCGATTGCGCGGGTCTCGGCCAGACCAAGGTGTCGCCAGGTCTTGCCACCATCGGTCGAGCCATAGACACCATCGCCGTGGGCAACGTTGCCACGGATCGTCGTCTCCCCCATCCCGGCGTAGAGGACGTTCGGATCGGAAGGAGCCACCGCCAACGCGCCAACCGAGGCGGTCTTGAAGAAGCCGTCTGAACAGTTCTCCCAACTCAGGCCGCCATCAATCGTCTTCCAGACCCCACCACCCGTCGAGCCGAAATAGAAGGTTAGCCGATTGACGGGATCGCCAGCGACCGCCACCACGCGCCCGCCCCGAAACGGCCCAATATGCCGCCAGGATAACCCTTGTATTGTCGCCTCTTGCAGCGAGGCTGCTGTCTGTTGCGCCTTTGGATCAGACACTGCTATCACTGAACTTCCTCCTTACAGTGTATATCGCGAGACTCGCCTGGCCCAGCGTTGTACACCAGACAGATCGTCATTGGTGTGAACGTGGACAGGCAGTTGTAGTAGTTACTGTCCACGTTCACACCGCAGTCCAACCACCATCAATCAGCAGGGTGTGGCCCGTGACCATATCTGAGGCAGCCGAGGCAAGGTAAACCACCCCACCAGCGATATCTTCTGGCTTCGCCAGTTGCCCAAGCGGAATCCGGCCCAGCACATCATCACGGAAAGCGGTATCTTCAAACATCGGGCGAGTCAGTGGTGTTTCGACAAATGTAGGGCCAATTGCGTTGACTCGCACGCCATACTGCGCCCACTCAAACGCCAACACCCGCGTCAGGTTCACTACCCCTGCTTTGCTGGAACAATACGCAGCGCGTTTCCAGTAGCCTACCACCCCCATCTGTGAGGCGATATTGACAATCTTGCCGCTTCCTTGCTTGATCATCACCCGCCCCACTGCCTGAGTCGTAAAGAACAGCCCTTTGAGATTAATATCCAGGACACGATCCCAGTCTTCTTCGGTAACATCGAGCGCAAGTTTCGGGATATTCACCCCGGCATTGTTCACCAGAATATCGATCTGTCCAAACTTGTCGATGGTAGTCTGCACCAGACCATCGATCAATTCTCGCTGCATGACATCGAGCGGGACGACCACAGTTTCCGCACCATAGTCCTGCTGTGCCATCTTCGCCGTTGCCTCTGCCGCCTCAGTCTTCCCAGGCAGTTCGGTCAGCACCAGTTGTGCCCCCGCCTGGGCCAGGGCTAACGCCGCTGCCTGCCCTAACCCCGTCCCTGTGCCTGTCACAATGGCGACTTTCCCCTCAACTCGCGCGCTTGGGAATTGCATCACTTCCTCCAATCACGATCGTCCCACAAAACTTGTCCAGCATTACCACAGTTCCCCTTCACGCCATTCCGCCGTAATCTGGGCGGTCAGATCGAGTGGCGGCGTTTGTGGCGTCCGCATGATCATGATCTCCTCATCTGGTGTTGGCAGTAGCCCGGTGTCCGTGCGGATCGCGGTCGGGCCACGCCAATGCTGCCACCCCAAGCGCTCGTAGAACGGGGCGACGGCTGGGGAGAGCGCACAAAGCTCATAGTTGCCTGTTTGCTGGGCCACTTCCTGCATCACCAACGTGCCATATCCCTGACCTTGCCAGCGCGGGGCAGTCGCCACCGCCTCGATATAGGCCGTTTGCAACGGTGCTATCCCCGCAGGCTGAAGCCACCGCGTGACCCAACAGGCGTGGCTTACGAGTTCCTGCCCTACACGCAGCAAGATGTGGCGCGAACCAGGCAGGAGCGCAAAAAGCTGATCGAACGGTTCGGCAAAGGCAGCGGCGCACAATGCGATGATGGCCTCGCGTTCATCGTGGCCAAGGGCTGCTGCATCCTCAATCGTGATCGTGACTGTTGCCATACGCCCTTTCCGTCAATCCTGTCTCTGGCCTTATACTAGGATTGCTTACGGCGGTCAATGATCGCCTGCTGACAGCGAGAGGGAACCGAGCCTGAGGGCTCACCACCGTGCGGAGGATCAATGAACGGCGCAGAAATCCTGGTTGCGATGCTGAAGGCCTATGAGGTCGAGGTGATCTTTGGCGTGCCTGGGGATACGACCATGCCTCTTTACGATGCACTCCACGCTGCCCGCGGTGAGATCAGGCATATTATGGCGCGTGATGAACGGTCGGCGGGCTTCATGGCCGACGCATACGCCCGCCTGACAAACAAGCCAGGAATCTGTGAAGGGCCTTCCGGCGGTGGGGCGACCTATATCGTCCCTGGTGTAGCCGAGGCGAACGGCTCATCAATCCCGGTGATCTGCTTCACTTCAGATATTCCACTCGCCGACGAAGATCGCGGCACGCTGACCGCGATCAATCAGCAAGAACTCCTCCAGGCCGCTACAAAGTGGAGCACGACCGTCAAGCGGGCGGACAAGATCCCCGAAACAGTGCGCCGCGCCTTCCGACAGGCCACGAGTGGCCGCCCAGGGGCAGTTCACGTTGTCTTACCGGAAGATATTCTGGTCGAAGAAGTAGCGAACCCGCAGATCTATGCTGAGCCTACCTGTATGCAGTATCCCTCATATCGCACGCGGGGTGCGGCGGAAGAAACCCGCCAACTCTATGACCTGCTGTTACAAGCCGAGCGACCAGTGATTATTGCTGGTGGTGGCGCAGTTATCTCTGGCGCTTGGGATGAGCTGAACGAATTGGCGACGCTCCTCAAGATCCCGGTTGGTACCAGTATCAACGGCAAAGGAGCGCTGGCCGAAGATCACCCCTGGTCGATTGGCGTGATTGGCGGAAATGGCGGGAAGCCGGAAGCAAATGTAATCGTTGGTGAGGCCGATACTATCCTCTATGTTGGCACCCGCGTTAACTCGCTGATCACCTTGTCCCTGACCAACCCTGGCCCTGATGCGGGCAAAACAATCTTGCAGATCGACGCTGATCCCACCCAACTGGGCAACAATCTGCCTGCCACTGTGGCAGTCTGCGGTGACGCCAAACTCACCCTAGCAGAACTCGCAGCCTGGGCGCGTGAGGAACGCGGCAAGGTTGATGCGCCACCGTTACGCAGCGGGTGGGAACGCGCAGCCCTAGCGCAACGGCTTGCGCCATTCTGGGATGAGTTCGAGGCCAAGGGCCGCTCGGATGCCTACCCGATCAAGCCACAACGGATCTTCGCCGCCCTGGATCGAATTCTGCCGCACGCCAGCGTGATCGTTGCTGACCCTGGCACGATGACGCCATTTACCGCTGGCGCGTTTGAGATTCGCCGACCCGGTCGCTCGATCGTGATTCCCCGCGCACATGGGGGGCTGGGCTACGCGATCCCCGCTGTCGTTGGCGCGAAGATCGCCCGCCCGCACGAAACAGTCGTTTGTCTCTGTGGCGATGGTTCATTCGGGATGAGTGGCACAGAACTGGAAACAATTGGTCGGCTCAATCTGCCAGTGACCTTGATTCATTTCAATAATGGCGCATTCGGCTGGATCAAGATGCTCCAGCATCTGTACTTTGACGACCGTTTCTTCGGCGTGGACTTTACGCGCATTGACTATGCCAAAATTGCCGAAGGCTTTGGTGTCCGTGGAATCACGATCACCCATCCTGACCAGATCGAAGACGCGATTGGGGAGGCAACCAGGCGCAGTAGTCCCACCTTCATTGATGTGCAAACGGAGATTGAATTGACCGAAGTGCCACCAGTGGCGGCTTGGCAAAAAGCGCTGGCAGGTCGCTAAGGGCGGGGGGCAGACCCATGGCGGCGTGGGCCGCCTTGTTGGGCGCGGCGCATCGATTGGTTCGCAAAGATCAGGTAGGTAATGACCAGAGTGCTGGCAAAGGCCCACCACTGAATGGTGTATGCCAGGTGCGAGCCACTGCTGAGATCGGGCGGCCCGACAGCACGCGGCAGGGGCTCCTTTGGCGCAACAGGGAGCCGCTGCACCCAATATGGGAGCAGTGGGTAGGGGACCATGGCCCCGATTGCCGCCAGATCAACCTGCGAAACAACCCCAGGCTCAGCGCTTGGGGTGCTTTGGGGTTGCGATTCATAGATCAGGCCCTCAAATGTGGCCTGATCATTTTGCTGATAAGCGCGCCGATTGGTCGCTTCCTGGTAGGGAATCCAGCCCCGGTCAACCAGCAGCACCTGTTCGGTGCCTGCAATCTGGAGCGGAGTCAGTAAGTGTACCCCTGCCTGCCCATCAAGGGAGCGGTAGCGCAGTTCAACTTCGTTGGCGTAATCCCAACGCCCAGAGACCTGTACCCGCCGATAGGTCAGGCTGGCAAGGTTGTTCGTTTGGATTGCCTGGGCATTCAAGGTGATCGGCGGTAGCGCCAATTGGCGCGAGATGGCGGCGTTCGCAGCCAATCGCCCCTGCCAACGACCAAACTGCCACCCGCCAAGCCACAGCATGACACCTGTCGCCAGGATCACGACCAGCGTGGCGAGCAACCATCGCCCGTGCCACAACCTACGCCAGAAGTGCGGCACCAACGCAAAGCTGTTGCGCCGCTGCCTGCTCACGCCATAGCCGCCATGGGGGGCCTGCTTCGTTCGTGGTGTTGATCCTAAACCCAACTGCTTTTACTCATTCATTGCGGACAACGATCCTGGGCCGCAAGGCCACATTGCCTTGCGGCAAGGACAGTATCACTATCCATATTCTATGGTAACTCGCCTGAATGTCCCAGAGGATCGGCGCGCCTTATGCGGCGAAGTGGCCTTTGGTGTGAACGTGGACAGCCAGCAGCAAGCAGATTACAGCGAGGGGGATAGTAGCGGGTCACGGGATATTTCCGTGGCGAGATTGCGAAGCGGCTACTGGCTTAGTTATCTTGCAGCAAGGCTGCTGCCCCCTGCACCTGATAGATCGCTGGGGCAGCGCCAAACTCTCGAAACATTCCTCGCTCTCGTCGCAATAAGCGTTGTTCCTCCAACAGGCGCATATCGGTTGAGAATGCTTCCAGTAAGCGTTGCTTCTCCCAGGGGTAGATCGGTAGATAATGCGCGACCAGATAGGAAGCCGCCGTTGGATCATCAGGAAAGGCGAGCGGCTCACGCTGCGTGTTCGTTACCGTCGCCAGATCGTCAAGCATTCCTTCAAACTGTTCTTCGACGTTGGCCCGCAAGATCTCCAGTCCCCTGCTATCCTGTTCCTCCTCTGAAAGAAGCTCCACCTGGGCAGTGAGGTATTCCAGTTCATACTGGCTCTCTAAAATCTGAAAGCGTGAGGTGCCACGAGTCACCAGGTTATAGCGACCATCATCCATACGGATATGTCGCACAATCCGCGCTACCGTGCCAACGGTATACGGCACTTCGCGGTTATGCGGCGTCACTCCTGGACTGACCAGCGCCACCCCAAATGTTCGATTCCCTTCCAGGCATCGCGCGATCATCGCTTTGTAGCGTTCTTCAAAGATGTGCAATGGCAGCGGCATCCCTGGAAAAAGAACGACATTGAGCGGAAAAATTGGAATGGTGAGGATTGTTGTTGGTTGTTCCATCGTACCACCAGTATCTGCAAATGACTCTCCCTATTATACTCCCCCGCACAAATATCGTGCGGCGATCAGGCCACGCACCACCACTCCTGACAGCCATAAGCACCATATACTAGAATGAAATACTAGAATAAAGGAGCAAAGAACTTACGCTGTATCCACTGGGGAGGAGATGACACAAGAACCACCAACCCAACAACGCTACCATTATCCAGCGATCGCCGTTGATATGATCATCTTCACGATGGGCGACGACGATTTGCAGGTGTTGTTGGTGCAACGCCGTGGTCAACCATTCGCCGGGCAATGGGCGTTTCCTGGGGGCTTTGTTGACCCCGATGAATCGCTCGATGCTGCCGCCGTGCGTGAACTGCGCGAGGAAACCGCCGTCAGCGACATTTATTTGGAACAACTCTACACCTTCGGCGAACCACAGCGCGATCCACGCGGGCGCGTGATCTCGGTCGCCTACTTTGCCCTGGTGCGTCAGCCGCCCGCCGTTACCAGCGGGGACGATGCCGCCGATGCCCAATGGTTTCCCTTACAGGCACTGCCACCGCTCGCCTTCGATCACGCCACGATTCTCGATTACGCCCTGGAACGGGTGCGGAATAAGGTAGAGTACACCAATATTGTCTACAGCCTATTGCCAGCAACCTTCACGCTGACCGAATTACAACGTACCTATGAGATCATTTTGGGCCGCCAGATTGATAAGCGCAATTTCCGCAAGAAGATCAGCTCGCTTGATCTCGTTGTTCCTACTGGTGATGTCCGTCGTGATGGGGCCCATCGTCCGGCCAAGCTCTATCGCTTCCGCTCACGCGAACCACGGATTGTAGAAATCTTCTAAGCACAACTTCGCCAATTGGCTGTCAGCACAAGGCTCATTTCCTGCTTGTAGCAATTGATAATAGACATTCCCATAACCTTGTACCTGCGTAGACTATTCGACATGAATTGACATATTCGCTATATTTCCCCGATCAAACAGCGAGCGCTGCGCGTGAAGGGAGGAATGCTGATGCAGATTCGTCGCTGGCGACGCACTGTACGACTGAGCGCTACCGCGATCATCGTACTGCTCTTGCTTGCCCCTGGCGCAACAGCATTGGCCGCGCCAATCACCCGCGAACAAGCGCTGGTTCCCCCAATCGTCCCATTCCCTGGCGCAGTCACCTTTCGTCTTTTTGCCACCCGTGAAGGGCTGGTTGGCGGGATCACCGCGAATGGGCATCAGATCAAAGAGCGCGATCGCTTTGTTGCCCTGCCTTCGAAGGCAGCACTGGCGAAGAAAGATGGCTACGACAAGCAAGTATTGGTCTCCTATAAAGGGCGTCAGGCAGTTGCGCCAGTCTGGGATGTTGGACCGTGGAATATCAAAGATAACTATTGGGATCCACCAGCAGCCCGGGTAACGGGCAACGGCTTGCCGCGTGGTTGGCCCGCTGCCCAGGCCCAGTTCTTCGACAAATATAATGGCGGGATTAGCGATAAGGGCTATGTCGTGCGTAACCCCGCCGGCATCGATCTGGCTGATGGCCTGTTTTGGGATGACCTGAAAATGACTGATGGCGATTGGGTCGATGTCACCTTCCTCTGGCTCAGCCCCGGTGGAGCCTACTTCAGCCAACCAATTGACCCACAAGTGCGCCAGCCAATCGCCCCTTTCCCTTCAACAGCAACAAAGCGCTATTTCAGCGAAACCGGCCATAGTCTGGCCGACCCATTCAAGCAGTATTGGGAGCAACACGGCGGCCTCGCACAGTTCGGCTTCCCGCTAACCGAGCCATACCGCGAGCGCAGCATCGATGATGGCAAAGAGTATCTGGTGCAATATTTTGAGCGGGCGCGGTTTGAGTATCACCCCGAGAGCGCCAACCCTGAGTATCAGGTGTTACTCGGCTTCTTGGGGAAAGTGTTTCATCCACCTGATCCACCAGTTCCCGCCAAGCCCAACGCCCGCTTCTTCCCAGAAACGGGGCACAATCTCGATGGGCTCTTTCGGAGCTATTGGGAAGCGAATGGTGGTCTGGCGATCTACGGTTTGCCAATCAGCGAGGAGATCAGGGAGGTCAGCCCAATCGACGGCAAGCCATACACGGTGCAGTATTTTGAACGGGCGCGGTTCGAGGCACACCCAGAATACGCCGCACCGTACAATGTTTTACTCGGCCATCTTGGTCGCCAATTGCTCGACCTACGTGGGGCTTTCCCCGTGCGCTAGGTGGGCCTGATCATTACGCCGTAGAAATGTCGCAGGCTGTCCTGCTATCCACGCAGCAGGGTCAATGGTGACTTCACTTACGGCGCAGTTGCCAATCCCCATGTGGGCATTCGGCCATTGATCGCCTGGTTCACGCAAGAGGTAACTGATCGCCCAGGCCAAGGCCCCACCATGCGAAACAAGCACGACTGCCTGAGCATCGTCGAGATGTTGCGTAATCAGGTTGTCCAGTTCTGCAACGATGCGGGCGGCAAAGATCGCGCCACTTTCTCCACCAGGCCAGGTAAAGGCGACCCCATCTTGCTGGAACGCCGCCAGTTGATCGGGGAAACACTCTGCCCACTGCGCGAAGGTCAGGCCGGCGGCCTGGCCTACATTGATTTCAGCCAGGGCGGGCCGGGGCTGAGGCGTCAGGCCCGTTGCTGCCCCGATGATCTGTGCCGTCTCAAAGGCCCGTGCAAACGGACTACTGTAGAGGCTGCCCAGATCGCCACGCTGCGCAAGCGCAGCAGCGAGCGCCCGCGCTTGCTGGCGGCCCTGATCAGTGAGCGGATCATGCTCATCTTGGAGTTGGTGGGCAAGGTTGCCCGTTGTTTCACCATGCCGAACAAGGAGCAGGCGCACGCTCAGACCTCAGTTGATTCCTCAGCCATTTCGCCTAATGCCAGCACCTCCTCTGGCTCAGGCGACAGATGGCTAATTTCATTGTGGCAGACAAAGGTAACGGCTTGCTCATCTTCATCAATGGTGACTTCGGTCAGTGAGCAGTTGTGCAATTGATGACGGGGCCATTGCTCACGCGGTTCTCGTAGCAAATGATCGATCATCCAGCCCAAGGCGCCGCCATGTGAGACAACGATGACCCCGCCCCCTTCCAGCCGATGCGCACTAATAATCGCATCAACCGCTGCGGCTACCCGCGCAGCCAATTGCAGGCCACTCTCCCCCCCAGGCCAAACGAAACTTGGCCCCAGTTCGTTGAATTGCTCGGCTAGGTCGGGGTGGGCAGCGGTCCATTCATCGAAGGTCATGCCAGCAGCGTCACCCAGGTTAATCTCAGCCAGGTCGTCTAACGGAATGGGGCGCAGGCCGATTGCTGCGCCAATCGTCTGCGCCGTCTCCAGAGCGCGGGCGGCAGGGCTGCAATAGAGTACTCGCAGGTCAGCCCGTTCGGCCAGGAGTGCGGCAATCTCGCCAGCCTGGATGCGTCCACGCTCGGTAAGATGGTCGTCGTCCATTTGCAGCCGACGGCTCTGATTACCAACCGATTCACCATGCCGTACCAGTAGTAGTTGCATTGCTATCCTTATTCCTCGCTGAGGATCACCCCGCCAGCCGGTGTCACCATAATTGTATGCTCAAACTGCGCGGCCCAACCACCATCGAGAGTACGCACACTCCACCCATCCGCGTCGAAATCAACATCAGGTGCGCCTTCGACCAGAATAGGCTCAATGGTAATCACCAGCCCATCTTCCAAGATTGGCCCCGTCCCAGGGCGGCCAACAAATGGCACATCGGGGTCTTCATGCAAGTTGTGGCCCAAACCATGCCCAGTAAATCCCCGAACCAGGTTGAAGCCGCGCCGTTCGCCGTAACGCTGCATCGCGGCGCTAATATCGCCAACGCGCTTCCCCGTTACCACCGCCCGAATGCCCGCCTCCATTGCGCCATGTGTTGCGGCGATCAGCCGTCGCCGTCTGGCCCCAATCGCCCCAACTGGCACTGTTACGTTGGCATCGCCACAATACCCAGCCAGGCGCATTCCCGCGTCGATACTAATAATGTCGCCTGCCTGCAATTGCTGGTCGCCCGGAACACCGTGCAGCACGACATCGTTAACCGAGGTGTTGATGCAGCCAGGGAAACCTGCCTCAACGTTAAAGATTGGCTCTGCGCCGATCCGCGCCAGGTAGTTGGCGGCGTGAGTATCCAGCGTCGCCGTGGTAATCCCCGGTTCAACCAGCGCCGCCAACTCCTGCAACAGGCTCATTGTGGCGCGGTTCGCTCGCCGCAATCCGGTCAGATCTGCCAAATCTTTGATAACCATGAAAATCTCCCTCGCCCGTATCGTGCCCTATGCAGGGAGGATAGTAGCACGAACGGCCATTTTCTACTTCTCGCACGAGTTGGATACGAATTACGGTCCGCCGCTGCCTCTGGTGTGAACGTGGACAGTCACCACAACCCTATCAAACGCGTTACTTTCCGTGCGACAATACGATCTCTTGCTGTTATCTAAAGGCCTGAGCGAGCCAGAGAGGAATTGTGAGAAAGATGAACGATAGCCCAACCCGCCTGACAACGTTAGCGAACGGCCTGACGATCTTGACCCATGAGACCCATACAGCCCCCGTCGCCACGTTTTGGGTCTGGTACGGAGTGGGCGCACGCAATGAAATACCAGGATATACGGGCATCTCCCACTGGGTTGAGCATATGCTTTTCAAGGCTACGCCCAAGCTCGGTGCTGGGGAAATATTTCGGCTGGTCAACAAGAACGGCGGGACGCTGAATGGATTTACCTCGCTCGACTATACCGCCTATTATGAACCCCTTCCTGCCGATAAACTCGACCTCGCAATCACGATTGAAGCAGATCGGATGATCAACGCTCGTTTCGACCCTGCTGAAGTGGCTTCTGAGCGCACAGTCATTATCTCGGAAAAGCAGGGCGGCGAAAATTATCCGGCCACCCACCTGCGCGAAACAACAGTCGCCGCCGCTTTTCGGATTCATCCGTATCGGCAGGGAGTCATTGGGTATCTCAGTGATCTGCAAGCGATCACGCGTGATGACCTCTATCACCATTATCAAACCTATTACGCACCAAATAACGCGACCGTCGTAGCTGTGGGCGATTTCCAGACGGAGGAATTGCTCGCCAAGATTGAATCTGCCTTCGGGGCGATCCCTCGTGGCGGTGCAATACCGCTCGTCCGCTCGGTAGAGCCAGCCCAAGAAGGTGAACGACGGGTGTTGGTTCGTCGTCCAGGGCCATTACCGCAATTTCTGGCGTCCTATCATGCTCCAGCAGTGACCAGCCCTGATGTTTTTCCGCTGATGGTGCTGGATGCGATCCTCAGTGGGGCTGGGGCGATGGGGATGTCGGGCGGTGGGGCGAGCCTGGGGCGATCATCACGCCTCTACCGCGCGCTCGTTGAAACGGAGCTTGCATCCAGTGCCTCGAGCAGTTTCAGTCTGATGAAGGATCCGTACCTCTTTAGCCTCTCGGCTGGGCTGCGCCCCAATGTATCATTGGAACACGTTGAGCAGGTCTTCTTTGAGCAGGTTGATCAACTGCGAAGCCAACCCCCCACTGATGAAGAGCTGGCCCGCGCCCTCAAAGGACTACGTGCCCAATTCGCCTACGCCAGTGAAGGGGTAACCAGTATTGCCTACTGGCTCGGCAGTATGAATACGATTAATACCTATACTATGTATGAGCAATTCTTACCTCAACTTGCCACAGTTACCGCTGCCGATGTACAGCGAGTGGCGCAGCAATACCTCACCCCAGACAACCGCACGGTAGGGCAATTTATCCCTACCGCTGATGGCGGCAATGCCGGGACACCAGCAGCCGCGAGTTACTGGCCGCTGCAAGAATATCGCTGGCTACAGCAGCCACCAGTTAACGCAGCAGCCACGCCGACTGAGCCAGCGTCTGGTAAGCCCACCCACGTAGCGCTTGAACGGCAGACCCTGCCTAATGGCATTGTCGTCCTGGGCAATGAACGACTAGAGTCGCCAGCGGTAGTCGTGCGGGCGCGGATGCGTGCTGGGGCCTTCTATGATACGCAGGCGACTGAAGGGTTAGCGCGGCTTACTGCACTAATGTTGCAACGCGGCACAGCAAATCATAGCTTTGCCGAACTCAATGCCTTAACTGATGCATTAGGGGCATCAATTGGCGTGGACCCTGGGCGGATCGTAATTGACCTGCGCGTGCGCTGTCTGGTCGAGGATTTCGAGCAGATGGTGGAGTTGTTGGCTGATCTGCTACAACGGCCTACCTTCCCACAGGTTGAACTCGAGAAGGTGCGTGGGCAAACCCTGACCGCGATTCTCCAGGGTGATCAAGATACTGGGACGCTGGCCGAGCGTGGTTTGCGCACCAACGCATACCCTGCTAATCACCCCTACGCCCGCTCCGTGATTGGCACCAAAGAGTCAGTGATCGCGCTCGACCGCGCGGCGCTAGTCGAATTCCATCAAGCATATTATCGGCCCGATCTACTTTCTATCTCAGTCGTTGGTGGGGTGCCGTTTGCCGAAGCGCTTGAGGTAATCACGACCCACTTCGGACAGTGGCAGGTACCTGGACCACAGCCCACCTTAGTGATCCCACCAGCCGCTATGCCCACTGCCCGTCAGTGGCATGAAGCCAACCTAGCGGGGAAATCACAGTCAGATATTGCGATGGGTCATCCTTCAATTCCCCGCACCGACCCTGACTATTATGCGCTGGAACTTGCCAATATGATTCTCGGTCGCTTTGGGCTTGGCGGGCGATTAGGCAAGAGTGTACGGGAAAAACAGGGGCTGGCCTACTTCACTGGCAGTAGCCTTGCCGGAGGGTTGGGGCCAGGAGCCTGGGCTGCCCGCGCTGGGGTCGCACCAGAAAACGTTGAGCAGGCAGTGGACAGTATTTTGGCCGAGATTGAGCAGATACGGACAGCACTGGTGAGTGCAGAAGAAATGACTGATGCGCTCGATTATCTGACTGGCTCACTACCGCTGGGCTTAGAAAGCCAGGACGGTGTAGCACGGCTCGCCCTGGATATTGAGTTCTACAACCTGGGGCTGGACTACCTGGATCGCTATGCCGCTATTCTGCGGGCAGTCACGCGTGAACAGGTGCAGCAAGCAGCGCAGCAGCATCTGCACCCCGACCACATGGTAATCTCCGTCGCTGGGCCACCACGTACGCCCAAAGCCGAGTAAGGAAGCAAATAGCGGTAGCGGTTCGGAAGATCAGGGCTGGCTCAGAGCCAGCCCTGATGTATGGTGATTATCCACACCTGTGGAAAAATGGTGGATAGAATCTGTCACTGTCCACGTTCACACCGCTGGTTAATCTCATCGACGATTGCTTATCCACAGCATGATCAACTTATCCACAGGGAATGATCAGTTATCCACAAGCCAATTGGTTGCTCGGCATCGTTCTAACAGCTTTGGGCAGGGAAATGTGTCATTTCCATTGGATTATTGCCAAATTTGTCATCGTAACTGCTTCTCGATCTAGAACAGCAATGATCATAATGATTGTGGATAACTCTGGGGAAAGCAGGGGATAAGTTCCCAAATCTGGGGATAAGGTTGGGTATAGTCCGTGGGTGGTTTGTGGAGAAGATCGCTTCGCACTACGCCGTTCTCCACAGGCCCACCAGTTGTGGACAAGTTATCCCCAGGCTTTGGCAAAGGATTTTCCTTGTCATTGCTAAGGAAATGAGCGTTATCCACCGTATCCACACCCCCTACGATCGAATACTGGTTTAATCCTGATCTTTAATCAAATAAATAAAGATGGTCGAATCCTTCGTGGCAAAAGTGGATAACGTTACGAACGAACTAGCCCCTTGCTATACTCACCATCCGATATACAGAGAACCCTTCCAGGCTGCTAATAGCCGAAGGGAAAGGGAGACAGCAATGCGCAACCTGCGAACTGAGGGAGGCAGCGATCAATCGGCGACTCAGCCACGGCTGGCCGTTGATCTTGGTGATGCCACTATTCACGCTGCCCTGATTGATTCCGCTGGGCAGATTATTGCCCGGCAACAGGCGCTAACAGGGCTACAGGATGGCGTAGAGGCCGTTCTTGACCGGGTAGCGAAGACGATCAATATGGTGGCTATCGAAGCCACCATAGCCGCTGATACCCCGGTGGGCGTTGCGCTGGCGGAGTCACTGCAAGCAGCGGCGGAGGTGAGGCAAGTTGCGCCCACCCTGGACTGGCGCAACTTGCCGCTACGGGATCTGCTGACGGCACGAATCGGCAAACCAGTAACGATTGACAGCGGTATCCATGCTGGGACGTATGGCGAGTGGCGCTATGGCGCTGGTCAAGGTGCCAATCACTTTATCTTTATTAACTGTGACAATGAGGTGAGCGCAGGAATTGTGATCGATGGACACCTTTTGTTGGGGCAGGCAGGGCGGGCGGGCGCAGTTGGGCATATGGTCATCACCGTAGATGGCCCACAGTGCCACTGTGGGGGCCGTGGCTGCGTAGAAACGTATGTAGGGGGCTGGGCGATTGAATCAGCCGCCGCCGCGCTTCTAGAGGCTGGTATGCCCAGTATCCTGACGGAACTGATGGCTGAGCGTGGCGAGAAGCTTAGTGGTCCGTTGATCAACTATGCCGCTGCCCATGATGATGGTGTGGCACTTGAGGTGCTGGCGCGGGCTGGACGGGCGCTGGGGTTTGCCGTGGCGTCGTTGATCCAGCTGTTTAATCCGGAGATCGTGGCGATTGGCGGTGATGTGATCAGCGCTGGTCAATTCCTGTTTGATCCGTTGCAGGAAGCGTTGGCGGAACAACTGCTTCAAGATTTTGAGCAAAATATGCAGGTAGTCCCTGCGGTACTTGGCCGGGATGCTCGCTTACTTGGCGCTGCTGCTTTGACCCAACTGGTGGCACACTGAGCGGCCATACCGCAATAATGAGCAGTTAAAGTAAAGGGAGGGCCAACAGGCCCTCCCTTGGTCATGCTGCGCGTTGCGCCCTTACTTCTTGACGTAGAGAGAGCGTGACTGATCGGAGAAAATGTTCCAGTTTGGCTGGGGGATACCAGCCTTCGTCATGGGAATACCACCTAGCTTCGACTTGAACAACGCGTAAGCGAAGCCGTAATACAGCGGCACATAGGCACCGTCTTCCTGCATCAGCTTCTCTGCCTGGCGATAGAGTTCGCCACGCTTCGTGGTATCTGGCTCAGCAGAGGCCTTCTCCACAAGATCGTCATAGGCGCTATTGCTCCACGCCTGCCGCTTGCCACTGGCCTTGCGGCTGTAGAAGACATCCTTGTAGAAGTTGTTCGGGTCGGGATAGTCCATATACCAGCGGATGAAGATCAACTGGTACTGGCGACCGAACATTGGAGCATTGAAGGCGGTGGTCGGCTTGATATCAAGCTCGATCTCCAACCCTAAGTTCTGCTTCAACTGCGCCTGGATAAACTCAGCAGCAGTCTTTGTTACTGCCCCTTCATCGCGCATCGACATCACCACCTTGCTGGGGAACTTGCCACCAGCGTATGGCGTGCCATCCAACAGTTTCTTGGCCGCGTCTGGATTGAAGTCCACCGCAGTCTTAAACTCAGGATACTTCGCTGGATCGATGAAATATGGAATATCAGGAGCGATCAGGCTGTAGGCTGGCTCACCCAGGTTTTGGATGACCTTGACCAGTTGATCGCGGTTGATCGCTTTCTGCATCGCCAACCGCACCTTCTTGCCATTATCACCACTGAATGGCTCCTTATCGACCTCAGGCACAAGGTAGAAGAGCCCACTTTGCGAGTGCCGCACCAACTCGGTCTTCAGTTTTGGATCGGCGAGCAATCGGGGAATATCACCAACGGGAATCCCGGTAAAGGAGCGATAGTCAATCTGACCAGTTTCGTAGGGAGCCAGACCAGCAGTGTTTGGAATAACTGGCACATTGATCGTTTTAAGATTGGGCTTTGTGCCAGCATACTTGTCGTTCCGCTCCATTGTATATTGCTTGCCACGTTCCCATTTCGTCAGCACGAATGGACCATTTGAGATTACTGGTGCGCCGGTAACCGCTGGCTCCGTCCACTTGTCACCAAATTTATCGACTGATGGCTTGTGAGCGGGCAGGGCGGCGGCATAGGCCGAGAGGATTGGGAAGTATCCCCGCGGTCCTTCAAGAGTCACTTCGAGCGTATTCTTGTCGATGGCCTTCAAGCCCAGATCGCTACCTTTGGCACCCTTTCCTGTATTGAATGACGAAGCATTCTTGATGTCGAGCAGGAACCCAGCGTAGGCAGCGGCAGTGGCCGGGTCAAGCTGGCGGGTCCAGGACCAGATGAAGTCATCTGCCGTCACCGGATCACCATTGCTCCACACAGCCTTCGGATCAAGCTTATAGGTAATCTTCGCGCCATTGTCACTAAAGGAGTAAGATGTCGCTACGCCAGCACAGAGAGCATAGTCTGGATCATAGCGAAGTAAGCCATCCCAGATTGACGTCGAACCATTACAATAGAGGTCTTTGTTGAAGTCAAAGCTACTGGGATCTTCAGCTGTGAAAGAGTTGAAAATTTGCTGAGCATCGGCTGCTGCATCCGTTGGCTTCGGCAGCGAGGCCGGCCAGGTCGAGAGCTCTGGTACAGCACTACCCCCTGCTGCTGGTGTGCTACCTGCGGGACGTGTTGCTGTGCCAGCGGCTGGGGCTGTGGAGCCAGCTGGTGATGCAGCGGCAGCGCCAGATGCTGATGGGGCAGTCGAAGCCGCTGTTGATGGCCTGGCCGAAGCCGCTGTTGATGCGGCAGTTGAGGCGGCGGCTGATGGTGCGGTGGAAGCAGGTGCCGTTGTTGGGGTCTCACTTGCCCCACAAGCGGCGAGGGCTGCTGCACCACCAAGTGCGCCCATCAGGGCCAGGAATTGCCGCCTGGGCATCCGCCCAGCTTTCATCCGTTCTTCGAAAAGTTTGACCTGTTCAGGATCATTTAACCAATCTGTTGGCGTCGGTACGCGCATGGAGTGTCCTCCTCTGTCTCTATCCCTCGCCCACTCCGACCAGGGGCGAATTACCGATATTCCAGTACGGGCGTATCTGGCTAGCCATTCAGGGGTGTTCCGCCTGTCATTGCGGGACCAAGAGCATACGCCCTCCTTTCCAACATCCTAGCTCGCCATTGACACAACCGTGCGTCGGCATCGTGAAAATCGATACGGGCTATTGTGTCTCCGGCCCGTGGTGACCGTAGCAAATACGGTCATGGAGTCAGCGATTTGAGGTATTAGTCGCGCTTTGAACCGGGATCAAGCGCGTCACGCAGACCATCACCTAAGAAGGTAAATGCAAGCATCGTGATGCCCAACGCTAATGACGGCCAAACTAACATCCAGGGATATGAGCGGAGATATTGCTGGTTCTCGCCAACCATCAACCCCCAACTGGTCTGTGGGGGGCCGATGCCAACGCCAATGAAACTAAGGAACGACTCGGTGAAAATAGCGGTGGGGATACCAAACGTCAGCGAGACAATGATCGGGGTAAGCGCATTGGGTAGCATGTGCTTGATAATCATGCGGGAATCAGTGGCCCCAATCGACCGGGCGGCGATCACAAAATCTCGTTCGCGCAAGGTCAGAAATTGGGATCGTACCAGGCGAGCGAGCGTGACCCAGCCAGTGAGCCCAATGGCAATAAAGATATTGCCAAGCCCGCGTCCCCACATTGACATCAGCAGGATGACGAACAGGAGTTGTGGGAAGGCATACATGACATCAACAAAGCGCATCAGCAGGAGATCAGTCTTGCCACCAAAGAAACCTGAGATTGCCCCAATTGGTACACCAATGGCTAAGACAATGAGCTGCGCGACCAGCCCAACCAGCAGCGACACCCGCGCGCCCCAGATGATCCGGCTGAGAATATCGCGACCAAGTTGATCTGCACCCATTGGATATTTGGCACTGGGTGGAGCATAGAGCGAGTCATAGTTTTGAGCATCCAGCCCTTCGCGAGCGAGGACTGGGGCAAAAACTGCGAGAAGCCCAATAAAGATAACGGCAACTAAGCCAGCGATCGCCAGTTTGTTTTTGCGGAGGCGTCGCCAAGCATCATTCCAGAGGCTTGATTGCTTGCGGGTTTTCTTGCCTAAACCAATATTGGCAAGGCCCGACTCTGCTGCTGGCGGTTGCCCTTCTCGGGGTGCGGGTGAAATATTCTCTGCCATTCCAGCTTTTCTCCCTATCTCAGCAGTCGTAATGTTTTAGTCCCTTACCGTTTAGCGGCCCAGGCGGATGCGTGGATCAAGTACCCCATAGAGCATATCAACGATCAAATTCATAATGGCGAGGAAAGCGCCATACAGAAGGATCACCGCCATAATCATTGGATAATCACTACTCAGCATACTGGTGACAAAGAATTTCCCCATCCCATTGATCGCAAACATTTGCTCAACCACGAATGTACCAGTGCCGACTGCGGCGAAGAGTGGGCCAATGACGGTAATTACAGGTACCAGAGCGTTTTTCATCACGTGGGTCATAATAATTTGGCGTTCTGAAAGACCCTTTGCCCGCGCAGTGCGTACATAGTCAGAGCGTAGCACTTCAATCATACTCGCGCGGGTGTAGCGCGTAAGTGTCGCAATAGGAAAGAGGGCGAGAACAAGGGTTGGTAACACCAATGTCTTTGGATCGGCGAAATCCCAGCCAGTCGCTGGTAACCATTTGAGCACCAGCGCGAATAAGACAATTAAGAGAACCGCGATGACGAAATTGGGTAGTGATGTGCCTAAAACGGCAATGCCAGCACTCAAATAGTCAATCCACGAATTTTGTTTAATCGCGGCAAGTGTGCCGAGGGTAATCCCCACAATCGTCGCAAGCAGCATCGCCATCGCCCCAAGTTGGAGTGAGATGGGGAAGGTTTGCCCAATAATTTCATTGATGGTACGAGTTTTATAGGTAAACGAAGTGCCAAAGTCACCGCGCATAGCATTCCAGAGGAAGGTGCGATATTGCCACCAGAGCGGCTTATCGAGATTGTACTTGGCGCGGAGATTAGCCATTGCTTCGGGACTGAGCGCATTGCGCCCCTGAATACTGGGATCAAGCGGGCTCCCAGGTGTGTTGTGGGCGACGGCAAAGACAATTGCCGACATAACGAGCAGGGTAGGCACCAACCAGAACAGGCGATTCAGTGCGTACTGAAGCATGCGTATACTCCTTAAAAGAGTCAATTCAGATACCCATCACTGGTGATGGGCTATAGCCTGAATGGTCCGCGTTGGTTACTCAGTAATCCCCCATGCTGATCGCTCTGGATTACTCAACCAACCACTTACCTACTTGGCAAAGACCGTCCTACTTAGGGTGCGTTTTCAGTATAACAGGAGACGCATGAGAACGTGCTAAAGTTCCCACCTTCGGTGATCAAACCGAGATCTTCCTGAACCCTCCCACCCAGTTTCGGGTAAGTCGTCACAATCTCTGCCTAACTTGGCATGGTTGCCGCACTGTAACATAGGGTAAAACAAGTGTCAATACAGGTTGGAAGACAAATCCTCTCAGCAATTCTCGGCTAATTAGTAAGAATCTTGTATTTAGCCCCTTGCATTATGCTATCCTACCTGCTACATCTATCCTGGATCTGGTACCGTGCCTCTGGTCTGGAAGCTGGTATGACAGTGATCACCATTTCTGGGACAGGGGAACGGACGTATCCTGGAGTCGATGGCAGAGTTTGCGGCTAGTGGGCATTGCAGGAGGTCGAAGATGACAGCAGGAGCAGCGGAGCATCCAAAATATCTGTGGTGGGATGGAAAAAAAGTGCCCTGGCAGGACGCCACAGTTCACGTTTCACAAATGCACTGGTCAGCAGTATCAGCAATCTTTGAGGGGATCATGGCGTACTGGAACGATGAGCAGGAAGAGCTCTTCGTTTTTCAGCTTGATGCCCACCTCGCACGGTTGCTGCGTTCGCAGAAGATGATGCGGATGCGCCAGGATTACACGGTGGAGCAACTCAAAGAGGCCATTGTCGATCTGTTGCAGGAAAACGATCACCGCCATGATACCTATGTCTTCCCTTATGCCTATCCCGCTGGCGGGCAACGGTTTCGCTCGTTTAACTCGGCCTCAAACTTGGGCGCAGCGCAGATTATGGTGACAACACGCCCTTCGGCTTCGCACCTGCTGAAGAATGATCTGAAGCACGCTTGCACCAGCACCTGGGTGCGCATCTCGGACAATGTGATGCCACCGCGGATCAAGAACATTGCTAACTATCGTAATGGCCAGCTCGCCTCTGCCGAAGCCAGTATCAATGGCTACGACACTCCCGTGATGTTGAACGCCCAGGGGAAAGTGGCTGAAGGCCCAGGCTCGTGCTTGATGATGGTGCGTGACGGGAAACTCGTTACCCCAACGGGCACCGATTCGATCCTGGAAAGCATCACCCGCGTGTCAATCATGCAGCTGGCCAGGGATCTGGGGATCGAGGTTGTTGAGCGAACGATTGACCGTACCGAACTTTATATTGCCGATGAGGTCTTTTTCTGTGGTACTGCCGCAGAGATTACCCCGGTTGCCTCGGTCGATCGTTACGAGGTTGGTGATGGCAAACTTGGCCCGGTCACTACCAAGCTGGAGCAACTGTTCCACGATATTGTGCGCGGCAAAGAGCAACGGTATAGCTCCTGGGTTACCCCAGTTGGTATCCGCAAAGCCGTCGCCGCGGACTAACAGTCTTCTACACGCAAGATAGAATGAGCCAACCGCAGCGGGTACCCGCTGCGGTTGGCTCATTCTATGAGGGTAAGGCAGGGGCAGTTGAAAGGAGTTGGTGGTGAGTCCACAACGGATGCGGCTACGCGACCTAGGGATTGTGATCGGTACAGGCACACCTGGCCCGCTCAATGCGATCACTGATGTCCCTGGTGTGCGGGTTGGGCACACCACCCTGATTACTGGTGATGGCACCTTAGCGGTAGGCGCTGGCCCAGTGCGCACTGGGGTCACCGCCATTCACCCACACGAAGGCTCGGTCTTCACGGCGACTATCCCCGCCGCAATTACGGTGTTAAATGGGGCAGGTGAGATCACTGGGCGGTCACAGGTAGATGAGTGGGGGATTCTGGAATCCCCGATCTTGATCACCAATACCCTGTCAGTCGGTACGGTTCATCGTGGGTGTATCGACTGGATGGTTGCACGGGAACCAACATTGGGGCAACAAGATTTCGCCATTCCCGTCATTGCTGAAACCTATGATGGGTTCCTCAATGATATTGCGGGGCAGCACGTCAGTATCGCCGATACGTTCGCGGCGCTCGATACTGCGACCAGCGGCCCCGTAGCTGAAGGGAACGTTGGTGGTGGCACGGGGATGGCTCTCTTTGGGTTCAAAGGGGGCATTGGCACCGCCTCGCGCGTGGTACCGCTTGGCGAGCAACACTATACCGTAGGAGTGTTGGTGCAGGGCAATTTTGGGCGGCGGCCACAGCTCCTGATCGATGGTGTGCCAGTTGGGCTGGCGATCACTGATCTGTTACCAGAGGCAGGCCCAGAGTCAGCGGCTGCGGGCGAGCAGAAAGAGGGCTCGATTATCGTGGTCATTGCCACCGACCTTCCGCTGGCAGATCGGCAGCTTGCGCGCCTCTGTCGGCGGGGTGCGCTGGGGATCGCCCGTACTGGTGGAACCGCAGGCAACAGTTCTGGCGACCTGCTGATCGCTTTCTCGAATCCCCCGGCTGTGCGTGTGCCTCGGCACACACCAGCCACTGACGTTTTTCTGACGACACCACGGTTACATGACAGGTTGATCGACCCGGTATTCAACGCCACCGTTGATGCTACCGCCGAGGCGATTGGTAATGCCCTGGTCGCGGCAGAAACGATGACGGGCCGCGACGGGCACACCCTCCATGCGTTACCACACCAGCGATTGCGGGAAATCATGCGGGCGCATGGGCGATTGCAGTCGTAGGAGGGCCGTTGCTCAGGTTGCCATAGGGACTATCTGTAGGGGAGTAGCGATCTGCTGACGTACCAGCAGGCACTCACCAGGCGCAAGGTCGTTGTGCTGCGCGGCGATCGTTGGTGATAAATGGAGGGCGCGTGCATAGGCGTGCTGTGCTTCTGGGGGGCAGGCAAAGAGCGCCAGCGTTGGGTGTAGTGCCAATAGTTGATCAACAAGGGTACGGGGCATTGCCGCGAATGACTCCGCCGCAGACCAGAGAGTGATACGTTGCTGTGCAACGAGGGTGAATAACTCACCCAGCAGGGCTGGGCCAGTTGTTGCGGTTGCGACTGCCGTGAGATCATCGATAATCAGCAGTTGTTGCGGCTGTTCAGCGGCAGGTTGCTGATAGAGTTGATCAAGAATGGCCCGCAAGGCGATCACCGTACACCCCAGACTTGATACGAGATGCTGCCCCGGTTGGTCAGGCTGTGCATCATAGATGGTGACGCGGTGCTGATCGCGCTTTGGCACAGGAACGCGTTGCGCCCCGGTAGCGGCCAATAGTGCTGCTAGGTGTCGCGCTGGTTCACTGGTACTCTCTCGCAGATGGGTGACTAACGCGCTGAGTTGGGCTGGTTCGCCCCAGGCCAGTTCGCCATCAGCCAACCCCAGCACCATCGCTGTCAGGTCGCCACACTCGTCTTCACTCAAATCTGGGCAGAGATCGGTGAGCAGGCTAATGATCATCTTGGCCCAGTTGGTGACGCGCTCGGTTGAGGCTACGAGCGGTTGGTGCAACAAGGGTGTACCAAGGCTACTGAGCAGATCGCCAAGTTCCAGGGCTACTGCGTGATGGCGCCCTGCGGCTGCTGCGGCAAATGAGCGCCAGCCCCCACTTGTATCAAGCACCGTGATTGCGCGATCAGTCGCCAGTTGCCCGATTGCTAGGGTCTGCAAGACCACTGTTTGCGCCGTATTGATCTGGCCGATGGCACAGAACACTTCGTTGGGTACGAGATAGGTTGCAACACCATCACGGCGAAGGCCAAGCGGTAGGCCCTGATCATGGGCAATGGCTGAAGCAGGGAATGGCATAGCAGGCGTCAGCGGTGAGAGGAGCGCTGAACCACGTGTCGTCAGCAATAACCCACGTCCAAGCACGGGCGTGCTGAGTGGCGCACAAGAACGTAACATATCGTCACTACAGCCGGGCCCAAACGATGCCGCCAGGAACCCCAAGTGTTGGAGGGCTGTTTCCACATCGGCCCGCAGCGCCCGCGCCCCCGCTGGTTCCACGGAACAGGCGATCAGCAACCGTGCTGGTCGTGGGCGATCTTCGCTCGTACTGCTTGCCGCCAGCAAGCTGAGTAACTCCCGTTGCTCAGCCAAAAGATCAGCAGTTTCCCCATGATCGCTCTGTCTACTGGGTCGACCAGCACGGCACCCCTCAATTTCATCGGTGATTGC
>JBDHWF010000006.1:0-55680 GCA_039810045.1 Chloroflexia bacterium
TTTGTGCCATCGATGCTCGGTTCCCAGCGCGTCTTCCAGAAGCTCTCATTGCCGCTGAAGAACGCCAGATTCACCCCCGCGTCACGTGCAGCCTCCACATTGGCCCGTTGCCCACCCGACCAGTATTCATCGTGGCCAACGGACAGGAAGACTTTGTGATTGGTGATCAGCGCACCACGGCGATCACTATCGAGGCCAGTCGTGTAGGCGACATCGTAGCCGTTGGCCTCCAACCAGCGGATCATTGGGTACTCGGAATTGAAGAGCCAGTCTTCAGCGCTGGTGCCGCGAGTGGTGAAGGGGCGATTGTAACTGACCTTGTACGCTCGGCTAGGATTCTGGCCGGGGCCGCCAACATAGAGGCTGTGGTTGCCATATTGGTCGCCATACTTATTGTAGGCCTGCCAGGTTGTGTCAGAAGTCTGGAAAAGGAGGTCAGCGTGGCTACTGTCGTCGCGCACAATAAAGACAATGTGGCTTGCCCCCGCACCGCCAGCGTCCCGCACCAGTTTGGCGAGGTAGACGCCCGAAGTCGCCGTCGCTGGGACCGCCCATGACGCGGAGACTGCCCAGTTCCCACAGTCAACCAAGCCAGTCGCTGCGTCGCTCAGACAGTCGGGTTGATCCTGCGGTAGGGTTGCTGTTGGTGTGAGATCCCCTTGGATTAATCGGGCACCGTTCCCCTGGTAATACCCCAGGCGGTAGATGTCGAGGTGGTAGGCTGTGGCGTTGGTGTCAATCTTGAAATTGACCGTTTCGCCGCGATTCACACTGATATCGGTGGCGAAGCCCTGAATCGAGGGATCGCCCGCACCGCTGATATCCCACTGGCTGGCGGGTGTGCCAGTCAGGGCATTCTCCGTGGTAATCGCGTTCTCGGGCGCAGCGGCCTGGGCGGGCTGTATCGGCAGCGCGCCCACAAACTGCGTTATCAACAGGAGCATTGCGACGAACAAGTGCAACATTCGCGGTCTTCGCGACCCGCGATGAATGCCGATCATTCGCCTGCCTGGTTTTGCTACTACATCAGCCATCTGTGAATCTCCCCCTACCCAGATCGTTGCCGAGTTGTCCTGACGCCCTACGTCCACAACGCAATCTGATACCCTGTGGCACCAGCAGCCCAGGTCAGTACAGTGATTCGCTTCTCTGGCGATGACTGACCCTGGCTTGGCGCGAACACAACAAAAAACCGGCTAGCTTACGCTGGCCGGTTGCACCATTGGCTCCGCATGAACCAGGTGCCCAGATTCAGTCCATGCTTCAACGCCGCCTAGTTAATTGTTTTGCCGATGGTGGCGGGCACGGTCCTTTCTCTGGCTCGTAACGTGTAGGTTATATCGCAGAACATATACGGTAATGATACCGCTGTACATAACGCTGTCAGAATAACACGCGCTCAACGATCAGTCAACTTGCTGTAATCGACAGAATCACCGATCCTCGGACGACTGATCACATCCTGGCACACTCCGCCAGACCTGACCCCCTAATCCAGTGCGAGCCAGATAGTCATCTCTGATTCGCCACGGTTATTCCAGGCATAGTATGGGATCAGGGTAATCGGCACTGTGCGGACTGCGGCGTCCGTTAGTTCACGATAGAGTGTTGCGGTCCAGGCTGGTGTCTCTCGCACCTGGGCAGTGCCATCAAGAACAATCACCTCGTTCAGCAGATCTGGCTCATGGCGTGCGGTCAACTGTAGGTCGCGTGACACACGCAGATCCAGGGCAGAAATCCCCGTGGGGAGATCGATTGCCTCCAGACAATAGAGGATGGGACCGCGGGCAATCGCCACTTGATTGCGGGTTTCCTCGATTTTTGGGTGACTTTCTAGCAACCGCACAGCCATTGGCAATTGCAGTTCGACCCGATCGCCTGATTGCCAGTGTCGCTCAATCGGCGCATAGGTGCCTGGGGTGAGCGAGATGGGGTGCTGTTGTCCATTGACCATGATGCAGGCATCGTGCGCCCAACCAGGAATACGGAGATAGAGTGTGAACTGATGTTCCTCAGTTGAATTGGGGAGTTCAATTGTAAGATGCACTGTTTCGGCCCAGGGGTACGCTGTTTCCTGGATCACGCGAACCTGCGGGCCATTGCCCACCACGCCATCGAACGTATTTGCGCCATAGAGATGCACCCAGAGGCCGTTGTCTGTAACGCTATAGCAATAGTTGTGCAGCCCAGCCATCAGGCGCAGCAGGTTGGAAGGACAGCAGATATGGTGGCGGCCATGCGCTGGATCGCCAGGTTGAAAACGTTGGTGTGCGTCATTGTGGAGTAGTTGATGACTTTCGCCATACCAGCGCAGCACATTCGTGTAAAACCAACTGGCACCGTCCAGGCCAATCCCCGAGATGATGCTGTTGTAGAGCGTCCATTCCATCAGATCGGCATAGGTGCCTTTACCAGTAATCCCCAGTAAGCGCCAGTTCCAGAGGAAATTGCCAATCTGGGCACAGGTTTCGTTGTAGGCTGTGCTATTCGGCAGGCGGTAGGCGCGGTCAATCGCCTCGGAAACGTAGTCACCACGAATCGAGAGGCCATGATGGATTGGGCCAATACCGCCATGCACGTAGAGTTTTCGCTCTGTCAGATCGTGCCAGAGCCGATCCAGGGCAGTGAGCAGGGTTTGATCGCCGGTTTCCAGATAGACATCAGCGGCTCCGGCATAAAGGTAGGTCGCCAGCACCATATGTCCAACAACCTCGGTCTCCTCCCGCAGTGGTACACGATCTTGGGTGAAATCGGTGCCACCCAGGTTACGGCGATTCTGCGCGGGATTACTGCCCCGATTGTTGACAAATTCGCCCGCCAGGTCGAGATAGCGTTGATCACCAACGGTGCGATAGAGTTCAACTAAGGCCATGATCTGGGAAGGATTGAAACAAAAGTGGGCGAGTTCGGGCGGGCGCGGTGGCATAAAGGTGGCATAGAGATAATCTGCTGTCTTGCGGGCTATGGTCAGTAGGGTTGATTTCCCCGTGGCCCGGAAATGAATACAGGCAGCGGTGATCAGGTGCCCCATCACGTAGAGTTCGTGATGGCCGATATTTTGTAAACGGGGCCGCCCCCGAACCGTGATCTGGGTTGCCAGGTAACCGTCAGGCTCTTGGGCCTGGGCAATGATCGCGATGATTTCGTCCATCCGTTGGTCAAGCGCTGGATCTACGTGTACGGCATAAATGCAGGCAGCGGCCTCAAGCCACTTGTAGACCCATTCATCTTGCCAGTTGGTTCCCGCGAATTCTCCAGTTTGCAGCCCCGCCGCAATCTGGAGATTCGTCAGGGCGTGACCCTGGTCGGGGTCGCTCATCAGGCGATCGAGATGTGGTAACGTGATAGTACAACACTGACCGAAGCGGTCTCCCCAGAACCCAGGTAGCCACTGCACTGCGTTCAGTGGTACCGAACGCAGTGCAGCGTATGGACTGTGCCGGGTATCAACGATACCGCCAGGAACCTCCGTGGCGATTCCTGTTTCTACCATCGCCAATACTCCGTCATTTCCATCCTGTCGTTCCGCTCCTTGTCTTACTGGTTGAGGGCGTCCTGGTATTCCTTGCGGATTTGGTCCCCACCACGCGACCGCCATTCACTGATCAGTTCATCAAGGCCAGACAGTGGCCGCCGCCCGACGACGATATCAATCGTGCGATCTTTCGTAAGCTGGTTCAGCACTGCCGCTTTTTCACTGGCGGATGGGGCATAGAGTGATTCAACGGGACTGTTCACGCCAACGTCGACCATTGAGCGCATCACGCCTTGCATATAGGGGCCATCGGCTGGTGTGTCTGGGTAGAAGAAGGCTGGTGGACTATTCGCGATCAGCGGAATCTCGGCGATTTCTGCCCGACCGGAATCGGTTCGTACTACCGAACCATCTGTGCCAATCGTATAGTGCGTACCAAGAATCCCGAAGTTGAGGAAGTTATATTCCTCGCTGCCAAATGGCGCGGCAAACCAGTCGAGGACACGCAGCAGGTCACGGGCGCGTGCCTGATCACGACCTACCTTGTTGTTGACCGAGACAAAGCCAAAGATTCCACCGCCCAGCCGCCAGGATGGTTTGCCACCGTCATGACCAGGCGGCAGAATCGCCTGCACATCCGCATTTGGTGATGAGGCCGCTTTTGTCTTAGCGCGTAAGCCCTGTGACCCTGGTAGTTCAAGGAAGCCGGAGGAGTAGCCACCAATCTTCCCTGCAATGAAAGCGTCGCGGGCTTGCTGCAAATTCATCTGTGCGGAGTCGGGATGGTAGACCCCCGCTTCCCAGAGTCGCCGGATGTAGGTGATCGTATTACGGAACTCCTCCGTCTCTAACTGATTCGTCAATGTTTTGTCGGGGTTCAAGCGCCAACCATTCGGCACGCGGAACATATTATTAAACCAGCCAAGGGAGAAGACATCGCCACCCATGCCTGTGAGCGCGAACGAATCCCCTCGCCCATTCCCATCGGGATCATTCTTGGTGAGCGCGAGAAAGAGGTTGAAGAGTTCCTCCGCATTTTTCGGATGGGGGATGCCAACTTTCTCCGCCCAGTCCTGCCGGAAAAAGAGCGGATTGTTGGCAAAGTAGCGCATTCGTGGGACACCGAGGATCTTCTTGTTGATCGCAACGTTTTCCCAGAGCTTCTGCGGAAAAGCGGCGAGGTTGGGAAAGGTCTTCAGGGAATCCCCGGTCAGCAGCGGCGTCAGGTCAGTGTAGGCACCTTGCAAGAGGGCCTTGAACTGATCGGGGGCCATTCCTGTATTGACATAAACAAGGTCGGGAAGGTCGCCAGCCGCGGTGGCCGCAGCAAGGCGTTCGACATAGGCCGCCTGTGGTACAAACGTAATATCGAGCTGGACCCCAAGGCGTTTCTCCAGTTCCTGCCAGTAGTTGTTCTGTGCCTTTGGGGTTGGTGGTGGGTTGTAGGCGATCATGAAGACC
Source organism: Chloroflexia bacterium (assembly GCA_039810045.1). Taxonomy (GTDB): domain Bacteria; phylum Chloroflexota; class Chloroflexia; order Thermomicrobiales; family CADCWN01; genus CADCWN01. The sequence goes on from JBDHWF010000006.1 coordinate 4,937, forward strand.
GAGACTTTGCCGCCACTCAGTGGTGAACCAGTGCTGGACTTGAATGGTGGTGGAAGTTTCGTATAGGCGTCTGGCACCAGCGGATTACCACTGGGGTATTTCCCATCGATCGCTGCCACAGGCGTACTTGCGCCACCTGGCGTACCAGCAGCGCTGCGCGTCGCGGTACCTGCTGCGACAGGGGAGCTAGCCGCGCGCGTCGCCGGGGCCGTTGCTTGCGTGGTGGCCGCTGCTGCCGTCGTTGGTGCGCTAGCCGCAGCCGACGGTGGCGCACTGGCTGGTGCCGGAGCGATCGTTGGCGTGGCAGTCGTGCCACCACAGGCCGCCAATAATGCACCACCACTGGCTGCCACGGTGCCGAGCAGTGACAGTTGGAGAAAGCGGCGCCGGGAGAAGATCGGAACGCCTTTCTCGGTAGTCATCGAACAAACCCTCCTTGCGCGGTTAGCGCACGCCTATGCCCCGATCCAAGAGGCCGCTTACCTTGCCGATCCCGTTCGGTTCTGCACTGGGGCAGAACCGAACGAAAGTCCGTGATGATTGGGTGGTGCCTGCCCGCATTCAACAACAATCGCTGCTTTGCCAAGCCCACCATGCTACAGCAACGCTAACTGCGGGAAGTGCCGACAACTTTCCAGGTAGGCCCGTAATGGATCAGCGGTTTTCGTCATCCATTCCGCTAATTCAGCACGCAGGGCGGCTTGCACTGCCTTGCCATCAGCGATGCGATTGGTCAGTTCAGCAGGGTCATCATCAAGCTGATAGAGTTCGTCACGGTCGCCAGGACGGAAGATATATTTCCAGGCTCCACGCCGGACCATCCGGGTGTCGAGTTGCGGATTGATCAGATCACCAGTATTCGTTTCCGCGAAGACGATGTCTGGTAGACTCGCCGCTCCTTGCATCACTGGCACGAGCGACTGTCCTTCAAACGGCTGACCACCCATGGGGCTTACCTGGGCAAAGTCGCAGAGCGTTGGCGCAAGATCGACCAGATTGGCAAATCCCTGATCGATAACGGCTCCGGGCGCGCCGTTTGGGGTGCTGATAATCAGCGGGATGCGCATCACGTCCTCATAGAGGTACGGGCCTTTATCAAACATGCGATGATGCCCAGCCATTTCCCCATGATCAGCCAGAAAGACGACGGTCGTTCGCTCACGTAGCCCGCTGGCATCAAGGGCCGCCAGCACGCGACCAATCAGGCTATCGATGTAGGTCACATAGCCCCAGTAATGCGCGATCATTCGCTGCCAGCCTGCCCAGGAGAGGTGACTGGCGAGTTGTAGCCAGGGATGCCAGCGTTGCCCCTGTGGCTTGCCAACAAAGAGATCGTTGAACGACGGCGGCCTCGGTACACTATCAGGGTGATAGAGCCTGTCGAATGGTGGGGGGATTTCCATTGGAAAGTGTGGACCGGGGAACGAGCACCAGAGGGCGAATGGGTCCTCAGGAGTGCCGACTCCCGTCTGGGCATAGTTCGCTAATTGAGCAATCGCCTGATCCGCAATGTAACTATCATAGGTCTGATCTGCGGCGAGCGGGCTGGTGCCGCACATCGGGGCATTTTCACCTTGCATTGTGCGTTTCCCGCCAAGCAGGCTACTCCGTTCCTGATCAATTCCCGCTGCTTCTAAGGCCTTTGTATAGCCCTGCCCCGTACCGCCAAAGGTGGTGAATCCGCGCCGTAATGCTTCTGGCTGACCATCACCCTGATTCAGATGCCATTTCCCAACGTAGTCACAACGATATCCCGCTGTGGCAAGGTACTCGCTGACCATCCGTTCATCGGCAGGGAGGGCGGGAGTTGGTGTCCGGGCATACTGCACGTTTGCCACCAGTCGATGACTATGCGGATACCGACCAGTCATCAGCGAGCCACGAGCGGGCGTGCAGAGGGGCGTTGCCGTATACGCCTGCGTGAAGCGTGTGCCCGATGCCGCGAGCGTATCGATATTTGGGGTCTGACAGATTGGTGATCCGTAACAACCAACCAGATCAGCCCGCAACTGGTCACAGATGATGACGAGTAGATTCGTGCGTTCGGTCGATGAGCTATGCTCGCGCATTGCAGCGGTTCTCCCATTAACAGGCCACGACGGCCCAGGCCACGCTATCCAAGATGGTCTTCGCTGGTCGTCGGCTCCAGCACTGGCGGCCCAGTGACCAACCCCAGTTGCCGCAACAGCGACTCGGTATTCTGCAAGTGGCTCCGCATCGCCGATTGCGCTGCCTGGGGGTCGTGCAGGCGTACACCGTCGAGAATCTGGGTGTGGTCACGGAGTCGGCGCTCAGTATGCCCATCGAGCCGATAGGTGGCATGAATACTTTCCAGGAGCAGATCGCGAACGGCATCAAGCAGAATCACGTAGACAGGATTATGGGATGCCTCGGAGAGGCGCAGATGAAATTCCAGGTCGGCCTGTGTATAGGCCGCAACGGTGGAATCTGGTTGACTCATCGGGGCCAGTGCGCGTTCCATCGCCAGGATCTCATCCGCAGTGGCGTTGCGCGCCGCCAGGACAGCGATCAGACATTCGAGCCCGAGGCGTACTTCGACCAGATCGCGCAGTGTGGTCTTGCGTGTTTGGAGCAGTAGACTGAGCGATGAAACCGCTGCGGCCTGACTCTGGTCAGTCACTAAGATCCCGATACCGTGCTGCCGCCGGACCAAACCGCGTGTCTCTAATACGGTTATTGCCTCACGTACCGTTGAACGGCTGACATCAAGTTGCTTACTGAGCAGCCCTTCGGGCGGCAGGAACTCACCCGGCTTGACTTGCTGGCTGAGGATGGCATCAGTCAAGTACTGCACCGTCTGTTCCCGCAAGTCAGCAGTTTTTGTGGATCGCCATGGCAGAATCATTAGGCTCCCCTCACCGGGTGGGTTATCTGATATCTTATCTCTCCATTCTACAGAATCAGCTAGACCCTGTCAACGATCCCCCGCCCAGGTAGTGCCGTTGCTATTAACGGCGGCTGTGTACTAACTGCCGACCGGCATCCCCGGTTGTAAGCGTAGGAAGTCAAAGTCGCAGCCAGCCGTCGCCGATAAGACATGGTCCCGATAGAGCGCGCGATAGCCCCGCTGATAGTGCGGTGCTGGTGGTTGCCAGTTGGCGCGGCGTTGCCCCAGTTCTTCGTCAGATACTTCCAGGGTCAGCGTGCGGTTTGGCACGTCGAGCGTGATCCAGTCGCCCGTTTGGACGAGCGCGAGCGGCCCTCCCACGGCACTCTCTGGTTCAACGTGGAGGACTATGGTGCCGTAGGATGTGCCACTCATCCGGCCATCAGAAATCCGCACCATGTCGCGTACTCCCTGCTCCAGGAGTCGCGTGGGTATCGGCAAGAACCCCGCTTCTGGCATCCCTGGGCCGCCAACTGGCCCGATATTCTGGAGAACCAGGATTGACTCGGCGGTAATCGCTAGGGCGGGGTCGTCGAGCCGCTGTTGCAGATCTTCGACTGAGGCAAAGACAACGGCCTGCCCACGATGCGTCAAAAGTTCGGGCGAGGCCGCCGATTGTTTGATGATGGCCCCATCGGGGCAGAGATTCCCCCGCAGGACTGCCAGGCCGCCCTCGTTGCCAAACGGTTGGTCGAGGGGGGCAACGATCTCCCGGTTATAGGCTGGCTGATATCTGGTGAGTCGTTCGCCCACTGTTTCAGCGGTGACCGTCATGGCCTCCTGCCGTAAGTGTGGCGCAAGCTCTTTCATCACGGCGGGAATCCCGCCAACCTCAAAGAGATCTTCCATCAGATAGGCACCAGAGGGTTTCAGATTGACGAGCCACGGTGTTTCGCGGGAGAGGCGGTCAAAGAGATCGAGCGGCAACGGCAGCCCCAGTCGTCCAGCAATCGCTGCCAGGTGAATGACTCCGTTAGTCGACCCACCAATCGCCATCAGGACCCGAATCGCATTCTCGAAGGCGGCCTCGGTCATGATCTGCGATGGCCGTAAGCCGCTTTGCGCCAGCCGTACGGCCTGCCGTCCACTCATTTCCGCCAGTTGGAGGCGGCGACTATCCGCAGCAGGGATTGCGGCGTTTCCTGGGAGGGTCATCCCCAAGGCTTCGGCCATACTCGCCATCGTTGAGGCGGTGCCCATCACCATACAGGAACCAGCCGAACGGCAGATTGCATCTTCTACGGCGGTGAATTCTTCCGTACTGATCGTCCCCGCCCGGAGCGCGGTAGCAAAGCGACTGCAATCGGTGCAAGCGCCCAGATCCTGCCCCCGATAGCGCCCATTGAGCATTGGCCCGCCACTGACCAGAAGGGCGGGAATATCGGCGGAAGCGGCCCCCATCAACGCTGCTGGGGTAGTTTTATCGCATCCGGCGAGCAGGACGACGGCATCCATCGGTTGGGCGCGGATCATCTCTTCCGTATCCATCGCCATCAGATTGCGAAAGAGCATCGTTGTTGGGTGGGTATAGACTTCTCCGAGCGAGATAGTCGGAAACTCCAGGGGTAATCCCCCTTCCTGCCAGACGCCGCGCTTGACGGACTCGGCCAGTTGCCGAAAGTGGCTGTTGCAGTTGTTGAACTCGGAGAAGGTCTGGGCGATCCCAATCACGGGTTTCGCCAGATCATCCTGCGTAAACCCCATCGCCTTGGTAAACGCCCGCTGGGTAAAGCCCCCCGCCCGTCCGCGCGTACCAAAAAAGGCGGTGCTGCGTGAGCCACCAGCGCGCTGATGTGGTGCCCCTAACCAGCCCAGATCGCCTTTTTCCCGCTGCGGGCGTTTTGGCGCTGGTTCCACCTCAGTGGCGGGCGAATCCGCGTTGTCGGGTTGCTGTCCTGGCCCAGTCATTTCATTTCTCCCTTCGTGCCATGTGGCGGTGAATGCGCCGATCAGGCGATCCTGATACAACAGTAGATGTAGAATAGAACCTATTTCGCGATTGTCAAGGCAGGTATTGTGGGAAATGCAATGCTGTGATATAACAGAATCGATTTGATCCGCTGAAGATTCTGGTGTTCGTCCGAGTAGTTGTTCGATGAATTGATGAGAGGGACTGAGCGATGCCTACAGCAGTCAAGGCGGCGATTATTGGGGCTGGGAGCGCCGTATTCTCCATGAAGTTAGTGACTGATTTTTGTCTCTTTGAGAGTCTGGCTGGTAGCACTATCGCCTTGATGGATATTGACGAAGAGCGCCTGGATGCGATTCACGCGGTCGCTACCCGTTATGCCAGGGAAGTGGGCGCGAATATCACCTTCACCAAAACGCAAGATCGGCGCGAGGCGTTGCAGGGCGTCGATTTTGTCATTAACACCTCACTCGCTGGGGGGCAGGCGGCAGTACAGCAAGAAAAAGTTGTTTCAGACAAGTATGGTTACTTTCGCCATGCGCCCAGTATGCATACCTTTCGCCAATTTGCGCTTTCGCTTGAGATTGCGCGAGATATGGAAGACCTCTGTCCGAATGCCTGGCTCTTGCAGGCGTCGAACGAGGTGTTCGATATTAGCACGCTGATCAGTCGGCAGACGACGATCAAGGTAATTGGGCTGTGTCACGGGATCTATGGCTATGAAGATCTGGTGCAGGAGCTTGGCCTTGACCTGCAAGATGTCTATTGCGAGGTGCCAGGAGTCAACCACTGTATCTGGATGACACATTTTCGCTATCGCGGTCAGGATGCTTATCCGTTGATTGATCAGTGGCTAGCGACGAAAGCGGAATCGTTCTGGGAGAGCTATCGGCCTCGTGGGGTCAATACACAGATGTCGCGCACCGCCTTTCATCTCTATCAGCTGTATGGCCTGATGCCGATTGGCGATACCCCACGCTTCACGGGGGTTCCCCGGCAGACTGGCTGGTGGTATCACACTGATCTCGCCACTGAGCAATACTGGTATGGCGTGGGCAGTGGTGAGGCTTATGATGAGCACGCTAGAGTTGAGCCACATATCGTTCGTGGGCAACAGCGAACAGCCCTGGTTGGGCAGTTGGCTGCTGACCAGCAGGCGTCAATCACCGAGCATTTTCCCGCTGTACCCAGCCGTGAATTGCACGTGCCAATTATTGACGCCCTGGTGAATGATCATCGGGGGACATTCCAGGTCAATGTCCCGAACCGTGGGGCGATTGCGGAAATTGCCGATGATGTGGTGGTGGAATTGCCGGCGGTTGTCAGTGCCAGTGGGGTGCAACCGCTGCAAATCGCGTCGATCCCCAAGAATATCATGGTGCAGATGATCGCTCCCCGGATCCTGGAAATGGAGCAAAACCTGGAAATTTTTCTCAGTGGTCGGCGGGCCATGCTCCTTTACCGCGTCCTGATGGACCATCGCACTAAGTCGCTTCCCCAAGCCGAAGCCTGGTTAGAGGAAGTTTTAGCGTTGCCCAATAATGCTGACCTTGCTGCCCGGATGTCGAACTAGGCAGCGCCGTTGAAGCTGAAACTGGAGTGCTGATGAGTCATCAACCACCGCTCAATCTGCTGATTCTGATCAGTGATCAACATCGGCATGATGCCCTCGGCTGTGCCAGCCAGCACCTGCCGCCAGCGGCGCAGACCTGGCTGATGGGGTATGCCCAGACCCCTAACCTCGACCGTCTGGCGCAATCTGGCGTCCGTTTCACCCAGGCAGTAGCGAACTTACCAGTTTGTGTACCCAGTCGACACTCATTTATTACGGGGCTCTATCCATATCAGACCGGGATTCTCACCAATGCCCATTACTGGCCTGATCAACCACCAGTACCAACCCTGGCGATGCATCTACGCGAAGCGGATTACCTGACTGCGGCCATCGGCAAGATGCACTGGAAAAATCAGCGTGCGCCAGCGGCACACGTTCCCGATAAACGGGGGTTCACCTTCCGCGCCAGCTTGGAGGTGGCTACCGATGGGCCGTTTGACCACCATTATGATCAGGCGATTGCCGCTGGCGAGGCGTGGTTGCCGCGCAATACCTTCGATTATTTTGGCTTGGGTGGCGAGAGCCGAGAAGGGTATATTGGCGCGCTTGCCCCGGTGAACGGCGACCAGTTGCCAGAGGCGTGGTTGGCAAACGAGGCGATCCAGTTCTTGCAGGAACATCAGCAACGCGCTGACAGTCGCCCGTTCTGTGTACTGCTGAGTCTTGACCGCCCCCATCCACCCAATGTGGTTCCCGCCGATTATGCCGACCTCTACGATCCAGACCAGATGCCCTTACCCCCAGCCACACCATCAGGATTTATTGAAGATGATGCGCACTTGCGGGCGGAGATCGCTTCTCGTGGTTGGGGCACGATGACGCCAGCAGAACTGCGACTATCGGTCTCCCGCTACCTCGCTAATGTCAGTTATGTTGACGCCCAGTTAGGGCGAGTTTTGACGGCCTTAGAGGCGACTGGTTATGCTGACAATACCGTGGTGGTCTACTTCAGCGATCATGGGGAACTTCTTGGCGAACGGGGTGGCGGTCACACGAAATACTGTCTTTACGACAGCGCCATGCGTGTTCCGTTCATCGTTCGCTGGCCGGGAGTCAGTCAGGCTGGCCTCGTCTCTACGGCAGCGGTTGAACTTGTTGATCTTTTGCCAACCTGGTTGGAGGCAGCAAACGTACCGCTGCCGCCGTTCCTCCCAGGCCGCTCATTACACCCCCTCCTTGCCGGACGTTCTCCACAGGAAATTGACTGGCGAGCAGCGACATTCACCGAACAATATACCCCTGTCGCCACACCGGGCGCACCACGCACCCAGTGGACCCTACGTGATCAGCAATTCAAGCTGATCGAGCGCGTTTCTGGGCAGAGTGCCCTCTATGATCTCCAGCACGATCCGCATGAGTTCACCAACTTGATTGCCGATCATAGCTATGCCAGTGTGCGGGAACGGCTGCGAACCACGCTGCTGCATGGTATGATGACCCGGGCCGAGCAATACCCGGCCCAGCGGTGGCCTGCCGTCGCGATTGCGCGACCAGCCGCACCAAAGCGGGGATGAGATGCGGATCACAGCAGTTGACACGTTCGTCTTGCGCCATCACCTTGATCGCCCCTTCGGCTTCTCTCAATGGTGGTATGACAGCCGAACGGCCATGCTGGTGCGGATTACCGCCGATGATGGCACGATCGGCTGGGGCGAAGCGTATGGCCCGCCGACCCCCAGCGCCACGATTATCAATGATCTGTTTGCTCCACTCCTGCTCGGTCAGAACCCGCTCAATATCACCCCAATCTGGGAACAGCTTTATGCGCGCACCCGCGATAGCGGTCGCGGTGGCGTCATGCTCCACGCCTTGAGTGCGGTCGATATTGCGCTCTGGGATCTGAAAGGGCGCGCGCTTGGGGTGTCCATCTCGCAGCTACTGGGGGGGCGCTTCCGGGAACGGGTGCAAGCCTATGCCACGGGGCTCTATTTCCGCCCGGAGGACGACTTCACTGATGGCCTGGTCGAGGAAGCGGCTGGGTATGTCAGCGAAGGCTTTCGGGCGATCAAGCTGAAGGTTGGCCTCGATCCGGCAACTGATTTGCGGCACGCTCAGGCCGTGCGCGCGGCGATTGGCCCCGATATTGCCCTGATGGTCGATGCTAACCATGCCTATGACCGCGTCACTGCGCTACGCCTGGGGCGGGCCTTTGCCTCGCTGGATATCGCCTGGTTTGAGGAACCTGTCATTCCCGAAGACCTGGCAGGGTATGCGGAACTCGCCCACACCCTTGACCTGCCGATTGCGGGGGGAGAGGCCGAGTTTAATCGGTTTGGCTTCCATCAACTCTTTGCCGCCCGTGGCGTTGATATTGTCCAGCCCGATCTTACCGCGACCGGGGGGTTCACCGAATGTCAGCGGATCGCGACGTTGGCGCAGCTCTATGGCGTGCGCTATCTACCCCACGTCTGGGGCAGCGCGATTGGTCTCGCTGCCGCATTGCAGTTGGTGGCAGCGTTACCGCCAGCGACTCAGGCGCTCCGCCCGCTTGAACCACTCTTGGAACTGGATCGTACCCCGAATCGCTTCCGCGATGAACTGGCGATCGAACCACTCTGCCACGTCGATGGCTGGCTGGCGATTCCCGACCGCCCTGGCCTGGGGATCACGATTGATGACGCCAAGGTTGCGGAGTTTCGGATCGCCTAAGCCTAAGCAGCATTCCAACGATCGGCTAACGGAACACTGCTAGCGCCAGCCCACTCCGACAGGCTGGCGCTGATCTCCCAGTTGCTTATGGCCGCCAGAGAAAGGCCGCCTCCAACTCCGGCCAGATGCGGTCGCGCTCCTGTCGATCAACATCATCGAAGACCCGATCAACAATCGCCCTGGTCTTTGCGGACTGAATCACCCCGCGCTTGACCAGTTGCTCTTTCGTTGGCCCAGCCCGATCAATCAGCGGCATCAAGCGTCGGTGTAATGCTTCGGCCTCCTCAACGTTCCCTTCGTCATAGAGATTGAAGATCTGCACGAAGATGTCGGTGAACGGAGCGGCAGGCATATTCCCTGCTGCTCCGCGCCGCATTTCGCCAAAGAGATCACGGCAGTTCATCCCGCCAAAGACGCCCCAGATATGCGGCTCGTTGGCCTCAACCAGCGCCTGGATATTGTGGGTCGCAGGTGGCACCTCCTCCTTGATGAAGTGGACGTGCTCAATTTCTCTGGCGAGCCGTAACAGGATGTCTCGACTGACTGGTTTCCAATCTCCAGCATTCTGGACAAAGACTGGTACTGCCGCTGCGTCGCTGATCGCTTCGTAATAGCGCAGCACGTCATCGTCACGGTAGCGCTGCACATAGGGTGGCATCGCGATAACCGCGTCAGCACCTGCGGCGCTGGCGGCCTGAGTGAAGGTCACTGCTGAAGGGGTACCCACCCCAGCGACACCAATCACGACGGGGCAACGACCAGCGACCTGTTCCACAACAATCGGGATCATCGCTAATCGCTCGGCATCAGAGAGGGTGAAGAATTCCGAGGCCATGACTGGGTGAACGATCCCATGTGCGCCACACTCAACACAAAAATCGACGACGCGCTTCAGCCCTTCGTAATCGATCTCGCCCCGTTCATCGAAGGGCGTTGACGGAATCGTGAAGATCCCCCGCCACTGCCGCGGATCAGCCGACTGCTGCTTAGTCACCATTACCCTCCCTCCAATGTAACCAATCGATCCTCTGTTGTCACAGAGTGGAGTATATCATCGTTTCGGTCGACAAGGGAAGATCCTATCCCCTCCACCTTCTGCCAGATAAGCGAGCGTGGCTAAACTGGAAGATCGCCTTGGTATCACAAGGGAAAGCAGATGGCATATAAGCATTTGTCGTGATTGATAACGGCAAGAACAAGGGGCTTGCAGATCGGATCAGGGGATGGTACTATCAATGGATATGATACATCAGATAACAGTTCTTGTGGCAGAAGCGAGGATGCGTAATGACGGATAATTCAACTGCGCTTACCGATCTCCTCCCGCGAATTAGCACACAGAATCTGACCTCCTCGGTTGAGCAGCACCTGCGTGATGCCATCCTCAATGGCAAGCTGGCTCCGGGTCAGATGATCTCCACGCGGGCGCTGGCTGAAGCCTTTGGGGTCAGTATGACGCCAGCCCGTAATGCCCTCGACCGTTTGGCACAAGAGGGATTAGTCGTGATGAATCCCCGGCAGGGGGCCAGGGTCAGCACTCCCGCGCCACAGGATATTGAGGAGTGTTTTAACATCCGGCTAATTTTGGAAGGCTACGCCGCTGAACAAATGGCCCAACATTTGACTGCTGAACAACTGGTGGAGCTAGAGGAATGTTGGGCAGCCTTTGGGGCCAGATTACTTCCCGAGCCAGAAGGCCCTGTTGCGGATAGCTTGCCAGTTCCAGAGATGGATCGGGTACGCGATCTGGTGTTACTTGATCGGGCATTTCATCGGGCGATTATCGAAGCCTCTGGCAATCAGCGTTTGGGCCAACTCTACCACAATCTCGAACTATCGTTAGCAGTTGGCAGAATGTATTTCCTGGGGCATGGGGCCAGTGCGGGACAAGTCTCGCATCTCCAGCATCGGATGATTATTAATGCCCTTGCCAGCGGTGACCCGGCCTTCGCTCGGGCTACGGCGGAATTCCATGTGCGGCAGTCCCGAGCAGGGATGCTGGCCGTGCTCCGAGAAATTGATCAGGACTGAGCAGCCTATTCCTCTGCCCAATTGTGGGATGTTTCCGATGCGTGCAGGTAGAAAGGAGTATGCATAGGCGATGCGTGTGACAGCGATGGAGACCTTGATTGTTGATTGTGATTGGCGTAAGCCAATCTTTATTCGCCTGTTCACTGATGAAGGAGTGACTGGGCTTGGGGAATGCACTGCAACGTACAGTACTGGCACGCTCGCCGTCGAAATCATGGCTCGCGAGATCGCCGAAACCTTTCTGATTGGCAATGATCCGTGCAATATCGAGCGCCTGTATCAGACGATCATGCGCGAATCGTTCTGGAGTCGCAATGGGGGCAATCTTACCCTCATGTCGGCAATTTCTGGGATCGAACAAGCCTGCTGGGATATTTTTGGCAAGGCCACGAATCTCCCAGTCTGGGCACTGCTGGGTGGGAAGTGCCGCGATCGGATCCGCGTCTACGCGAACAATTGGTATGTACAGGCCCGTGCTGATGGCCGCCCCGAAGCATTTGGTGAGGCGGCGGCGAAGACAGTGACTGAGGGCTATACCGCAATGAAGTTTGACCCCTGGATGGGGCTAGAAAAGGGCCGTGTTGGCCCTGGTCTCTACGCCGAGCGTGATATTCAGCAGGGCGTGATTGATCGCGTGCGAGCGGTGCGCGAAGCTGTTGGCCCTGATGTGGAAATCCTCCTGGAGGCTCATGCCTGTATGAATGTGCCGACAGCTATTTTGATGGGCAAGCGCCTCGCTGAGTTCGACTGTTTCTTTTATGAAGAGCCAGTTGATCCAGCTAACCCCGCCATGATGCGCGAAGTTGCTGAACAATCACCCATTCGGCTGGCATCAGGGGAGCGGCTGGCAACCACCTTTGGGTTTCGTGAATATATCGAGAATCAGTCACTGGCAGTGATCCAGCCTGATACCGGGATTTGCGGGGGGATCCTGGAAGCAAAGAAGATCGCGATGATGGCCCACACCTACCAGATTTATGTTGCGCCTCATAACTGTTGTGGCCCAGTCAATACCGCTGCCAGTGTCCACCTTGATGCAGCCATCCCAAATTTCCTGATTCAGGAAATCTTCCCCTGCGAACCAGACTACCACTATCACCTGGTTGAGCCAGCCTTAGAACTGACAATTCAGGATGGCTACCTTGACGTACCAGATCGACCAGGATTGGGTGTCGAACTGAATGAAGAGGTTGCGCTGGCGCATCGCTGGGATGGTCACTGGACTCGTTATGCAGGGGCCTGATTAGAAGGTGAGAGGAACGAGCGAGGAACAGATGATCGCAATGATAGCAGCCAAACATTCGACTGGGCAGCAGCGTGATATCCGCCTCTTTACCAGGGTTGGGGCAATCTTCTCCGATCAGGAGTGGGATCAGTTCTGCGCTGACTATGATCAGATCTTCACCATCTTCCCGCCAAACGGGCCGCTAGCGGAGGAAGATCAGCGCATTCGTGCCATCAAAGCGCGAAATCAGGAGACGGTTTTGCTCAGTTACGCCAGTGCCTTGAATACGGCAAATATGCCCACTGGGCGACAGGCACTGCTCAATGCGCATCCTGCTTGGTTCCTCCGTGATGCGGCAGGCGAACTGATCTACGATCGTGAATTCCCTCTTTCCTTTGTGACTGACCCAGGCCATGAAGAATGGCGCGCCTATCTGGCTGCCGCCTGCGCCGCCAAGGTTGATACCTTTGGCTATGACGGCATCTGGCTTGATCTGGTGCAACCTGTCTATTACCCCATGTGCAATGCGCCAGCGATTAATCCGCGCACTGGCGAAACCTACACTGATGACGACTGGCGCGAAGATCAACGGGCGCTTGCCGCCCAAGTCAAGGCAGCGATTGGCGACTCGAAGATCTTGCTGATGAACGGCGCGCAGGCGGGTACTCGTTATCTGGAACGCGATTATCCGCTGCTCCTGGCTGAGGCCGATGGGGTCTGTTTCGAGGGATTTGTCCACGGCACTGGGATGGCGATTGACCAATTCCGTTCACCTGCTGCGTGGCGCGATGATCTGCTGGCGCTTGTTGATGCGGCAGGGCGTGAAAAACTGGTGCAATGCTTTACGAAACACAAGCCCGGTGCTGGTACCCCGGAGCAGATTGAGCGCACAATCCTCTACAGTCTGGCGACATTTCTGCTTGGCAAAGGACCGACCTGCACGTTCAGTGTTTACTGCAAGACGCCTGGAGTTGGGCAGGTTGGCCCAAACTGGCCGATTCCCGCGCTCTGGCGAACCCCCCTTGGCCCAGCGCTTGGCCCCCACGAGGAACGGAACGGTATCTATTATCGTCACTACACTGAAGCCCTTGTGGCCGTCAACCCCACCCCAGAAGCACGCGTATTTGACGCTGATGGGCGCTGGTTTACCCCAGCTGGTACAGCCGTTACCACACCGCAGTTGGCTGGGAATACTGGCGTGATTCTCTTTCGTTCAGCAGGTGCGGTGGCACGATGAACTGGCGCAGCCTACAGCTTCCACAAGATGAGGAGTCGTTGCGATGAGGATATCGCAGAAAGCACAGCCAGGGCTGTCGCCCGCATTGACTATTCCAGCGCGCAAGAAAATGAACCTTCGGCAGGCGATCTGGCGGGAACGCTGGATCTATCTCTTCATCATTCCGGGCCTGATCTACTTTCTCCTGTTTCAGTATCTGCCACTGCTCGGCAATGTGATCGCTTTTCAAGACTATTCACCATTTCTTGGCTTTCGCGATTCACCCTGGATTGGTCTCGATAACTTTCGCAAGATTGTTACTGACCCCGACTTCCTGATCGCGCTGAGAAATACCATTCAGATCGAACTGCTACAGTTGATCTTCTCCTTTCCTGCGCCATTACTGCTGGCCTTGCTCCTGCACTCGATCCTGAGTGATCGCGTGAAGCGGGTCATGCAGACCATCGTTTACCTGCCCCACTTTATGTCCTGGGTGATCATCATCTCGCTCTGGGAGCAGATATTTGGTGGAGCGGGCTTCATCAGCCAGATCCTGCGGACACAGGGTCTACCACCGCTCGATATCATGCACAACGCCGCCTTATTTAAACCACTGGTGGTGATGCAAAGTATCTGGAAAGAGGTGGGCTGGGGAACGATTATCTTCCTGGCGGCGCTCACCACGATCGATGCGCAACTCTATGAAGCGGCGGCACTAGATGGGGCGAAAGGGTTTCGCCGACTCTGGCATATCACCTTGCCGGGGATTCGGCACATTATCGTCCTCCTGCTGATTCTCCGCCTGGGCAGTATGCTCTCGGTTGGTTTTGAACAGTATTTTCTCCAGCGCGGGGCCGTTGGCCCGGAAGCCGCCGAAGTTCTGGATACATTTGTCTATTTTCGTGGGATCCAAGGTGGCGACTGGGGGTTCGCCACTGCCGTTGGCCTGGTGCGCGGCGTTGTCAGTACAGTCCTGATAGTTGGTGCCAACTGGATCGCCAAGCGCGTTGGCGAGGAAGGAGTCTTTTAGTCTGATGGCAAGTAACGACTTCAGTGCTGAACTGGTGACGACCCAAGCAAAACGGACCACGCGCCCGATCTGGATGGAACCTCCCAGTCCGCTAGCGCAGGTGAGCAAAGCGCTGATCCTGGCGGCGATTGCCGTGATTATGCTCTTTCCGTTTGTTTACGTCATTGCCGTCAGTTTTTCCTCATATAACGATGCGGTTCGCGGTGGCCTGATTCTCTGGCCGAAGAACCCAACACTCGATGCATATCGGGCAGTGCTGGAAGGGGGCGTCGTGCTGCGGGCCTTGCAGGTTAGTGTGGGCCTGACGCTCTTTGGCACCCTGGCGAAGATGGTGGCGACGATCATGCTGGCCTACGGGCTGAGTAAGCCGAATGTGCCAGGGTCACGGATCGTCCTCTTTATCGCCCTTGGCTCACTCCTTTTTTCTCCGGGGATCATTCCGAACTATCTCTTGGTGAAAGAATTGCGGCTGCTCGACACCTACTCCGCTCTGATCCTTCCTGGCTTGATCGGGGCGTTCAATCTCGTTATCCTCCGCAATTTCTTCATGAATATCCCGCGTGAATTACTGGAGGCTGCCCGGATCGATGGTGCGTCTGACTGGCAGATCCTCTGGCAAATCACCCTGCCACTCTCGAAAGCAGTGCTTGCCGTGGTTGCGCTCTTTTACGGGGTAGGGATCTGGAATAGCTTTTTCAATGCCATCCTGTACCTCAATGATACGAGTAAATGGCCGATTCAGGTGGTGTTACGCCAGTATGTCTTGCAGGGTAGCGCCATACCGACAGTCGTCGATCCAGGTCAGCCACCGCCACCAGTGCAGACGTTGCAGATGGCGATCCTGGTGATCGCGACGGTGCCGATTCTGCTGGTCTATCCATTCCTCCAGAAATACTTTACGAAAGGGGTGCTGACTGGCGCGATTAAGGGATAGGGTGTCGTCATGTGTGCAGTAGTAGGAACAGAAAGGTGAAGACTCATGAGCAACAATCACCGTTCAATCGAGCAGCATTCGGCAGCAGCCACTTCTGACGTCGATAAGTATTCGCGTCGCACGGTGTTGCGCTTCTTGTGTGGTGGGGCGCTGACGATTACGGGCTTGGCTAGCCTTGCTGCCTGTGGCGGCACTGCCCCAACGCCCGGAAGCACTGCCGCCGTTGCCAGTGCAACAACGGCTAGCGCGGCGAGTGCCAGCGGTAGCCCGCGCCCCACTACTGCTCCGCAGGCAACGACCGCAGCCCCAACAGCATCTGCGGCTGGCACTGCGCGTGCGACCGCCGCGACTGGCAGCAGCACGCCTGCCGTAGCCGTGTCCCCGGTTGGTAGCCCGGTGATCATTGATGGGAAAGTTCCCTCGCCAGCCCCGCGCGTCCCTGATGCGTATACGAAACTGCCAACGCCATTCAAGACAGTCAACAGTGTTCCGGGACGAGGTGGAAAATTCACCACGTTCCAGATTTCTTATGCTGCGCCGCCAGCGCCACGTGACCAAAACACCTTCTGGCAGGAGTTTGAGAAACGCCTGGGCGCGATTATCGAACCAACAATTGTTCCCGCTGCTACCTATACGGAGAAGTTGGCTAGCGTGACCGCTAGTGGTGAGATTCCCGATCTGACGGTGCTCTTTAGCCCTGATCAGTATGCACTGCCAATTCAGCAAGGGGCCTATACTGATCTTACTTCCTATCTCTCGGGCGATGCACTGAAGGAGTACCCGAATCTGGCGATCCTGCCCAAAGAGCTTTGGGACAATGTGAAGATCAAAGGGAAGATCTATGGGGTGCCGCGCTCCCGGTATTTCACCAGCAGCTCGCTTCCCTATCGGCGGGACTGGGCGAAAAAACTTGGGCTGCAACAACCAACCAATGCCGACGAGTTTCGCCAGTTCTTGACGGCATTTACCACCAAAGATCCTGATGGTGATGGGCAGCAGAATACCTGGGGCTTTGGTGGGCAACAGACTGATCCATACAACCTTACCTTCCTACAGCAGATGTTCCGCGCGCCGAACGACTGGCGGAAGAATGCTGATGGTACACTCACCTATTATGTTGAAACCCCTGAGTTTGCCCAGGCGCTGGCCTTCGCCCGCAGTCTCTATGAAGCTGGCCTCTACTATCCACAGGTGACGACCTCTGCCGTAACGCAGGCAAAAAATGACATTATCGCTGGAAAGTTTGGCGCTTATGGCGATGGGATCGCGGGGATTCCTGGGCTGCGGGCGCAGGCCATTGAGGTCAACCCGAGTATTGATATCGATGTACTCGTCCCCCCAGGTCACGATGGTGGTAAGGCGAACACGTTCAATACCAGCGGGTTCCAGGGGTTTGTCGCAATTCCCGCGAAGGTGGGGAAAGATCCCGAACGGGTGAAGGAGTTGCTGCGGATTACTAACTGGTATTCGGCACCATTCGGCAGTGAGGAGTATGTCTTCTCCACCTTTGGGATTGAGGGGGTTCATTATACCAAGACCCCCCAGGGGACCTTGCAGGCCACCGAAAAAGGGAAGGCCGAAGTCTCCATCCTCGAAAATCTTGCCGACGGTGCTCAGGTTTGCTACTACCCAGCCAAGCCTGATGATGGGCCATATCTGCAAGGGAAGCTGCAAGAGATCCTGGCGATCGGGGTCGACAATCCCGTGATGTCGGCGTATTCGGCCACAGCAATTAAGCAGAATACGGTACTGAACCAGTTCCTCAACGACCGTTTCAACGGGATCATCTCCGGCAGGGCGGCCTTGAATACCCTCGATAGTGTGATCAAGGATTGGAAGAGCCGTGGTGGCGACACGATTCGCAACGAATATCAGGCTGATCTGAAGCAGTGAGCGAGGGCCTATGCGCCAAACTTGCTAGCGGACGGTATTTCTGAGTCATCGCGTAGGCGTATCGTGGAACCGGAAGTGTAGCTGTTGGATACCGCCTGTCTTGCGAGACACTCTAGTTAGCAGTGTCTCGCAAGACAGACGGTATTGCAGGCTTTGCGGCGGTCGATAGGTTCGATAGTTGATCCTGATCGGGGCCGTAGCGGTTGGCGATCAAGTGGCGTGCGCCTGTGAGGAATACGCTGTGCAATGAGTGTCACGGGAATCGTGACCTGGTTTTACTTTCACTTCACCCCGCTATACGTACTTGCTAGTACCTGAGATAACTTAGTACTTTTGGAGTATACCAGGCCCTATAGTAGTGGGAGATACTGACACTGTTTTTAGGCAATATCCTAATACTGACGGCAGAAGTTGCGTCTAGTGGAGGAGAAAGCAGATGCGTTCAGTTCCCAGTCGATGACTGTGGTTGGTAATCGTCAGTCTGCTGATCATCAGTAGTCTGAGCATGTTCTTTATGCAAAGTGAGATTGCTCGAGCTGCGGGAATCATCGTCACTACAACGGGTGTTCGTTCGATGCGAATGGGCTCACTGATTGCGATTCTACCGTCCTGATTAGCGATCTCCCGGGTGCTGATAACCTCCTCAGTCTACGTGAAGCGATTTGCGCCGCCAATAATACGGTGGGTGCGGATACTATTACGTTTGGCACAGGAGTGACTGGCACGATTAACCTGAATGCAGCCCTACCAACGGTCATTTCGGAGATTACGATAACTGGGCCTGGTCCTGGGGCAGATCTGCTAACCATTAATAGTGCGAATGATGATGCCTTCATCGTTGATTTCGACTCTACCGCCAATGTTGGCGGCAACCTGACACTGGCGCTGCTCACTGTCTCAACCAGTGATATGTGGTCTGCTATCAGTATCTACGGTGGTTCGTATGATCCTGGTGATGGCGGGGCATGGTTGGGAGTTCCTTCCTATCTAACCCTGAATGAGAGTATCCTGCGCAACAATGATTCTGGAATTCGGACCGGTTCAGGTGCTCACATTACGATAAATAGGAGTACACTCACCGATAATGGTCAAGGAGTGTACTTTGGCTACATCAATTCAGAAAATCCTACAACAAGCGTGATCACGAATAGTACGTTGACAACGAATGGTGTGGGCGTAGCTTTCTCCCCAAACTCAACGGGCACTATTACGAATAGTACGATCAGTGCTAACACGATGGCAGGACTATTCTTTAGCGCGGCCCTTCCCTCCTTGCGCGCAGAAGAATCTGCGGCGAGTGTCGCCGCCCCTGGCCCGGTGGCTCAGGCGATGAGTGGTGTGGCGACGCTGGGTAATACCATTCTGGCCAATGCCGTTCCCAACAGCGCAGTCAACTGCGGTAAGCGACAATTTGACACTCCAGATACCATCAAGATCACCGATTTGGGTAATAATCTGGCCGATGACTACACCTGCTTCCCGGGTGGCACCAATAATGACCAGGTTGTAGCGCCAGGGGCGGCTGGTCTCGATTCGGCGGGTTTGCAGGATCACGGTGGGCCAACCCCTACTATTGCGTTGCTCGCAACCAGCCCCGCAGTTGATACGGCAAACGCCAGCCTTTGCGCTCAAACCGGCACAGGCATGGTGAACAATGTTGATCAACGGGCGATCTCCAGGCCACAACAGGCAGTCTGTGATATTGGCGCATTTGAATTACGCTATGCTAACCTGACGACATCCACGGCGGGCACTGGGACTGGTACCGTCACGCCCAATGGCTCCTCACGCTATAGTGCTGAGTCGGGCGCTACTTCCGCAAGTGTCTCTGCGGCACCCGCAGCAGGGAGCGTCTTTAGCGGCTGGACCTTGGATGGGGCACCAGCGGGTACCGCTAACCCCATCACTGTTGTGATGAGCGTCGATCACACACTCGTTGCAAACTTTACGCTGTCAACGGGTGGCATGCTCGTCAATCTGACCACGACCGTTGAGGGCAGTGGTACTGTTACCCCGTCAGGTACAACAGCGTATGCCCCTGGTACGGAAGTGAACCTATCCGCTACTGCGGCACCTGGTTATCGATTTGTAGGCTGGGTGGTCGATGGTGGCGCAACGGATATTGCCCATATACTCCAGAAGGATGGCTGGTACAACCCGAATCTGACCATTACGATGAACGCTCCCCATACGATCAGCGCGAAGTTTATGTCTGATGTCGCCTTCTGTGATGTTGATGCAAGTACCACCTATCTCCATGCAATTCAGGAGCTAGCGGCGCGGGGAATTATCAAGGGCTATGTAAACGGCTGTTATGGGCCGAATGACCCCGTGATGCGAGCGCAACTGGCGGCGATCCTGGTGCGCACGTTTGAATGGCAGAATCAGCCGAGTGCAAACGTCTTCACTGATCAGGGCAGTATCGACAACGAACTGTGGCACGCGATTGGGATCCTGACGGCGAAAGGGATCGCCCAGGGGTATGGCGATGGAACGTTCCGCCCCACGGAGCCTGTTAGCCACGCCCAGGCGATCAGCCTGATCACTCGTTCGATGGTATCCGAGGGATATTGGCAGCAACAAGCCGCGGATCCCGCCCTCTATGGTGGCGTCCTGAACGGCACGGGGCATGAGGCCGATGTCACCACCTATGTCCACTATGTCGGGCACCAGATCCCCGGCGCCACCGCGGGGCAGTCGTGGACTGACTGGAATACTCCTGCTGCCCGGCAATGGATCGCCCAGGTCTTCTGGCTGGCCCTTGATAGCCACTTCAATGTGGATCGTGTTCCATAAAACAGCGTGATCATTACACCGAATCTCTCACCTAATGAGGAACCACCCTTGCCGAACTATTCGGCAAGGGTGCTCCTTCTCTGCGCCTAATTCGCCATACTGCTCTGCGCCCTACTACGCTGACAAAAGCACACTTTTTATCGCTGCTCGTATTTCGCTAGGCATGATCTGCTTGGCAACTCAGGTACTGCTACGCTCATCGGGCCTGCCTCCAAACCTTTACCGTATCTTCATAATTCGTCTGCGTTTTCTTCATTGTCAGTCGTTACAGTAGCACTATGACGCGGATGTAGAGCGCGTCAGGTGAAACCAAGACGGCAGATCTACTTCGTCGGAACTTTGGTGCGGTTTGGGCCACTATCAGGGAGGAGTAATCCAATGACGCAACATGCACATCAGCATGGACACGGACACGAGGAACCAGATATCAATGATCTTGGGTTGCAGGCAGATCTCGCAATGTGGGTGCGCTCACCGCTTGAACGGCGGCAGATTCTGAAGATGGGCGCAGTTGGTATTGGGGTGTTGTTGGCTGGGGTGAGCGCTGGCCCGCTGGGGACGGTGAACACAATTGCCGCTGCTGCCGAAGCCTGTGTCACCGAGATTCCGCAGGAGACCGCAGGGCCATATCCAGCAGATGGCTCTCAAGCCTCCAGTCAGGCGCTGAACGCGCTGACCCTTTCGGGAATTGTTCGCAGTGATATTCGCACCAGTCTGACGACGAAGAATACGGCGCAGGGGATTCCCACGACGTTGGAACTCACCTTCGTGCAGACCGATGGCGACTGCCAACCTCTGGCAAACTATGCCATTTATCTCTGGCACTGCGACCGTAATGGTAACTACTCGCTCTATAGCAATGGGGTTACGAACGAGGATTATCTGCGCGGGGTGCAGGTGACTGATGGTGAAGGGAAAGTCAGGTACACCACGATCTTCCCCGCGTGCTACTCAGGCCGCTGGCCGCACGTCCACTTCGAGATTTACCCTTCATTAGAGCAGGCGACTTCCTCGGCGAATGCGGTCCACACGACCCAGCTCGCGTTACCGAAAGATGTCTGCGATGTTGCCTACGCCACGGCTGGGTATGAGCAGAGCGTCCGCAATCTTTCGCAGATCACCCTGGAAACTGACAATATTTTCAGTGATGGCTATAGCCTGCAAATAGCGACTGTCACTGGCGACCCAATCAATGGGTATCTCGTGCAGTTGACCGTGGGGATTGCCAGTACCTCAACAAATACCCAGGTACCTGGTGGCCCAGGCGGTAATGGTGGGCCCGGTGGCCCGGGTGGCAGCCCCCCACCCTCTGGGGCTCCTGCCCCTTCGGGGATGCCCTCTGCTGTGCCGGTGGCCTCTGCCACTCCGGCCCCAGCAGCTTCGGCGAGCCCTTCGGTCACACCTGGCCTGCCAAATACCGGGGCTGGTGGCACTGATGACGGGGCGAAACCGTGGTTGGTTGCTGCGCCCATTGTGGCAGCGGCAGCGGCGTTAGCGCCAGTACTCCGGCGACGGCGCAAGCAACAATAATCACCGATACTTCCATGCTGAACTGTTGTAGGGCGCTTCCCAACGTTGGGAAGCGCCCTATTGTTGCGTGCCGTCATTTTTTAGAGTCTGGCGATCTCAGCAAGATAATGCGGGCGATTCAGGGGGTTAGGCCCAACTCGTTCGCGGGCTGGCGGAGTGGTGGTGATCGGGATGTACGCTGCAAAGTGCGACTCCCAACCACCATCGCCGCGGGTCAAGCGCGGTAATTGCTGCTCGATGGCGCGCAATTCGGCAGTGGGGATCAGGCAGACCAGGCGACTGGTTTCGCCATCAGTTTGGGTATCCTGAAGGGTGCCGCGGGCATTGAGGACTGCGCTGCATACCGCTCCATATGTATCGGCAGGGATGTCAAGCAGTAGTTCGTCGAACGGTTCACAAACGAGCGTCCCAGCGCGGTGCATCGCTTCCATCAGCACGAGTGGGACGAGGTTGCGGAAGTCGGCAGCCGTACTCAGTGGAGAGCTATAGCCCGTGGTGGTGAGGGTAACGGCGCAGTCTGGCACCTCCCAGCCCAATAGCCCCTGCTTCAAGGTTTCGTGAATCGTTTCTTCAATCGCGCGGTAGAAGGCGGGCGGCAGCGAACCAAGTTCGCGACTGTAGTGCAACCCACTGTCAGGGCGAGCCGGAGCGATTTGGAAGGCAATTGTGGCGTAGAACGGGTTATCGGGATGACCTATATACGAAGCTGCTTCGCCTGTTCCAACCAAGCGTTCAATACAGATCGTCTGGCTTGGCCCAAAGGTAACGCCGATGCCATATTCCTGGGCCAGGGTGTCCAGCAACACCTCTTTTTGCACTTCACCATAGAGGCGCACTGATACTTCGCCCGCATCGTTCCGCTGGCGCAGGGCAATGAGCGGGTCTTGTTCAGCCATTTGTTCCAGCGCAGTTCGTAGTTGTGCGATCTGCGCTGGGTCATTGGGCTGAACCACGCTTTCCAGGGCTGGGGCTGGGAATGCCCGTCCCTGCCGCAGCGCCCAGGCAGTGGCCTCGCCGAAATAATCGCCGATCTGGGCGGTGCGTAGGCCATGCGCGATCACGATTTCCCCCGCGCTCGCCTGCTCTGCCTGATTTGCGGTGCCAGCGGTAAAGCGGTCGATCCCCGTAATCCGTTCCTCAAACGCTTCTGTCTCGCCGAAACGATTCTGGCGGTGCAAAATGACGCGCTGACGCACTGCCAGATGGCCTGTAAAGAGGCGGATGTAGGCCACTTTTTCGCCCGATCCTTTACGGGTGATCTTGAAGATCAGGCCGCTCACTGGTTCGCCTGCTGGCACACTATCAGTTGCAAGCCATTCTTCGATCCCAGCCAGTAACGCGGGAACGCCCACGCCAGTAATTGCCGAGCCGAAGTAGACGGGAACCACCTCGCCATCTACCACGGCGCGACACAGGGCAGCGGTAATGAACTCCTGGCTCAGTTGCCCATCAGTGCGCTCAAACTCCGCGATCACCTGTTCGTTAGTTTCTGCCAGCAGGTCAATCACTGGCTCTTGCCAGGCGGACGCGGTACGATCCGCTGCCGTTACCGTTGCGGAACGTTCTCCGAGGCCAGTTGGTGCTGTGCATGGCACGATGCGGAGATCAAGCTTCTGGCGAATGTCGTTCAGTACCCCTTGGTCCCGCGCTCCGATCCGATCAATCTTGTTGATGAAGATCAATAGTGGCAGCCGCGCTGCCCGAATCGCGTGAACCAGCCGCCGTGTTTGCGGTTGCACCCCCTCAACAGCGGAGATCACGAGCACCACCCCATCAAGAATGCGTAGGGATCGCTCGACTTCTGCGATAAAGTCGGCGTGTCCAGGGGTATCGATGAGGTTGATGGTATGCGTGTGTAACTGAAACGAGGCAACGGCCGCCTGGATTGTGATGCCACGGCTGCGCTCTAAGGCTAGGGTATCGGTTTGCGTGGTGCCTTTATCAACACTGCCGAGGGCTTTGATGAAGCCTGTCTCGAAAAGAATCCGTTCAGTAAGGGTGGTTTTACCAGCGTCTACGTGGGCCAGAATGCCAATATTGACGATCCCCATCTACGATACTCCTATTGAAGCACTGTTCTTTCGTCATCCACTTCAATA
Source organism: Chloroflexia bacterium (assembly GCA_039810045.1). Lineage (GTDB taxonomy): Bacteria > Chloroflexota > Chloroflexia > Thermomicrobiales > CADCWN01 > CADCWN01. The sequence continues at coordinate 28,772 of JBDHWF010000006.1, forward strand.
GGCACCGCATTGGACTCTCCTTCTGCCGAAACACCACGATTGCCGCTGTTTGAGTATTCCTACTGCACGCGATTCTACCAGGGCCGCGCTAATCGGCGCAATCTGTTGCTAGCGCCGCGCCGAAGGGCTCAGGGCATCTTGCAAGGCGTCGCCGAGAATAACCCAGGCCAGCATGGTAATAGCGAGGATCAGCGCGGGGAAGACCGTAAGGTGCCAAAACGTCTGGATATATTGCTGGTAGGCCCCAATCATCTGCCCCCACGACGTTTCTGGCGGGGCGATCCCCAACCCCAGGAAACTCAAGCCTGCTTCCGCGAACATCGCACCCGGTACGCCAAGCGTTGCCGTGACGATGACTGGTGTCATCGTATTGCGGATCAGATGCACCATAATAATGTGGCGCGTATTCCCGCCCATCGCGCGCGCGGCGCGGATAAAGTCGGTCTCTTTCAGGGAAAGTACCTGTCCGCGCACAATGCGGGCGATGCCCATCCACCCAGTCAGCGCCATTGCCAGGATGATATTCTTGAAGCCAGCCCCTAGCGTAACCAGTAGGAGAATGTAGAACAGGAGAGTGGGGAGCGACGATAAGACATCGATGACCCGCTGTACCAGATAATCGAACCAGCCGCCCAGCAACCCCGCCGCCGCGCCGATCGGTATCCCAATAAAGAGCAAAACGAGTTGGCTGATTACGCCAACGGCGAGAGAAACCCGCGCCCCATAGATGAGCCGACTGAGCAGATCCCGCCCCAGGTCGTCGGTGCCAAGCAGGTGGGTAGACGAAGGCAGTTGCCAGGTAGCGGTGTAGTCGCCTTGATACGGGTTGTATGGCGCAAGCCATTGGGCAAAGATCGCCACCAGAAATTGCAGCACAATGAAGATCGCCGCCGCAATCGCCGCCTTATTGCGGCGAAAGCGCACCCAGGCCCGAGAGAACGACCCACTCCCGCGTTCTTCGGCTGGCGAAATCCCTGGTTCTACGTCAACGACTGCCGCCATCCTACTGCTCCTTTACCAATCTGATTCGTGGATCGACCCAGGTGTACACAATATCGGTCAACATATAGGTCAGGCTAATCAAGGCTGTCCAGATTACGGTTGAGGCCATAATCATCGGGTAGTCACGCTTAGAGATCGCGTTGACCCAGTAAAAACCGACTCCCGGAATCCGAAAGATACTCTCGATAAAGAACGAGCCAACGACGAGATGGGCAATCATCGGCCCCGCCACCGTAACCAGTGGCATCAGCGCATTGCGAAAGACGTGGACGGTGAGTACGCGCAATTCGCTCATCCCTTTTGCGCGGGCGGTGCGGACATAATTGGCATCAAGGACATCGAGAATTGACCCACGCGTGTAGCGGTGTAACGTCAGAATTGGCCCGAGCGAGTTTGCGATTACTGGCAAGATCCACTGGCGGGGGCTCTCCCAGCCGCCAGTGGGTACCCAATGGAGTTTGACGGCGAAGACAAATTGCAAGAGTACGGCTAGCACAAAACTCGGCATCACCATGCAGAAGATCGATACGCCAGTACCAAGGTTGTCGATCCAGGTATTCCGCTTGACGGCCCCGGTGATCCCCAGAAAGAGGCCGACGAGCAGGGAGAAGGCCAGGGTGAGCAGGCCAAGCTGGATCGAGTAAGGCCATTGAGCTGCAATAATCTGGAGCACGGTGCGCCCACTACTGCTGAATGAGTAGCCAAAATCAAGGCGCAGAGCATTACGGAGAAAGAGCAGATACTGTTCCCAAAGCGGTTTGTCTAAGCCATAGAGCTTCAGCAGTTGCTGTTTAACGTCATCGGGGATCTGCACGGCCTTATCACCACCCATGACATCAAATGGGCCACCAGGGATAGAGTGCATCAGGAAGAAGGTAATGGCCGATACAGCCAGGAGAACACCAAGTAGCCCAACTATTCGCGTGACGATATACCGGGTCATTGCTCCTCCAACACCTATGCGAAGTGACAGGCAGCCTGATGGTCTGGCGCAATCGTGCGTAACTGTGGTTCTTCGACTGTACAGATCGCCTGGGCGAGTGGGCAGCGTGGATGGAACGGGCAACCAGTGGGCCGCGCAATCAGGCTTGGTACGTCGCCAGTCATTTCCCTCAGGCGTTTTGGTCGTGCAGGGTCTGGCTCTGGCACCGCCCGTAATAACGCCTGAGTGTAGGGGTGCCGAGGCTCGGTGACAATCGCTTTCGCTGGGCCAAGCTCAACCAGGCGTCCGAGGTACATTACCCCAATCTGCCGACTCATGAAGGCTGTCACCGCAATATTGTGCGAGATAAAAAGATAGGATAGCTGAAACTCATCCTGCAAATCACGCAACAGGTTGAGAATCTGTGCCTGCACCGAGACATCGAGGGATGAAACAGGCTCATCGCAGATCAGGAGTTTGGGGCGTAGGGCCAGGGCACGCGCGATGCCAATCCGTTGCTGCTGCCCGCCAGAGAATTCGCTGGGATAGCGCCGTAAGGCATTGGTTGGGAGTCGCACGAGATCAGCGAGATGCCGCACCTGTTTGCGGCGGTCGGCCATGCTCCCAACCTGATGAATGTCTAACGGTTCGCGAATGATCTGCTCGACAGTCAGGCGGGGATCAACTGAGGCAAATGGGTCCTGAAAGATCATCTGGAGTTGCGGGCGCAATCGCTGGAACTGCTCACCTTTCAGCGCGGTCAGATCGTGACCGGCAAAAAGAACCCGCCCACTGGTTGGTTCATACAGGCGCATCAACGTGAGACCCAGTGTTGATTTTCCGCAGCCTGATTCACCCACCAGTCCCAGCGTTTCCCCTTGACCAATCGTCAGGCTAACGCGATCGACGGCGGTGATGGTTGCCCCTGGGCGGCCCAGAAAGCCGCGTTTGATCGGGAAGCGTTTGACCAGATCGATCGTTTCAAGTAGTTGCTCAGACATGGGCCGCCCTTTCTGCCTGGGCCACGATGCAGGCAACCTGATGTTCAGGGAAGATCGGTTCGAGCGGCGGGCTGGTGGTGCGGCACGCTGGAATACGGCGGTTACAGCGTGGTTCGAATGGACAACCTGGTGGCTCTGCCAAGAGGTTTGGTGGCGCGCCCTCAATCGTCGATAAGCGTTCAGGCCAGTGGGTCAGGCGTGGAATGGCTGCGAGCAGGGCGGCAGTGTAGGGATGTTGGGGGCGGGCAAAAATCTCCCGCACCTTGCCCATCTCGACAATTCTCCCCGCGTACATCACCGCGACGGTATCCGCGATCTCCGCAATGATCCCCAGGTCGTGGGTAATGATGATCAATGCTGTACCAAATTCATCGCGTAATTCGCGTAGCAGATCGATAATTTGCGCCTGAATGGTGACATCCAGCGCCGTTGTTGGTTCGTCAGCGATGATCAGCTTGGGGCGACAGGACAACGCTACTGCAATCATCACCCGTTGTCGCATTCCGCCAGAAAACTGATGGGGGTAATCGCCCAGGCGATTGGCGGCATCGGGAATCCCCACGCGCTCAAGGAGTTGGATCGCCTGTTCCCTGGCCGCGCGATCCGATAAGCCACGATGCAGTTTGAGTGGTTCGGCGACCTGATAACCAATCGTCAGTACAGGATTGAGTGAGGTCATCGGATCTTGAAAGATCATCGCGATCTCGTTGCCCCGAATCTGGGCTAATGCCGACTGCGATAGTGTGAGCAGGTCGACGACCTTGTTGTCGGTTGCAAATTGTGCTGTGCCAGCGACAATACGTCCTGGCTCGGCGATCAGGCGCATCAAGGAGAGCGCGGTGACACTTTTGCCGCAGCCAGATTCACCAACGATCCCCAGCACCTCGCCCTCCTGGATCGCGAACGATACCTGATCGACGGCATGAATGATCCCTTCATCGACCTGAAATTGCGTTGTCAGGTGAGTAACGTCAAGTAGTGTCTTCATAACCCCATCGATGCTCGACAGCCGCTGAAAGTGGTGGCCCGGTGGCGCATCCTGAAGCTGCGCCACTGGTATCTATCAGCAAACTGCCCTTACGCGCTTCAGCATTTCAGCCTTAGAGTGCGCACTGCCTTAGCGAGCCTTACGGTATTGGTCTACATCGTTGCGCACATACATTTGGAACCGCGAGATATCGAGATAGTGGAAGGCGACATTACCAGTCTCATCGGGCTTGATCCCGGTGATATACGGCCACCAAACCTGATAAATCACGTTGTGTGCGAGGAAGATGCCCCCGACATCTTCTACCAGGATCTTCTCTGCTTGCTGATAGAGCGCGATGCGCTTCTGGGCATCCCCTTCTTTCCCAGCATTTGTCACCAACGTATCGAAGTTGTCGTTCTTCCAGGTATTCGTTGGTGCGCCCTTTTCGCTCGTGGCCTGCCAGATCGAGGTGAGCAGATTGGAAGGGTCAATGTAGTCATATTCGTAGCGATTGATAAAGAGCGGCATAGCGTGGGCTCGGCGCTGGGCGCTCCAGACGGTGCCTTCCAGTGGCTTAATCGTGACTTTGATTCCCAACAACTGTTGCCACTGGTCTTGCAGGAATTGGGTTTTGATATCGCCACCCTCAGACGAAAGCTCCAGCGAGAGCTGGTTGCCGCTGGCATCTTTGCCCCCTGGGTAGCCGGCCTCGGCCAGGAGTGCTTTCGCCTTGGCGGGATCAAAGTTCTGGATCGAGCGCAGTTCAGCATTGTAGGCGGGGAAGCCTGGGGGCAACATTGAATAGGCAGGTACCGCCGTGCCTTGCAAGACATTCTTGCAGAGGGTATCACGATCAACGGCATGCGAGAGCGCTTGTCGCAGCTTGAGGTTATTGAACGGTGGGTTAAAGGTGTCGAAGGAGACATACTTGGTTTCGAAATTGTTGAACGAGTGCAGGAGTTTATTTAACTCCGGGTTCGCCTTTACCTGGGGTAGTTGCGACTGATCCAACGACGCCAGCATATCGACCTCTTTATTCAGAAAGGCATTGAGGGTCGATGGTGCGCCTGGTGCTGCGCTCACTAGCTGGATCGAAACGCGCTGGATTCCGGGCTTGTGTGGGCCATTATAGAAAGGGTTAATCTCCCATTCCATCCGCTGGTTGTGCTCCCACTTGGTGAGTTTGTATGGCCCCGAAGAAACGAAGCCCTCTGCTGAGTCTGCCCAATGCAGTGGGTCGCTTTCGGCGCGGTGCTTGGGGGCAGGCACGGAACCCTGATACGTCATTAGGGCAGGGATTTGCGGGGCTGGCCCTTCGCCATAGATTCGTACGGTGCGCTCATCAACTTTTTCAACACCGATAGCTTCGAGTGGCCCCTTGCCCTCTTTGGCGGCTTTGACGCCCTTAATCGCGTAGTAGAAGAACGCCCAGGGATTATCGAGTTTTGGATCAGCGGCGTGGCGGAAGGTGAAGATCCAATCCTCGGGGGTGATTGGGGTGCCATCACTCCACTTCGCATCTTTGCGAATAACAAAGTCCACGTATTCTGCGCCTGGCCCAACTTTGTATGACTCTGCCAGAGCTGGAACAATGTCATAGTTCTCATTCAGGCGGAGGAGTGGCTCGCCACCATAATTGAGGACTGCTGCCGCACTGTAGAGATCGCGAACAACATCAAGGTGCTTTGGCTCGCCGCCGACATCATAGAGTACCTGCTTTTCCAGTGGGGCAGCGTCATCAGGCAAGTTGCGGCCCTGCGGGGTGGTGAACTTGCCCGCTGGCACGGCGGCGCTCGGCGTCGCCGCTGCTTGCGGCGTTGCCCCAGTTGTGGGCGCGATCTGGGCAGGGGGACGGGTGGGAATTATTGAGGCCGTGGGATTCGTTGAAGCTGAGGGCATCGCTGAGCTTTGGGGCGATGGCGTTGTTGTGCCCTGGGTACAGGCCGTCAAGAGTGCCGCCGCTGAAGCGCCAACAGCATAACGGCAAAAATTTCGACGCGATAGATGTTGAATAGCGTTCATCGTTACACGCTCCTAAGCGTATCGCTCTCCCGGGCTATGTGCTGTAGCCAGGGGCCAGCGTCCGAATCCGAAAACCCTCGCACTCAGATGCGAGGAACGATATTTGGCGCAATCTGCCAGCCGTATAAAACAATTACAAAGAATTCATCGAGAGTATTGAAGGTAATAAAAAATTGCTAACACGAGATATTCCGCAGAAATCCTGCAGAATCCAGAGCATATGCAGCAACCCAGATTCCTTCTTGCAATAATCACGCCACGAACCTGATAACTAAAAGAACTATTGTCGAAAAATGAGGCCCCTGTTGAAAAAATTGATTGGAAAGTCTGTGCATAGTTTTTGCACGTTGGAGCCGAGTATGCCGCTTGCTCGCCTGATGCAAGCACTTGGTTTTGGAGTGCCCGTGGTGGCTGTTTGACGGCCTCAATTCACCATGATAGACTCCAAATATCGGCGAATTGCTCTATTCCCCAAAAATCGTTTCGCTCACCCCACAGATCACTGTGGGTGGGGCGCGTTAGTTACTGAGAGGGATAATGTCCGCGTTTCCGCTTTTTGCATCAGGTACACTCCCCAACTCACTCTGGCTTGATGGTGCATTTGTACCCTGGCATGATGCTTCAGTGCATCTGACTGCTGTTGGTGCGGGCGCGCACATTGCCGTTTTTGAAGGTATCCGCGCCTATGGTAGTGGGGATGGTGAAGCGCTGACGGTGTTCCGCCTTCAGGAACATCTTGAGCGGTTACTTGATTCGATGTTGATGATGCGAATGCCGTTGCGTTATTCAGCCGAGGAACTTGCTGCGGCAACCGTTGCGCTCTTGCAACGCAACGCTGTTCATGGTGATACCTATATTCGCCCGGTCGCCTTCTATAGTGGTCTGGAGCACAATTCGTTTGGGGATACGCTTGGCGCTCCGCCCTCGGTGATGATCTGGCATCGCCCCACGGGTACGCAACTCCTGACCGAGCGGGGTAAGCACGTTTCGATTGCTTCTTGGGCGCGCATTACGGATAACCAGATGCCGCCCCGGATCAAGGCGATGTCGAACTATCAGAATAATCGCCTGGCGCAGCTTGATGCGAAGGTCAATGGTTATGATGACACCATCATGCTCACCCCCACTGGTAAAGTGGCCGAAGCACCGGGAGCGTGCGTCTTTGTCGTACGCAACAATGTGGTGATTACCCCCGCTGTGACGAACGGAATTCTGGAAAGTATCACGCGCGATGCCGTAATTCGGCTCTGTCGTGAGCGGTTGGCCCTGACCGTTATTGAGCGCGAAGTTGACCGTACTGAACTCTACGTTGCCGATGAGATCTTTTGCTGCGGTACTGCTGCGGAAGTAACCCCAATTTTCTCGGTTGATCGGATCACCAGATCCAACGGGCAGATGGGACCGATCACCCGCCAACTTGATCAGCTTTACCATGATGTTGTGCGGGGTATTGATGTGGATTATAGCGAATGGCGAACAGAAGTCGAAGTTCGCTAGGGCGGCGGGCCTGACTGGCTCCTTCCCGCTTCCGAAATTGTGTGAGTAGTTGGGAGGCCCCATGCGCCAGAATGCCATGAAAGCTCGCCTCGCCCAGGGTGGTTGGACCGCCGGGGCGATTGTGCCAATTGCCGCCCCCGCCTTAATCGAAGTCCTGGCTTTTGCTGGGTTTGATCATGTCTTGATCGATGCTGAACACGGCAATATCAGCGTGGCTGACTGCGAAACCTTGGTGCGTGCTGCCGAAGCAAGTGACATTACCCCGATTGTGCGGGTGCCAGTCAACGCCCCAGAGGAGATTTTGCGACACCTCGATACAGGGGCGCAAGGGGTGCTGGTGCCCCAGATCAATTCGCGGGAAGATGCTGAGCGCGCGGTGCGGGCAGCGCGCTATTATCCCCTTGGTCAACGGGGGTTGGCGGGTACCCGCGCTGCTGACTATGGTCTCCGAAGTTCGTTGCAGGATTATGTGCGCGAAGCCAATGAGCAACTGCTTGTCTGGGGCTTGATCGAGGATATTCGGGCGGTTGAGCAGTTACCAGCGATTTTGGCGGTAGAAGGACTCGACATTATTTCGATTGGCCCGGCAGATTTATCACAATCAATGGGACATCCCGGTGATCTGCAACATCCAGAGGTGCAGGCAGCGATTACGACGATCATTGAGCAGGGTGTTGCCGCAGGCAAAGTGGTTGGGATGAATTGCCCCAATGCCGCTGCCGTTGCTCGAGAACGCGCTCGAGGTGTGCGCCTGGTCAGTGTGGCGGCCTTCAATTTATTGGCTCAGGGTGCCAGAGAATATTTAGAGGGATAGTGTGGTGAGCACAGGTAGGGAGGAACGAGGGCAATGACGTGGTTACAGAACGGAGTAGCACATCGACCAGTCGTCATGGGCCAGCGGGGCGCAGTAGCCTCGGCTAACCCCCATGCAACGATGGCTGGCCTACGGATCTTACAGCAAGGTGGGAACGCGATCGATGCCGCCGTTGCTACCGCCGCCGCCCTGAACGTTGGCGAACCGTATATGTCTGGTGCGGGCGGGGTTGGCTATATGGTGATCAAGACCAAGGAGATGACGAAGCCCGTTGTTCTGGATTTTATTGGGCGCGCCCCCGCAGCGGCGGAACTCTCCGTTTTTCAGAAAGCGGGGCCAGGCAGTAAAGATTATGGCATCCTCTCGCCATTGATCCCAGGAAATTTCGGGGGCTGGATGAAAGCCCTCGATCGCTTCGGGACAATGGACCGGGCCACGGTCTTTGCCCCTGTCATCGATCTGGCTGAGAATGGTTGCCCTGTATCGCTCAGTAATGCCTGGATGTGGCAACACGCCGTCCCGAATCTACGGAAATATGCCACCTCTGCTGAACAATATCTCGTCAATGGCGATGCCCCGCCAGTGGGCTACGTGCTGAAGCAGCCAAACCTGGCGCGCACCTATCGCACCCTGGCTGATGGTGGGGCGGATGAGTTTTATCGTGGCTCAATTGCCAAGGAGATCGCCCGTTACTCCCAGGAAAATGGCGGGATCATTACTGAAGATGACCTGGCAAATTATGAGCCAGAATGGCAGGAACCGATCAGTACCACCTACCGTGGCTATGAGATCTTTTGCCCCCCACTGCCCTGTAGTGGGATGCAGTATCTGATCACGCTGAATCTGGTTGAAGGGTTTGATATGGCGGGGATGGGGCAGAATAGTGCCGCCTACGTCCATCATCTCGCTGAGGCGATGAAGTTAGCGGTGGCCGACCGCACGACCTATGCACCTGACCCTGCCTCGCCAATTCAAGGGTTACTGAGCAAAGAGTATGCAGCCCAGCGGCGCCAGTTGATTGATCCGCAGCGTGTTGGCTACAGTGGTGGTGAGCGCTATACCGCGCATAAGCTGCCGCAAGAGGTGTTGCCGGGCTCAATGGAGAGCCTGAAATATGAGAGTACGACCCATTTTGTGACGGTCGATAATCAAGGGAACGCAGTGGCCTGCACGCAGACCCTCGGTGCTGGTTTTGGCTCTGGCGTGGTGCATGGAAGTACTGGCCTGGCCCTGAATAACTTCTTCCACTGGTTTGATGATGAACCAACCAGCCCCAATGTGATCGCCCCGAACAAGAAGGTGGAGATGTGCCTTGCCCCATCCCAGATCTGGCGCGATGGTCAACTCTTCGCGATGGTGGGTACGCCAGGGTCGTTCGGGATTATGCAGACAACGCCGCAAATGATGATGAACCTGCTCGACCACCAGTTCAGCATTCAGGCGGCGATTGAGGCTCCACGTTTCCGCACTGGTACTGGTTATGAATTACCGATGGAAGGGCGTTTCTCTGCTGAGGTTCGAGCAGAATTGGCAAAACTCGGCCACGAGGTTCAACTGATGGATGAATGGACGATGTTTGTTGGTGGCGGCCAGGGGTTGATGGTTGATCCAGATAGCGGGGTGTTTATGGCTGGAGCCGATCCACGCCGCGACGGATATGCGCTGGCTTACTGATTCGCAATCACAGTAGGTTCGTTGCCTGATCGCTACTGTAGAAGGAGGCAGAAGTAACGGGATAGCAGATCGGTAGGGGGCGACTCGGGGAGCGGCATAATCGCCAGAGGTAGGAGCGATTGCCGCACAAATCAGCACTGCCTGAAGGTAATCCAGAATAGTTTTAGGAGGTGAATCGTGGCTGTAGACAAATTGACCCGACGCCAACTACTGGCGGGTACCAGTGTTGTCGCGGTTGGCGCATTCCTTACAGCGTGTGGTGGGGGGACACCGACCGCATCAACGGCCCCTTCCGCCCAGCCGAGTACCGCTGCCTCGACTGCCCCAGCTGCCAGCGCCCCAGCAGCAAGTGTGGCGGCTTCTACTGCCCCAACGAGTGCTGCCCCTTCGGCTAGCGCAGCAAGTTCTGCGCGACCAAGTAGTAGCGCGGCAGCGAGCGCTGCGCCCAGCGCTTCTGCCAGTGCTGCGGCAGCCAGCAAACCGCCGAAGCCAACCACTCCCAAGCCAGAGGAATTGGTGCTGGTCTGGGGTACCTATCAATTGCAAACGACACAACTTGATCCGCAACTCCACGTTGGCACGATTGCTGAGAGTCAATTGCGCCATATCTATGAGCCACTGGTGCAAATCGACCGTGACCTGACTACGGTGAAACCACAGTTGGCGACGGAGTGGAAACGGCTCGACGATCTCACAATGCAGTTCAAGTTGCGGCAGAATGTGAAGTTCCACAACGGCGAAGATTTTGATGGCGATGCCGTGAAGTTCAGTATTCTGCGTCCACTCAACCCAGCCAATAATGCCGCTGCCCGGACAACCTATGCGGGAATCAGCGACGTTGAAGTGGTCGATAAATATACCGTCAATATCAAGACCGCCAAGCCTGATCCCGCCCTGCTGCTACGGTTGACAGGTTTCTCGATGACCATAGTTGCACCGAAGTGGGCCGCCCAAGGGAATGATGTGCTGAAGACTGATGCACAAGGGACTGGCCCCTACAAACTCGCTCCCGGTGGCTACACTGGTTACGACAAGCCGATTCGGCTGGTAGCGAACGAGAGCTATTGGGCTGGCGCACCAAAGATCCCCAAGGTGTCCATGCGGATCATCACCGAGTTAGCGACCCGTACTGCGGCGTTGCGCTCTGGTGAAGTGCATATCGCCAAAGATGTCTCCGTTGAGGAGATCGCCGCGATCAATAGTAGCGGGCGGGCATTGGCAAAGATCACGCAATCGAATCGCATCCCGTATTACGTCATGGAACTCCGTAAGCCGCCGTTGGACAATGTGAAACTCCGACAGGCAGTCAACTATGGGGCGAATATCGACGCGATCATCAAGGCCGTTCTCTATGGCAATGGTACGCGGGTGGCGACAGTCGTTGCCCCCTGGCACGTTGGGTTCGATCCCGATCTGAAGCCATATCCCTATGACCCAGAAAAGGCGAAGGCGCTGATGACTGAGGCGGGCTTCCCCAATGGTTTCGACATGGAGATTAACTATATCCAGGGTCGGTACATGAAGGATAAGGAAGTTGCCGAAGCGATTGCGCAGGAACTGGGGAAGGTGGGCATCAAGGTCAAGCAGAACCTCTATGATGCCGCAACGTTCACGCAGAAAGACAATGCTCGTGAAATGACGGGCCTGGTCTTCGCTTCTTGGGGCAACTGGATCTTTGATGCCGACAATATGCTCTATGCGCGCTGGCATTCGTCGCTGAGCAAGACTTCCAATTCGGGCAAGGGAACATCGGGTACGCCGTATCAGAATCCTGAATACGACAAATTGGTGGAAGATGCCAGGGTTGAACTTGATACCGCGAAGCGGCTGGCGCTGTACAAGAAGGCGCAAGAAATACTCTACAACGATGGTGCGGCACTGTTCATGTATACCCTCTCTGATGTCTACGGCGTGGATAACTGGGTTCTCTGGGAACCACGCAAGGATGAGATGGTCTGGGCGCATGAGATGGCGTTTAACGAGTAATCTGGCACTGCGAACTGGAGGTGCTGATGGCCCAGTATATTCTTCGCCGTCTATTGCAGTCGGTCTTCGTCATCTTTGGCGTGCTGACGGTCGTCTTTGTGATCCTGCGGCTCACTGGTGATCCCGTGCGTCTGATGCTGGGTGAGAATGCCGACGAAGCGGCAATCACGCAGATGAATCACCAACTGGGGTTGGATCGCCCACTCTACGTGCAATACCTTGCCTACATGGGAAATGTAGCGCGAGGGGACTTTGGCAACTCAATCGCGCAGGGCGGTAAACCCGCCTTGCCGATTGTCCTGAGCCGCTATCCAGCGACGATCCGGTTGGCGGCTTTGGCGTTCATTTATACCGTCGTATTAGCCCTGTTCTTCGGCATTATTGCCGCGATCTTTCGCTACTCGATCTTTGATAACGCGGTCACGTTCCTGGCCTTGTTTGGGCAGTCGGTGCCAAACTTCTGGCTTGGGATCATGTTGATCCTGATCTTCTCGGTCAATCTTGGCTGGATGCCTTCGCAAGGGTTCGATGGCTGGAACCCACGCTATATCTTACTGCCGATGATTACCTTAGCCGCCCCAGGGCTGGCGCGGCTCACGCGTTTGGTACGCTCTGGGATGCTCGATGTGATGGGGCAGGATTATGTGCGTACCGCCCGCGCAAAAGGCGTTAGCGAGCGCAGCGTTGTCTTTGGTCACGCGCTGAAAAATGCGGCGATTCCATTGGTAACGATCATTGGCCTTGATCTGGGGGTGTTGCTTGGCGGTGCAGTGGTCACCGAGCAGATTTTTGAGTGGCCTGGGGTGGGGAAGGAAGTGATCACCGCGATCAATCGCCGTGATTTCCCGGTGGTGCAGGCGGCAGTTTTTGTGATCGCCACCACATTTGTCCTGCTCAATCTGCTTGTTGACCTGATCTATACCTGGCTTGACCCGCGTGTACGACTGGTCTAATCGATTGGCTCAATCGATCGCCTGAATCGTGTGGCAAGCGTGCGCAGTGGCATACCACTCGCACACCAGGCGAGGAGAATATGAATGGCAGAGCAATCAACTGCAAAGGCGACCTCGCCCGGAGAGCAGTCTGCAATCAAGCAGGCTGAAGTGATCGCGCGGCGTAATTCGCGGCGACGTGCCTGGCGGATGCTGCGCCGCGGACGTCTTGGCCTGGTTGGCCTTGTCCTGCTGATCCTGATTACGCTCAGTGCGATCTTCGCCCCATTCGTTGCCCCGCACGATCCGTTGGTTGGCAAGCTCGATGCCAGTCGGCGTTGTCCGGCGTTCACTACCTGTCCAAATCTTGGCGGTGGGGGAGCAGCCAGCGGCGGACAGGGGCAATCAACGACTGGCGACTTCAAACTTCCTGGGGCGGCGGCGACCACCGCTCCGCCAAAAGGGACGATGGAATATCCCCTTGGTACTGATGCAAATGGCCGAGATGTGCTGAGTCGCATCGTCTATGCCGCGCGCATCTCCTTGATCGTGGGGGTCGCCGCTGTCTTACTGGGAAGTTTCCTTGGCGTAGTGGCTGGGCTCTTGTGCGGCTTCTATGGCGGGTTTGTTGATACGGTGATTATGCGCCTCGCAGATATCCAACTCGCCTTCCCGTTTATTCTGTTGGCGATTGCCATTGTGGCGGTTTTAGGTGGGGGGCTATTTAACGTCATTCTGGTTCTTGGGGTTGGCTCCTGGGTGCCATATGCACGATTGGTGCGAGGGCAGGTACTCTCCGCCAAGCAACAGGAATATGTGGTGGCCGCCCGCACGATTGGGGCACACGATAGCTCGATTCTTTTTCGCCATTTGTTACCGAATGTCGTCACCCCCGCGATTATCGTGGCAACGTTTGGCATCGCGGCGGCTATTATTGGCGAGGCAACGCTGTCATTCCTGGGTGTGGGGATCAATCCACCAACACCAACTTGGGGCAATATGCTGGCGGACGGTCGCGCCTACGTTGGCTCGGCATGGTGGCTGGCAACGTTCCCTGGCGTGGCCATCTTACTGACAGTCCTCTCAATCAATCTGATCGGCGACTGGATTCGCGATGTGCTTGACCCACGAATGCGTAACACCGAATAGCAGCCTGATCTGCAAAAAAGAAGCCTTGTGTTTCAGGGGCGCAGTATTACACTGCGCCCCTGCTGGTGCCTAGGGCATTGGTGAACCAATGCTGTGCAAGCGGTCTGACCTCTTTTGCTCTTTCCTGTTAATTGGTGCTACGATGCAGCACAGCAATTTCCTGAACAGTCGGAGCGGGGAAGGAGCGTCAATCAATGGGTATCTCTAAGCAATATCCCGGTGTCTATGCAGCGATGGCAACACCACTGAACGAGCAGGGTGATATTGATCCCGCTGGGGTGAGTCGGGTAGTCGACTACCTGTTTGCGAATGGTACTACTGGCTTGTCAATCCTTGGCTCAACTGGCGAAGGACCCTCGCTCACCAGCGACCAACGGCGCCGCGCCCTGGCCGCTACGATGGAGGCGACAGCGGGCCGGGGCGCGGTCTTTACGGGAGCCGCCAGCAGTACGGTCTCGGAGGTGCTTGCCAGCCTGAAGGCGAGTGATGGCCTGGGGGCAGAAGGCGCGCTTGTGCCCCCACCGTACTACTATCGCCTGGAATCAGATGCGATCGCTACCTACTTCGAGCGGATTGCCGAAGCCAGCCCAATGCCGATCATTCTTTACAATATTCCCAGCATGACCAAATTGCAGATTCCCCCCGATGCGGTTGCCCGAGTTGCCCAACATCCGAATGTGATGGGGCTCAAAGATTCTGGTGGCGATCTGGGGTATTTCGCCATCCTCGCCCGGATCGTCGCTGATAATGCAGGCTTTACGCTCTACACTGGCTCAGATGGCTTGCTGGCCGCTACCTTGACCCTTGGTGGTCATGGGATTATTGGTGGGGCGGTGAATACTGTGCCAGAGATTCTTTCCGCTACCTACCATGCCTATCAGGAAGGCGATACGGCGCGTGCTGTTGCATTGGCAGGGGCTGTAGCACAGGCGAATGACGCGTTGCAGATTGGCACATTCCCCGCCGCAATCAAGGCGCAATATTTCCTGAAGGGGTTGTGTGGCCCATATACAGCAGCGCCAATCCCCACGTTGACGGAGGTCGAGATCGCGCAATTGCGCGAACGGCTGACTGCAGCGGGGGTTGCGTTAGAAGTAGCGGCAGCAAGCGACTAACGCTGAGCAGGAGGCTCATGCATTTGGGCGCTCTTGCTCAATATTATCGATTAATTCGGCGGTTTCTACGCGCTTCGAGGCGAGATAGGCAGTTTGCCCAATAACGTGTGCGCTGACCGGGGTGGTGAGCAGTAAGAAAAGTGCGATCAGCAATGATCGCGTAATGGTTGCTGGTTCTCCACTCAGGCTGGCGGCGAGCAGGAACGGGAGTATGCCGAGGAAGGCGGCCTTGCTCGCGGCATGAAGCCGCGTATAAATGTCGGGCATCTTGAGCATACCGTAGACGGCTAGGGTGAGGATCAGTAGCCCACTAATAATGCTAATCGTCGACACAATATCACGCCACATTAGAATGGACTCCCACTACGGTAATAGCGGCCCGCTGCGATGACTCCAACAAAGCTAAGGAGGGCCAGGATCAGGGCAGCATCGAGGTAGTAGGCCGAACCTTCACGTTGAGCGAACAAGACTAGAACAGCCACCAGGATCAGGGTCAACATATCAGCGGCGAGTAGCCGTGAGAGTAGTGATTCTGCTCTGATCACGCTGATAATGGTTATCAGCACTATTGCGGCGAGCCAGATCAGCGCGAGATTGAAAAGTAGTGGGGGCATGCTTTCCCTCCTGCAATAGCCACCTGTTTCAGGGAAATACAGCGCGTTGGTACTGTTCGTAAAATCGCTGTAACTCCGCCCGTTCATGGTCAGGGTCGCGAATGTGGATCAGGTGTAGGAGCATCTCGCGGCGTTCCCAATCGATCACAATCAGGCTTGAACCCGGTGAGAGTGAGATCATGAGCGCCGAGATCACGACACCGCCCCGGCTCCGATCACCAAATGGTAGAGTAAGCATCCCAGGGAGATTGGTTGGTCGAGGGGCGAGGATGATTCGCGCAACTCGCCAGGTGCCGATCACGATTTCGCGCAGTACTGCCCAGAGTAGTGGAATCGTGGCGATCAGCCGCCTGGCCCGCAATGGCGGAGAATTCGCCAGATCCTGATGTAAGAATTGCCGAAAGAGCGCCAACAGCCCCACGGCCAGCAGTGCGCCAAAGGCAAAATCCCAGGGATCTGCACTAGCGAGGGTGCCAGCATAGATCAGGGTGAGGAGGATGACCGCTCCAATATAGCGTACCATTATGGTGTCCCAATCACGAGATCAGTGGCACGTTGGCTCAGCAATAAGAGTGGTTCCGGCCAGAGACCAAGGGCAATAATCAGGATACCAACTCCAAGCACCAGCAGCCGTGAAGGGCGGCGGCTGGGTTGCTCTGGGTGGTCAACAGCCCAGTGCGCCCGCTGATAGATCTGAAACATATAGATGAAGGAGAGCGCGCTGCCCAGAAAGATGATCACTAACAGGAGGGTGTTTTGGGCTGTGATCCCGATCTGGAATAAGGCGACCTTGCCAAAGAATCCCAGTGATGGTGGCACGCCCGCAACGCTGAATGCACCAATGGCAAACGCCGCCCCCACCAACCAACCGTTCAAGCCCGTTGTCAGAAACAGGAGTGTCTTGTTGATCGAGTTGATCAGCGCAAAGAGGATTGCTGCGCCGATCCCCACTGGCCCCCCGATCCCTAGCGCCAGCAGGATATAGCCAGCCTGCCCAATTGCAGAGTAGGCAAGTGCTTCGCCCACGGTACGCACAGAGACTGCCTGTACTGCCCCATACAGGATGCTTGCGGCACCCAGCGCAATGAGCGCGCCGCCATTCAGTTGAAGCTCACGCTCTAGGATCATCCCGCCAAAACGGAGCAATCCGTAGCTGCCAACGTTGGCAACGGCTCCGCTGAGAATTGCTGCGACAGCAGGCCAGCTATCACGATAGACTGGTGGGAGCCAGAAGTGAAACGGGAATAACCCAAGTTTGATGCAGAAGGCCACGAAAATCAGGATAGAGGTGAAGGTGACGGAGTTTTGTTCCAGGGACCCAGCGATGGCAGTGAGCGCCCGCATATCCAGGGTGCCAGTCAGGTGATAGAGTGAGGCGATGGCACTCAGGAACAGGCTTGAGCCCAGTAAGTTGACGACCATAAAGATCAGGGCCGCCCGCATCTCTCGTTCGCGCTGACCATAGGTCGTGAGGACGAAGGATGCAGTCATCGTAATCTCGAAGAAGACATAGAAATTGAAGGCATCACCAGTGAAGAACAGTCCAGTCAGGCCAGTGGCGAGAAAGAGGGTGAGGGCGGGCATTGCTCGTTCGTGAACACCAGCGAGAACTTCATAGATCAGGGCAACCAGCAGCACCCCACTGGACACAAGGGCAAATACTGTCCCCAGCGCATCGGCGCGTAGCGTGATACCGAGCCCAAGCGGCCAGCCCCCAGCGACAATTTCAAGCGAGCCGTGTTCGATGACTCTGATCGTCAGGCGCAAGGTAGTGAGGAAGACACCCGCCATCGCCCCGATGGCTAGCCAGCCGACCCAAATGCGGCGGCCATCGAGCAGGGCCAGGATCACCGCCATAACCCAGGCGATCAGGAGTGGCGTCAGTATCATGGGGCGTCAACCCGACGTGGGCTACGTTGGAGTGGCCGTTGATGTCTGGCGAGGGCGGCAATCTCTTCTGGGGATTCCTCTTGCTTGGGGTGGGCTGTGCCACTGAGCGTACCGTACAGGCCATAGACCCGAAAGATAATCACCAGCAACAGCGCTGTTAGGCCGAAGCCGATCACGATTGCTGTGAGCGCCAGCGACTGGACGACTGGATCACTGATCGGCTGATCTTCCGGCAATGGATAAATCGGCGCACGCCCACGGTGCAGGCTGACGGTCATGATGAACAGGGTTGTCGCGTTTGAGATCATCAAGACGCCCGCAGCAACGCGGATTAGGTCGTGTTTGAGCATCAGGAACGTACCTGAGCCAAAGAGCACTGCGACAGCGAGGGCAAGTAATACGTTCATCGGTCCTCATCCTTGATCTGTTGTTCGAGCGAATCTGCGCCTTGTTGCGCGATCCGTTCGTCGTGGGCCAGGGCAATCAGGTCAATCGTGCCAACGGCGAAGCCGAAAACCAGGAGGAATACCCCAATATCGAAGGCGACAGCAGTAAGTATTTCAATGGTGCCGAAGTGAAGTACGCTCGCCCCAGGTGGCGGAAAATGGGTCATGATCGGTTGACCACGCAAGAGCGGGGTGAAGGCCACTGATAAGGCGATGATCAGGCCAATCAGGCCGAGTCGTGGGGCTACTGCCACCAGTGGCAGTTTGTGCGCTTCAGCGCTGCCTAATGCCGTATATTGGAGGAGTACCCCTAAGGTAGCGATGATGCCTGCCCCAAAGCCATCACCAACGCTGGTATAACCCTTGACGAGTATGGCCACGGACACGATGAAAATCGGGAGCAGGAGCATCTTGGCGATGGCGCGGGTCATTGTCGTCATCGTTGTACCTGCCGGCGGCGTAATAACGTAAGCATCCCCACAAAGGCGATCCAGATCACGGTGATTTCACCGAGCGTATCGAGGCCTCGAAAATCAGCCAGGATGGCGGTGACGACATTTTTGGCATGGGCTTCGGGGGCCATCAACATAAAGTCGCGGGCAACTGTGCCAGTAATTGCTGGCTGCGAGAGGGTACTCCAGGCAGTGGCAAAGGCAAAGATTGCGGCAATGATCCCAATGGCGTAGTCACGATAGCGGAGCGACCGTGGCTCCTGCCAGGTATGCTCACGGATCAGCACATCATGTGGGAAGAGGGATAAAACGCCGAGAACCAGGATCGTCAGGATCGTTTCGACCAGGGCCATAATCAGCGCGACATTTGGGGCTCCGAAAAAGGCGAATGCGATACTGAGGCTATACCCCACACTGGATAGGGCCAGCACAATCGTCAGGTGTGAGCGGGGAATGGTGGTGGTAATCGCGCCTACCATCGTTAGTAAGAGGGCGAGGGCGAGTGGTAGATCTTGCCAGCCAAACGCGCTGATGCGATAGGCCCCTTCGGTGGGCGTAGTGACAAATCCAGCCGCAGCGAGCAACGCCGTGGGTACCAGTACTGTGGTGAGTCGACCGCGTAAGTCGCGCAACTCGGCAGCAACGATGACGCGCGATAGCCGATTGATGCCTGCAAGGCTAGCACGATAGATCCGCTCTGGGCCAACCTGTCGCCCAAAGACGGCAAATCGCTCCACGGCAGCGTACCACCAGCGGCGAGTAATGACGATCCCGATTCCCAGGGCGTACGTTGCCAGTGCCAGGAGATTTTCGGGGCGTGTATCGAAGTGATAGGCGGGAGTTTTGGCAACGAGTGCTGGAAACGATACTTGTCCGGCGGCGATCGCCAGATTTGCTGCTGGCCCCACAATAATCCCTCCCAGCAGCACGAGTGTAGCAAGGATGCAGATTGGCACCATGAAGGCGAGGGGAATCGGCTTGGTGGTTGTTTTGGCTGGGCCAAGAAAGATACTGCTCCAAAAATGCCATACGTAGGAGAAGGTAAGGGCTGCCCCGAGGACAGCAACCGCAGTGTAGAATGGCCCACGGGCGAGGGCCGCGGCAAAAAATAATTCGTCCTTAAAGAACCCAATCGTCAGCGGTAACGCTCCAAGGCCTGCCGCCGCGATCCCGCTGGCAATTGCCAGTAGCGGTTGTGATCGTCCAACCCCACCAATCTGCTTGAAATCGTCAATATCGGTTGATTCAGTCACTGCACCAGCTGTCAGGAACAGGGCGCTTTTGGCGAGGGCATGGGCCAGCACATAGAATGTAGCCCCGAAGACCCCAGCCGCGGTACCGAAACTGAGCATAACGACGACGTAGCCATATTGCGCGATGGTGGAGTAGGCCAGGAGTGGCTTGAAGTTGCGGCGGACCAACGCCAGCAATGATGCGATCATCATTGAGGCTAGCCCAACGACAAATAAGCCATTGAGTAACTCCTGACTCAAATGTACCAGTGGATAGAATCGCCCGAGGAGGAAGACGCCAGCAGCAACCATTGCTGCGGAATGCAGATACGCCGAGACTGGTGTGGGGGCGGCCATTGCGCGCGGCAACCAGAAGTGCAGCGGGATCTGAGCGCTCTTGGCTAACGCCCCAATCGCGATCAGGGTAACGGCGACGGTGTGGGTTGTCCCTGGCGTAGCTTGCTGGATAATCTCAGGGAGTAGGAAGGTATTGTGCTGCCAGTGCAGCAGCAGAAAACCGATCAGAATCACGACAGCCGAAATGCCAGTGATCAGGAGAGCCATCAATGCCGCAGTACGGGCTTCATTGCGGTGCTGATCATAGCCAATCAAGAAGTAGGATGCGATAGCGGTTAGATCCCAAAAGAGAAAGATCAGGATCAGATCTTGGGCCATCACCAGCCCCACCATTGCCCCCATAAAGAGCAGTACAAAGACAAAGAAGCGTGGTTCGTCTGCCTGCGACCGCCCTTGATGTGCAAGGTGGAGGGGAATGTAGGCCGCCGCAAAGATCAGGATCGCCACACCAATCCCCGTGGCAAGGAGCGCATAGAGAATCGCCAAGCCATCCAGCGTGAACGCAAATGAGAGGTGCCAGGTGGGCGACCAGGGGCGGGTGAAGGTTCCGCCCCCGGCGGCGCGCGCCCAGATCACCGCACCACAAGAAAGGGCAGCCAGGAAAACCGCCGCAGGCGCAGTAGCGCGGCGATTGATTGTGCCAATGAGTGCAGCAAGTGGCGCTGCACTGAGGGCGATCAGCAATGGTACGAGTACAGTCATCTAGTAGCTTCTCTAATGTGCTTCGCGTTTATAGCCGAAGCAGGCGGCTGTCTGTCTATCGCCTTACCCTCGCGCCTATTGTCGCAGCAAATTGCTTATTCAACAATCCAACGGGAACAATAGCAGTAGATGAGTAGAACGTTTAAGCAATGTCGTGCAGCGTGCAGATCGATTCCTGTTACAATCGTAACAGGATGATGAGCGAAGTGAAGGAGCAGCGAATGACCGCAGGGACGACCATATTGGAAGCGGCGTTGGAGCAAGGGGGGCAGACGGTCGCTGACCGCCGCTACCTGCACCAACACCCGGAACTGGGGATGCAGGAAACCGCCACCGCGCAGTTCGTCGCCACCCGCTTGACGGCGTTGGGGATTCCCATGACCACCGGGGTGGCGAATACCGGCGTGGTGGGGCTACTCGAGGGCGGGCACCCAGGCAAGACGATCCTCTTACGGGCGGATATGGACGCCTTGCCGATTGACGAGTTGAACGACGTGCCGTACAAATCGCAGACGCCCGGGGTGATGCACGCCTGTGGGCATGATGCGCACACCGCGATGTTGCTCAGTGTGGCGGCGTTGCTCAAAGCCCGGCAAGCGGCGTTGCATGGCACTGTCAAGTTCGTCTTCCAACCTGCGGAGGAATCAGTTGGCGGTGCAGAGCCGATGATCGCTGCCGGCGTGATGGAAAACCCGCACGTTGATGCGGCCTTTGGTATTCACATTGGGCAAGACCTACCTGTGGGTACGATTGGCGTCTGCAATGGTCCATCGAACGCAGCGGTAGACGAGGCACGGATCACGATCAAAGGGGTGGGCGGGCACGCCGCGCGGCCTCATGTTGCCGTCGACCCGATCCTGATTGCGGGTCAATGTATTGTCGCGTTACAAACGCTAGTCAGTCGGGAAGTGAATCCACTCCGCTCGGCAGTGGTCACTGTAGGAGCGCTCCATGCGGGCACTGTCTCCAATATCATCCCTGAAGAATGTGAATTACGGGTGACCATTCGCACGACTGATGAGGTTACGCGCAAACTGATGGCGGAACGGATTCCCGCGTTGGTGGCGGGAATTGCCACGGCGATGCAGGGATCTGCCGAAACCGAATATATCTCTGGCTATCCAGTGCTGGTCAATGATGTCGCCATGACCGATCTGGTGCGCGAGGTGGCCCGGGAGATCGTCGGGCCAGAGAAGGTGTTGGAGCGTGAAACGGGGATGGGTGCAGAAGATATGGCCTATTTTCTGCAAGCAGTGCCGGGGTGTTTCTTCCGGGTGGGGTCGCGGAATCCTGACCTGGGGTTGATCTACGGGCATCATCACCCCCGCTTTGATATTGATGACGAGCAGGCCCTACCGATTGGTGTAGCGATGTTGACCACGGTCGCCCTGCGCTTCCTCAATGGAGAATAGGCGAAATGAGGGATGATGCACTTCAGACGCTGCTAGGTTCTGTTGACGAGCTTAGCGAAGCCAGAGGAGGGTGCTGGCAAATTGGACGAAGGCCAGATACCGTTTGGCATATTTGTCGAAGCGGGTGGCGATGCGGCGAAACTGTTTGAGTTTCCCGATACAACACTCGATCCGGTGGCGCTCTTGATAGGCCACGGCATCATAGTCGCGTGGGCGAACACGGTTGCGCTTTGGAGGGATGATTGCCACGGCCTGCAGGTCGGTCGTGATAAAGGCCAGCGTCCGGTCCGCATCGTACCCCCGATCCGCCAGCACCTGGGTAGTGGCGAGACCCGTCAGCAGGGGGATGGCCTGCGGATTATCGCCCGCTGCGCCACTGGTGAGGCGGACCTTCAGTGGCCGTCCCACTGCCTCAACCAGCAGATGCAGCTTCGTGCCGAAGCCACCACGCGAACGGCCTAACGCCTGCGCGTCCGGGCCACCGTTTTTTTGGGGGCGCCAGCCGCACAGGCGTGCGCCCGCACCACCGTGGCATCAACCATCACTGCCTGCAACTCGGCATCATCAGCCACGGCAGTGAGGAGGCGTTCCCACACGCCCAGGTCGTCCCACCGGGCAAAGCGTTTGTAGACACTATTCCACGCGCCATAGGTGGACGGCAGCAACCGCCACTGCGCCCCGCTACGCGCTAACCAGCACAACGCCTCCAAGAATTGCCGCTCCCGTTCGCGTTCCTTCGTATGAATCTTCGCCTCGCCTTGCAACACCCCATACAGTCGCTCAAATTGCGCGTCATTCAGAAATTGTTGCATTGGTCTGCTCCTCACCACGGCGGCTCCCACGACCACCCCAGGCGGAGTCTATCAATTCTCGTCAACAGAACCTAGCCGAGATTGCCGCAACTGGGCAAACCGCTGATGCCCAGGCAACTGATCACGCCCATCGCTGGCTCAACCTGGAGCCAGATGCCGCGCAGTTGCTCAGTATTCTGGTGGCAAGTAGTCGGCGAAAACAGATTCTCGAGATTGGCACATCAAATGGCTATAGCACGTTGTGCCTTGCCGCTGCCGTGCGCCCCTATGGTGGGCAGATCACCAGTATTGAGCGTGAGCAGGCCAAGCAAGATCAGGCGCGACAACACTTGCAGCAGGTTGATCTTGCTGCTGTCGTCGATTTGCAGCTAGGCGAAGCGATGGCGGTGGTTGCTGCACTTGCTGGCCCGTTTGACTGCGTGTTCTTCGATGCCGATCGCAGCGAATATCCAGCGCTCCTGGCTGCGCTTTTGCCCAAACTCACGGCAGATTGCCTGTTAGTGGTGGATAATGTTCTTTCGCACCCAGAACAGATCGCACCGTACCTAACGGCTATTGCGGCGTTGCCAGAATTCACGCATATCGTGGTGTCCGTGGGGAAGGGCCTGAGTATTGCCTATAGAGCGGGCAATAGCGCCTGAGGGGAATAACGCTTACTGCGATGGTGGATCAGTTTGCCCACGTTGTTCGTTGGTAGAGGAACGGCGACCTTGCCGATTCCGCCCGCGTGATTGCCCGCGCCGCTGGCCCCCACCCGGCCCCTCTGGTTTTTCTGGTGATTGTGCTGATCCTTCGGCTTCGGTGGGACGACTGCGGCCTTCGGGGCCACGGTTGGCCGGACGGGTGGACTGATTGGCTGGGTTGGTGCGGCGCGGTTCTCGCGCGGCGCGGTCGGTGGCGCGTGGTGGTTCTTCGCGCCCACCTTCGCCCAGATAGGCCCGCAGTGTGGGAAATGGCTTGCGGGCCAGGGTGAAGGCCTCGCGAGCCGCGGCAACATCGCTGACTTCGGCGCTGCCGTGATAACCAGTCTCATCATTGGTTGGCACTACAGCCAGCGAGGTAGCCTCCTCGCCAAGCGCACGCCGAAAACTCTCTAACGCCCGTGCGGCATCATCACCGCGCAGGGAGAGAAAGATCATTGGCATAGATTGATCCCGGCCTAATCATTGCACGCGGAGCAACGATTGCTCCGTGTCTCGCGCTGCTTAGCGGCTAGTCGCAGCGCGCTGCGCTTCGCGGGCGGCTTTGCGGCGCTTCTTGCGCTCACTGGCTTTCACCTTGGCGCGGGCAGCTTCGCCTTTGGACAGGTAATGGCGTTTGCGCTTCGCCTCACCGAGGATTCCTGACTTAATAATGGTGCGCCCGAATCGGCGTAGCATCGCCTCAAAGCTCTCGCCTGGTTGCTGCTCGACCTGCATTGAGTATCGCCCCTCCTTAGAATAATCGTAATTGCTGACGCTGTTTTACGGCGCAACGATCTCCCTTGTGCTGTACTGTAGCACAGAATGAGATTATCGCACATTGCCAACGATTCGGGTAGGGCCAGGGCAGCGATCTGCTCTACTTGCCACCCGGCGATCATTCCGGCACAATGCTGATAGGTTGCTCACCATTGGTAAGGAAGGTATAGCGATGAAAACCGCAGTCGATACCCCAGAGCAAGCGCGTTTTTCGCAAATTGTGGCCCAAGGTGTGATTGACGCCGATATCAATCTGGTTGTGCCGAATGGGACGGTGTTGCAACCGTATCTCTCTGACTACTGGCGCGAGCAGATGGCCCAGACCGCCTTTCGCGGCACGAACGATACAAGCTATCCAGCAGGGGCCGATACGACAGCGCGGCCAGAGGCGAAGCCAGTTGATGGCCCAGCCGGTTCGAGTTTGACGCTGGTGCAAGAGCAGGCGCTCGCGCCCTGGCAGACGGAGATCGGGATTCTCACCTGTGCCTATGCCATTGAAGCGATCCATAATCCTGATGGCGCAGCGGCAGTTGCCAGCGCGATCAACGACTGGCAGATTGCCGAGTGGTTGGAGCGAGAGCCACGGCTGCGTGGCTCAATTGTGGTGCCAAGCCAGCAACCAGAATTGGCAGCCCGTGAAATCGATCGCGTTGGCGGGCATCCCAGCATGGTACAGGTCTATCTGCCAGTGCGGGCCGAAGCGCCCTACGGAAATCGCCGCTATGCGCCGATCTTTGAGGCAGCAGTACGCAATGATCTCGCCATTGGTATCGGGTTTGGTGGCTCACCGCCGAACCCTCCAACACCGTCTGGCTGGCCTTCCTACTACCTGGAAGAATGGGCGGGGATGGCGAGTATCTTCCAATCCCAGTTGATGAATCTGATCTTTGAAGGAACCTTCGAGCGCTTCCCCACTCTGCGCGTTGTGCTAATTGAGGGTGGTTTTACCTGGCTCCCCGCCCTGTTATGGCGCTGGGACAAAGAATGGAAAGGTTTGCGCCCGCAAACACCGTGGGTGCGGCGGCTGCCTTCAGCCTACGTCCATGAACACGTGCGCCTGACCACGCAGCCGTGGGATGCACCGCCCAATCAGCAGCAATTCCTGCAGATCATCGATCAGCTTGGCTCGGAAGATCTGCTGCTTTTTGCCACTGATTATCCACATTGGCAATACGATACCGTTGCAGAAGCCTTGCCACCAGCAGGGTTGTCAGATACGCTAGTAGAGAAGATTATGCGCGAAAATGCCCGTGCCTTCTATCGCTGGTAACGCTTTCCTGGCAGGCCCACTACGGTGGCAGAAAGGAGTCCCCAGATGGCGACAACGTTGACTCGTGAGGCGACAACCACCCGTGTGAAGCGGGCCATTATCGATGGGGATATTCATAACGATATGCCGTCTCCCGCTGCCTTGCTTCCATTTCTCCCAGCAGAGTGGCGGGATTATCAGGCGCGCTTTGGCACCTTCAACTATAGCGCGACTGAATACCCCCGGATTAATCCGAACGCTGCGCGGCATGACGCCTGGCCCCCCGAAGGCGGGAACCCCGGCTCCAGCCTTTCCTTTATGCGCGAACAATTGCTTGATAACTGGAATGTTGAGTACGGCATCCTCAATTGCCTGATTCGCCCTGGATCGCGGCGGCTCACGCAGGCAGCAGTGGTGGCACAAGCGTTGAACGACTGGCAAGTTGCAACCTGGCTTGACCCTGAGCCACGGTTGCGGGCGTCGATCATTGTGCCAGAAGATGATGGCCCAGCGGCGGCAGCAGAAATTGATCGCGCTGCCCGCGATAGCCGCTTCGTGCAGGTGATCCTGGTCGCCCGCACCTCCGAGCCGCTAGGACGGCGGAAATACTGGCCGATGTATGAGGCCGCCGTGCGTAATAATTTACCCGTGGGGATCCACTTCGGCGGTAGCGGCGGCTTTGCCTTCACCGGGGCAGGCCGCCCTTCGTACTACATCGAAGACCACGCGGGAATGTCGCAGGCATTCCATGCCCAGGTCATTAGTCTAGTCTGCGAAGGGGTATTTGAGCAGTTCCCCGACCTGAAAATTGTGTTGATTGAAGGGGGCTTTGCCTGGTTGCCACCTCTGATCTGGCGGCTTGATGCCGCCTATCGGCGGCTGCGGGCAGAGACGCCGCATTTGAAACGACCGCCATCAGACTATATCCGCAAACATTTCTGGATTACGACGCAGCCGATGGAGGAACCAACGAAACCCGCGCAGTTCCACCAGCTGCTGGAACAACTTGATATGAGTGATCGGCTGATCTTCGCTACTGATTACCCTCACTGGGATTTCGATGCGCCCGATCAGGCGTTCCCTGTGCGGCTCGATCCAGCGTTAGAGCAGCGCATTATGACAGAGAATGCCAAAGCCTTGTATCGCTTCTGAGCGTACAGCGCAAACGGGACAACCAGCTACGCGGGGCTGGCCCTGCT
>JBDHWF010000007.1:0-54291 GCA_039810045.1 Chloroflexia bacterium
GAAGGGGCTGGCCTGTGCCGTCAAACGGGATAAAAAGGGCGGTCACTGCGGCATCGCCAACTTGAGCATTACCAGCATCAGTCTTCCCCAGTTCAAGGATGACTGTGTGTGTTCCAGCGCCAACAGTGAACAGGTAAACAGGAGCAATTGAGCAGACATTTCCCATGCAAGAGATTCCTGGTGAGACTGTGTTTGTTCCGGCCAGCCGTAATCGGCCGCCACGTACATTTTCGGCACCATCGGCAGTTGCCTGTAATTGGCCGTTCGCCAAAATATATCCAGCAGAAGGAGCAGTGATCGTAACTTCCACGATTGATTGCAGCGTAAAGCCTGAAGGGAATGGCGGCGGTGGAATCACTACGGTGAGATCGATTGGATTCATTGGATCGGTGTCATAGCGAGCCGTCCCTACTGCACTACTGGCGCGGATCAGGCCAGCTGGTAGGTAGCCGCCAACGGTATTGGCATTGTTTGCCTGGAGCGCGGTCTGCGCTGTTTTTGCATTGACTACAGGTGGGTGCGAGCCAAGCCCACCCAGGCGGGCCAGAAACGACGCCATTTGCTCACGAGTCACATATTCTTTCGGGCAATAGGTTGTTGTAGTATGCCTTCAATTGTCACCCCCCCCTCCCAAGTTGAGTGAGTGCCCCCACCCATATGGTGCAGCCGCACCCAGGCGGTCAAGCTCCTGTTGAATTGCTGCGAGGTCTGCTGGAGCGAGTTTGTCAGATAACATATAGCGATCATTGGGGGTAGCCATGAGATAACCCTCCTTCATTTTCAGGGTACCGTTACGGCCAGAGTGACAGGAAGGACTATACCAGACACGTTAACTGGAAACGAATTTTTAGAACTGCAGTATTTCCTTGGCTCAGCGTGTGTTGAACCACTGGTGGAGAAAGGCGACTGTCTGGTCGAGCATAGCGAACTGGGCGGGGTCGTGTTTGCTAATATCGAGGTAGTGTTCTAATTCAGGGTACAGTAAGAGTTGGTGGGGGATATTGAGCTGGGCCAGTTGCATTGCCGCAAGGCGACTCTGATCAGGCGGCACAATGATATCGCGCTCGGCGTGAACCAGCAGCGTTGGGGGCAGGCTGGCGTGCTGGAGGCGATAATGCGGGCTGAAGCGCAGGTAAATCTCAGGACGGGTGTCTGGGCGGCCAAAGGCAATTAACAGGTATTCCAGTTCGGAGATGCCAGGGTCAATCGTCACTGCACCTTGCGTCCAACGCTGTCGAAAGTGATAGAGGTCAAAAAGGCCACCATATTGCACCATCGCTCGGACATTCCGTGCTGTGGGCGTACCCGCGATCTGTTGCGCGAGCAGGTAGGTATAGACGGTGGATGCGCTACCGCCTGCCAGCGCGATCTGCGTTGGGTTGCCACGTGTGGTCAGCCGACCCGTAGCGATCAACTGGAGCAATAGCTCGAGATCATGCAAATCGCCATTGAAATCAAGCTGCCGCTGTGGAAAGTAGCTGATGACCACAAAGCCCTGGGCAGCCAGCGGTGCCGAAACGCCCTCCCATTGATGTGTGGGGCCGGGATAGACAATGAAAATGATCGGGAATGGGCCAGTGCCCTGTTCTGGTGCAGGTTCGTGGATCAGGCCACCACTGATCGTGGTTCCTTGATCCTGCACCGTGAAGCTGCGGCGGATGGTCGCGCTATTGCTCAGCCCAGCAATGGCAGTGATGGTGGGTGAGTCAAGCTGTAGCTCGGCAGTTTCAGGTATTTGCAGCGATGCCTGTGGCGGAAGGGTGAAATCGACCTGGGTTGCGGTCTGCCCTGGGCGGACGGTGGCAACTCGCCCAGCCAGACCACTGCGTCCAGCATCGTGATAGCCGTGGCTGGTAGCGAGGGGCAGATAATTCCCCGCTGGAATGTCAGTGATCTGATAGCGCCCTCCCTGATCGCTGCTGGCACTGAAGACCGCACCAGTGGGAGTGGCGATCACTACCTGGGCGTCACGGAGGGGCGTACCGTCGGCGGCTGTCACCAGGCCAGATATGCTACCGGGGCTAGTTGGGGCTGTGGCGAGCGTCGGCAGCGTGGCCTGCCAGAAGGCGCGCACGCGATACTCAACGGTGTTGCGGGCCAGCACAATCTCCAGGTCTTCGGTCGTGGTGCAGTAGAGCAGACCACAGGCCAGCAGCGTTAACCCTACCCAGCCGATATTTGCCCCCCAACGTTTGAGTAGCGGCCAGTGGGGCGATCCCCAGAACGCTGCGGCGGTACTCGCAACGGTGAGCAGCAGTGGCGGAATCGACCAAAAGGCCACTGGCGAGCGCAGGATGATCCCAACGCTAAGGCCGAGGAGGGCGCTGATGCTGGCCCAATGCAGGCACCAACGGTGGTACCACGGCGGGGCTTGCTGCGCTGTGCGCCTGGCGCGGTAGGTCAGGATGAAGATCAGCAGGGTGAGCAACCAACTGCTGAGGAGGAGGAAATTGAGAGCGGGGGTAATCGTCTGTACCGTGGTTGGCGGGGGCGGGAAGCTGATTTGCCGCCCGGTTTGCCCCCAGACCCAGCTAGCAGCCAGTCCAAACAGCGTGGCAATGTGGGCGTAACGCCAGCGTTCTGTGGCGGTTACCTGATCATACGCGGTGATACTGGCGGCAAGGGCGAGCCAGCCGAACGCCGCCGCGCCCCCAAAACGCCCCAGGACGGGGCTGACCCAAATCTCCATGATTGGTGGTAAGAATGCCCCGAGCGAGAGTGCGGCACAACAGGCAATGATCACTGCGCCGCCGCCCAGCACCCGGGCGGCAGTGACGAGGGTGGTTGCCTTACGCCGGTGCAAGCGACCAGCCATCCAGAGGGCCAGGGTGCCAGCGATTGCCCAGCTTGGCCCGAAGAATCCCGCGGCATCAATGGTGAGGTGCCAGACGACTAGCCCCGCAAGCAGTAGACCAACCCCCAATAAGCTCCCCGTAAGCCGCAAGATTAGGGGATGGTGCATCGTATCCCGCTAGCGGATGGCACTGGCAATAGCCAGCCTGTCCTGCTGGTAACTGCTGCGTAGCGGAAAATGTAACCGTCTGCTCGTGTGATCATTGCCCTTGCCTCCACGTAGTAGGGCTTGCTGTCGATCGATGCACGATCACTCGTGTTGCCCGATTCTCCCTGTACAATACCGACACCTCATGGGCAAGATTGGTTCCTGCCGTTACCACACGTTGTTGAAGGAGAGGCTATATGTCGCCACAATCATTCCTGCAAAATGATACCTATTGGACTCGTGTCGCACCGATCCGGGCGCGATTGCTACAAGCAGAGCCAATACGGTGGGTCTTTGCTGGTGACAGTATCACGCATGGTGCCAGACATACGCTCGGCTGGCGTGACTATACCGAACTCATCAGTGAACGCGTGCGATTTGAGATGGGGCGTATCCACGATATTGTGATCAAAACGGGCGTGAGTGGGTGGAGGATCAGCAATCTTGCAGCGAATTTCGCTGGGCACATGACCCAGTTCGCCCCTGGTATCGCCTCGCTGATGTTTGGGATGAATGATTGCACGCTAGGCCGCGAGAATCTAGCTGACTTTCGGGCCACCTACCTTGATCTGATCAACCGCTTGCGTGAGCGTACTGATACGCTGATCCTGCTCCACACGCCAAACTGGATCTTACCAACGGGTGGGCCTGAGCGGTTGCAGCATTTGCCCGCGTACCGTGCGACGATCATTGAGTTGGCTGAGGCGACTGGTGTCGCCTGTATCGATCATTTTGCCGTTTGGCAAGAGGCAGAGGCCCGAGGGGTGATTCATCACTGGATGGCCCACGGCTGCCACCCGAACGAATTTGGCCACCGTGCAATTGCCCAGACGATCATGCATGCGCTAGGAATCTGGGATCAGCAAAGCTGGACCTGTCAGCTGATGGTGCCGCAGGCAGTCTGAACGCTGGATTACTGCGCTGTCGGCACACTTGAAGCCGTGACAGATACCTGGCCTGCGCTCGCGACTGCAACACCATCGCGGAAGACGGCACGGGTACGGGCGATGGCGCGAATATCTGCCGCAACGTCACCATCAACGACGAGCAGATCGGCAATCTTTCCCGGTGTCAATGTTCCCAATGTGGCCTCCAACCCCAGCGCTGTCGCCGCTAATCCAGTAGTCGCGTGGATTGCGGCGATTGGCGTAAAGCCACCGTAGTCGACTGCGGCGACCAGGGTATAGGGGAAATCTTCGTAAGCAGTGATCGGGGCGATTGCATCGCTATGCAGCACAATCTTCGCCCCCATCGCCCGCATCTCGTGCAACGCTTCGTATCGCTCATGCTGGGCTCGATCTAATGCCGCGTAGGGGGTGCTGCGCTTTGCCTCGGCCTGATGTGGGCCAGAGAGGGTGACCCCAACAAAGAGTCCCGCGGCCACAATCTCCGCCATCAGTCCCTCATCAAATGACCAGCCTTCTGCCGAGTACCAGTTACAATGTTCAATCATATCGACGCCAGCCTCCAGGCAGACCCGTTGCCCCTTCCCAGCGTGGGAGTGGGCGGTAACACGGCGACCCAGGCGGTGCGATTCGCGGCTGATCGCGCTGAGTTCTGGCACAGTGTACTGTGGCTCAGCCATATTGCTATGCGCGGTCATCCCCCCACCCGTCGCCATTACCTTGATGAAGTCGGCGCCAGCCTGGGCCATTTGGCGTGTCGCCAATATCGCTTCCTGCTCATTGTCGGCAATCAGGCCGCACCAGTGGCAGTGTCCCGCTGTGGTGGTGATCGGCATCCCACAGGTCAAAATCCGGGGACCATTGATAAAGTGTTCGGCGATCAGATCGCGCAGACGCAGGATGACTAAC
The DNA here is from genome assembly GCA_039810045.1 of Chloroflexia bacterium. Taxonomy (GTDB): domain Bacteria; phylum Chloroflexota; class Chloroflexia; order Thermomicrobiales; family CADCWN01; genus CADCWN01. Next base: position 4,816 of record JBDHWF010000007.1, read on the forward strand.
CCTTTGGCCCCACAGTCACGCACCGTGGTAATCCCCGCCGCCAGGCAGGCTTGGGCCGCCTGCACTGCCCGAATCGCAATCATCCACTCGTCATCGGTGACGAGCTGTTCAATCACAGCGGGGGAGGTGGCGGCGGTACGGGTGTTGAAGGTGAGGTGAACGTGGCTCTCGATCAGGCCAGGGAGGACAGTACCCTGCGGGGCATCCAGGCGGGGGAGGTCGGCTGGTGTATCTGGCGGCAGGTCGGCGGCAGGGCCAGCGTAGGCGATCTTCCCCTGATTGACCACTACTGCGGCATCGTAGATGGGCGGTGCGCCCGTCCCATCGATCAAGGTTCCAGCGTAGATAATCTGCGATCCGCTGGTGGTCATCGTCCCACTCCTTCCCAAGTTATCGCTGTTCCTACAATGGGCAGCGATAGTAGTGTGCGTGAGTATCGTCGTCAGTGCGTACTAGCCAGATGCTGGGCCATTAGTGGTTATTATGTATTGCTTCTGCATGGTCAGTTGATCTGGACAATGGGAGAGAAATGACCTGCCCGCTCTGTGCTGATAAGAGCGCGGCCTGACAGAGTTCGACGGCTGCCCGACCATCATCCCCTGTGACAAGCAGCGGTTTGTCGTCACGAATTGCGTCGATGAATGCCTGTACCTGCCCAGCGAACGATTCCAGCCGTATCGCGTCCAGCGGGTCCATTGGGTTGAGTGGGGGCTGCGTCCAGACTCGTTCCCACGCACCAGCGTGACCATAGTCAAGGTGGGTATAGCCGTCAAAATCCAGCAAACCCAGGCTGCCCACCACTTGCGAATGAAATTGGCTATCCGGGAAAGCCGTATCGGGCAACTCCATATTGATCCAGACCTGCCCGGTTGCGCCACTCGCAAAGCCCACAATCGCAACTGCGCTGAGGTTGGGGATGTTGTGGGAGCCATAGCTGGTGATTCGGGCGTAGACAGTCGTTGCTTCACTGCCGATCATCCAGCGCAGCAGATCAAAGTTGTGGACGCCCTGACTCATAAATAGTCCCGCTGCGGGGTCAGCGTACCAGGGCCGTAGCGCAACAACGGGGATTGACCAGGAGGCGGGAAACAGTGACCAGATCCGCATCTCCTGTACGGAGCCGATCGTTCCATTCGTGATTAGCTGTTTTGCCCGCTGATGGACGCCGCGAAACCGTTGGCTCTGCACCACCATGAGTTTGACCTGGGCCGCGTCACAGGCAGTGATCATGGCATCACAGGCGGCGATACTGGTCGCCATCGGCTTCTCCGCCAGGATATGCTTTCCAGCGGCGGCGGCGATTGTGGCCTGCTCTGGTCGTAGGTACTCGGGGCCAGCGAGGATCACGGCGGTAATGTCGGGTCGGGCAACCAGTTCGTCGAGCGTGTCGACACTAGCAATGGCGTACCGTGCGGCCAGAGCAGGGGCACGTGTTCCCCCCGCAATGGCGACTAATTGTGCGCCTTGGACGTGGTTGGTAAGCACCTCAGCATAGGTGTTTGCCATAAAGCCTGAACCAATAATGCCAACCCCAACGGGCGTGATCATCTTGTGCCTCCGCACTGAGTTTCTCGCGTGCCTCTTGACTGGCAGCACTCTACCACGTTCACCCCAGCCTTGTGATTGGCGGCATACTTATTGCACAAATTATGGCAGTTATCAGCACATTGCCGCCAGGAGTGGTAAGCTCCCTAGAGGCGATAGAACCTTGCTTGCCGCGAGGATTCTTGTAGCATCCTGAAAGGAGTAACCTTCATGACCACCCGCGAACCATACGAACAGCCATCTCCCCTGCTCTCACGTCGTAAACTGCTGGGGTTGCTTGGTGGGATAGGGTCTACGGCACTTCTGGCGGCCTGCGGCGGTACTAACACTGCTACTACCCCCACCGTTGCAGCGGGCGGAGCTACAGGTAGCGGCGCAAGCAGCAGTATGCCGAGTAGCAGTAGCGCGCCAAGTGTTGCCGCGTCAACGGCTCCAGCAGCGTCAGCGGGTGCTGGCACACCAGGGGCCGTTGCAACGAAAACAGGGGCGATCACGATCCCTCCGAGTGCGGTGAAGCTCCCCACGGAAAAGGTGACGTTCCGCTGGATCGATAGTGGCGACCTGAAAGCGCTGTTCTATAAGCAATATTTTGCCGCCTATCAGCAGGCGCACCCGAATATCACGATCCAGTACGATCCGTTGCCCTGGTCGGAGATTGAGAAGGTGGTGCCGCTTGGGATCCAGAATGGCAACGCCCACGACGTTTTCCAAACGCCGCCAACGGTTCCCAGCCCTCAGGCCGTGCGCGAAGGGTGGGTTGCCCCAATCGATGATATTGTGCCGAACTTCAAGGCATGGCAGGACGGGTTTCCGTTTGGCTCCTTCATTAATGGGGTGCATATTTTCAATGGGAAGACCTACACCTTCCCGATCACGTCGAATAAGCGCTATGCGTCACTCACCCTTTATAACACCGAGATTATGCAAAAAGCGGGGTACGATCCAGCGAATAAGCCGTTTACCTGGGATGAAATGCGGGCCGCCGCGAAGAAGATCACTGAGCAAGGGAAGGGTCAGTATTACGGCATGATCTTTGGCGGGAAAACGCCTGGGCGGCTGGCTGATACGGTGCGGAATCTAGGCCGGATGGCTGGCGCATCAGCCTCCAGTGGCACCACAGGCAATGAAAGTATCGATTGGCGCACGGGGAAATCTGTACTCACCAGTGATCAATATATCGGGGCTATTGAATTGCTGCAGGCAATTCAGGCGGATGGCAGCGTTTTCCCTGGTTCGATTGGCCTGGATGAGACAGCGGCACGGTCGCGGATGCCCCAGGGCGTAGCAGGCTTTATCCTCGAAGGACCGTGGAATATCCCGCAATGGCCGCGAGAAAATCCGGCGTTTAAATTTGAAGTCGCCAGCACGCCCTACCCCAATAGTGGAAATCCCGTTCCCCTGACGTTCGAGGAAACCGGGGCGAATCAGGTCTGGGTCTATGCCAAGAGTCCCAATACAGCGATTATCGGTGATATGTTCTCATACCTTGGCAGCGAAGACGGCCAGACAGCCATTGTGATGGCAACCGAAGGCAATTTGCGAGCGCTCTTGCCGAAAGCCAATGAACGCGCTCAGCAATCGCAGCAACTCGATCCACACGCAAGTAAGGCGCTCTCGTTATATGAGCAGCAGATCCGTAATGGCCCTCAGCCAGTCGTGCGCAATGCTGATGTTGCCCAGGTCTTGCTAGAGATGAAGAAGCTCACGCCTGACTTCGGGCAGACGATCCAGGGGATTCTCGCTGGACAGATCAAAGATGTGAAGGCGGCGATGAAAGACCTTGATGATCGGATGGAGAAAGAACTCGAACGGGCGATCAAGGCCGCCAGTGATAAGGGGGCGAAAGTCTCACGCGATGACTGGAAGTTTGCTAACTGGGATCCCATGAAAGACTACACCAAGGCCGATTACGACGCGGCGAAGTAGGCACCTATCACAGAGTAATCGCCTGTGCTGTTTGTGTCCAGAATCAAGGAAGGGATAGTGATGCCTGCTGTAGAGCCAGTAGCCCCCATGAATGTACTCCTGCTGATGTCTGATGAACAGAGTCGAGGGATGTTGGGCTGTGCAGGTCACCCGCTGGTGCAAACCCCGCACCTTGATGCCCTGGCTGCACGTGGGGTGCGCCTGACCAATGCCTACTGCAATAGTCCGCTCTGCGTGCCCTCGCGTGCCTCCTTCGCCGCTGGGCGCTATGTCCACGATCTTGCCACCTGGGATAATGCCAGTCCATATGAGGGGACGCCGCCATCGTGGGGGGCGCGGCTGGCGGAAGCGGGTCGGGTAGTCACTACTATAGGTAAACTTGATTTTCGTGGCGATGGATACGCCGATGGCTTTGCTGATCAACGACTCGCCAAACATCGTGGCGAGAAAGGCGATGTTCTCGGTCTTTTTCGTGATCCTGTTGTCAAACGCCCGGAGAGTCGCCAGCGGGTACTCGAAACTGGCCCCGGTGAAACTGCGGCGATCCGCAATGATCGTAACGTGACGGCGGCAGCAGTGAACTGGCTCACGACAGAAGCAGCACAGGCGACTGCGCCGTGGACACTCTACGTCAACTGGATTGCGCCGCATTTCCCCCTGGTGGTCCCGCAGGAATATTTCGACCGCTATCCACTGGAGGCAATCAACTTGCCTGATCTTGACGATGACTATCTGGCGAGTTTGCACCCGGTTGTGCAGCAACTTCGCTGGCATTTCGACGTTGATCAGCCGGTCGATGAGCGTCGTATGCGGATCAATCGGGCGGCCTACTACGGCCTTTGTACGTTCCTCGATGAACAGGTTGGTCGTGTTCTGGCTGCGCTTGACCAGAGTGGGCAGGCGGCGAACACCCGAATTATTTTTGTCAGTGATCACGGGGAGATGCTTGGCGAGCATGGGCTTTGGTGGAAATGCGCGATGTACGAAAATTCGGTGGGGATTCCGTTCATCGCCGCTGGGCCAGATTTGCCCCAAGGCCGCACACTCGATACCCCCGTTTCACTGGTCGATCTCTATCCAACAATTCTGGACGGGGTAGGCGTACCCATTCCTGCGGGTCTGCCTGGCGCGTCGCTCTGGCCGCTGCTCTCTGGCCCCGAGGATCTGCATCGCGAGATCTTCTGTGAATATCATGGGCATGGCACCCCTGGCGGCACCTACTTGCTCCGTGCTGGGTCACTGAAATATGTCTATTATGTTGGTTATCCACCACAACTCTTCGATCTCGATGCCGACCCTGGCGAGCGCCACGACCTTGCCCCTGACCCTCAATATGCCCAGATCCTGGCCGACTTCGAGCAGCGGCTCCGGGCCATCGTTGATCCAGAAAAGGTTGACCAGCAGGCGAAAGCTGATCAGGGTCGCCGTCTGGCGAGTTTACGCGCGCGTGGTGATGAACTCCCTGCTGGCGCCCCGTGGCCTGGGTTAGGGCAAGGGCTCCGCGATGCATGATGAGGCCATTGCTGCGCTGACGCCACGGCCCCCCTTGGGCTGGAATAGCTTTGATTGTTATGGCTGCGCTGCCAGATTTGACGATCTCTGGGCAAACCTACAGACAATGGCTCGACGATTGCAACCGGCTGGTTATCAATATTTCGTGGTTGATAATGGCTGGTTTGCTGAACATACGATTCTGCCTGGTGAACGGTATCCACGTGAGACACACGCAAAGGCAGTGCGCCTCGATCCACACGGTCGCTATCTGCCCTCATTGCAATCTTTCCCCGCTGGCCTCCAACCGCTGATTGACGAAACACACGCGTTGGGCTTGAAGTTTGGGTTGCACCTCATGCGGGGGATTTCGCGGCAGGCCGTCGCGCTGAATCTGCCGATCGCTGGCACGCCATATCACGCGCAGGATATCGCTGATCAATCATCGATTTGCCAGTGGTGCGATTACAACTATGGGGTTGATCTGACGAAACCAGGGGCACAGGAGTTTTATGACAGTGTGGTCGAACTGCTGGCAGGCTGGGGCGTTGACCTGATCAAAGCTGATGACATTACGGGGTATCCGCTGGAGATCACCGCCCTGGCGACGGCGATTCGGCGTAGTGGTCGCCCAATTGTGCTTAGCCTATCCCCAGGTGGCACTACGGATCGCGCGCTTCAGGCAGTCTATCGACAAGCCAATATGTTGCGTATAACGAAAGATATTTGGGATAACCGCCAGGGGCTGGATCAGGCGTTTGCGGCGTGGCGCATCTGGCAGGATGTTGGTGGCGCGGGCTTTTGGCCGGATCTCGATATGATCCCGTTTGGGCATCTGGTTATCTGGCGTCCACGCGCCACCGCGCCACCAGTGCTTGACGATAGCGCCAGTGCCGCGCTTGCGGGCAAAGGCTACGAACGCGAATGCCAGTTAACCCGCGATCAGCAATATACCTTTATCACGATGCGGGCGTTGGCGGCGTCACCGTTATTTATGGGGGGCGACCTGCCAACTACCGATGATTTCGCCTTTACCCTCTTGACCGACCCTGATATGCTCGCTTGCAATCAGCATGGGGTGGTTGGCCGCGTAGTTTATGATGAGGCGGCAATCGAAGTCTGGCAGACTGCCGAGCGTCTGCCAGGGGCTGGCGGCTGGCTGGGGATCTTCAATCGGGCTACTGCCGCCCGCACCGTGACTCTGACTGCGGCGGAGCTTGGCCTGCCCACTGGCTGTCGGCAGTTGCGCGATATCTGGGGTCATCATGATCTTGGGACCCTTGACCCAGGCCAGTCACTATCCTGGGCTCTCGGCCCTGATGGCGTGGCCTTCTGTCGCTACGAATATTGAGCGCATACCTTGCAGTGGGAAGGGAATTATGGCGGAACGAACGACCAAGCAACCACTCAATATCCTCCTGATTACCAGCGATCAGCAACATTACGATACGATCGGAGTACACAACCCCAAAATCTCTACCCCTGCGCTTGATCGCCTCGTTGCCGAAGGAACGCAATTTGGGCGGGCCTATTGCAATAACCCCGTTTGTTCTCCTTCACGGTCTACAATCATTACCGGGCAATACCCTTCTACTCATGGCTGTTGGACGATTGGCGTCAAACTCCCCGAAGATGTGCCAACCGTGGGCGACCGCTTTCGCGAGCAGGGATATGCCACCACCTTGATCGGGAAAGCGCATTTCCAGCCATTAGCCTCGCGCCCCGACCAAACATCGCTGGAAGCGCAGCCAACCTTGCGCGATCTCGATTTCTGGCGTAATTTTCATGGTCCCTGGTATGGCTTCGAGCATATTGAAATTGCACGGAACCATGCTGATGAGGCGCACGCGGGGCAACATTACGCCATTTGGTTGGAGGAGCAGGGTCTGACGAACTGGCGCGACTATTTCCAGCCGTGGCCCGCTGATCCAACTGTGCCGAAGCGGCAGCATCGCTGGGATCTCCCCGCAGATCTGCATTACACAACCTGGACTGCCGAGCGCACGATCGCGGCGATTGAGCGGAGCGTAGCCGCCGAGCGTCCTTTCTTTACCTGGGCCTCCTTCCATGATCCGCATCCACCATACCTCGTGCCAGAGCCTTGGGCGTCGATGTACGATCCAGAGGAGATGGAACCCGGCACCCTGCATCCTGACGAAATGGCGGCGTTGCCCCCGCACTTTGCCAAAACCCAGGAGGCCCACCCCGACTTCTCCGAGTACCGCGAAACCTCGTATGAGAATCATGGTTTCCAAAGCCACCTGATTGATCCGGCGCGCCTCAAACAGAATATGGCCGTCTATTATGGGATGGTCTCGTTTATGGATCAGCAAATCGGGCGCATCCTCGATACCCTGGATCGCCTGGGGATCGCCGAGCAGACCCTGGTGGTCTTTACGACCGACCACGGTCATTTCCTTGGGCAGCATGGCCTGATTGCCAAAGGCGCATTCCACTACGAAGATCTGCTGCGCTTGCCGTTCCTGGTACGCCAGCCAGGGCAGGTGCCAGCTGGCGCAACCACAGATTCCCTGCAAGCCTTGGTCGATCTCGCGCCGACATTTCTCACGGCGGCAGGATTTCCTGTACCAGGGATGATGCAGGGGGTGAGCCAGTGGGATACCTGGCGTGGCGAGACTGCCTGCGCCCGCGATTGGGTGATTGTGGAGAATCGGCATCAGCCAACCGCTGTGCATTTACGTACCTACATTGATCAGCGTTATAAACTCACCGTCTATCGTGGTCACCCGTATGGCGAGCTTTTTGATCTGGTCGATGATCCAGAGGAACGGCATAACCGTTGGGCTGATCCTGCCTATGCCGCGATCAAGGCGGCACTCCTGCTCCGCTTTGTCCAGGCGGATATCGAGCGTGAGCCAACACGCCTGCCACGGATCGCCGGTGCCTGAGCGCGGGCTAGTGCTGAGGGAGTAACGCACGATTGCGGGGGTATTGTCCGTCAAGCTGAGAGTAGGGCGATGAATTTCATCTTTTTCAACCCCGATGAATTGCGGGCCGAAAGTGTTGGCTGTTACGGTCATCCCGCTGCGCCTACTCCGCATCTTGATCAACTTGCTGCTGCAGGTACGCGGTTCGATCAGTGCCACGTACAGCACCCCGTTTGTAGCCCTTCCCGGTGCAGTCTGATGACTGGCTGGTATCCACACGTGCGTGGACACCGCACCCTCTGGCATCTCTTGCGCCCAGACGAACCCAATCTGCTGAAATACCTCAAACGTGCGGGTTATGATATTTATTGGGGCGGCAAGAATGATCTGCTGGCCCCAGAGAGCTTTGCCGAGAGTGTGACTGACTACCGCCTGGGTGCCCGTTCCCAGCGGGCGTTGCCCGGAGTTGGCCCGCTCAAACCACCGTATCCGCCTGATGATCCACGGTACTATAGTTTCCTCTATGACCCTGCCCCAGTAACGCAGATTGAACAGTTAAGTGACTTTCGTAACGTTGATGGGGCGATTGAGTTGCTTCGCTCACAGCCAAAGGAGCCGTTCGCGATCTATTTGCCGCTCACCTTTCCGCACTGCCCTTACTACGCGCCTCCACCGTGGCACGATTTGATTGACCCTGCGTCGCTGCCGCCATTGCGTCCCGCAGACCTGCCAGACAAGCCAGATTTTCATCACCTGATTCGGTCGACTCGTAGGCTGGATCAACTCGATGAAACAACGTTTCGTATGATCAATGCCGTTTACTTGGGGATGATCGGCGTGATCGATTACCTGCTAGGGCAACTGCTGACGACGTTGGAAGAAACGGGCCTGGCCGATACTACGGCGATCTTCGTCTATGCTGATCATGGTGACTGGGCTGGTGACTATGGCTTGGTGGAGAAGTGGCCGAGTGCGCTTGACGATACGATCACACGGGTGCCGCTCATTGCCAGGATTCCTGGCGGCAAAGCGGGACAGGTCGTGCATGAGCAGGTCGAGTTGTTCGATCTGATGGCTACCACCCTGGAGTTGGCGGGAATCGAGGCCGAGCATACGCACTTTGCCCAGAGCTTCGTGCCGCAATTGCACGGCGCAGCGGGCAACTCCGACCGTGCGGTCTTTGCCGAAGGCGGCTATGCCACCCACGAGCCACATCTGTTTGAGGGCTTACCGGCGCGTGATACATTCGCCAGAGAGCCGGGGAATATCTATTACCCGAAAGGCAAGTTGCAGCAGGATCACCCGCTGAGTGTTTGCCGGGCAACGATGATTCGCACGCAGACGCACAAACTGATCTATCGCGCAGCGGGTAGGTCTGAGTTCTATGATTTGCAAGCCGATCCTCGTGAGTTACACAATCTCTATGATGAACCTGCCCACGCATCGCTTCGTCATGCGCTGGAATCACAACTACTTGCGTGGTATCAGCGCACCAGCGATGTGACACCATTCGATGAAGATCCGCGTGGTTTGCCACCCGCCTGATCGACTAGATATGAAGCGAGAAGAAGGGTATCATGACACAGCCAAATATCGTACTGATTGTCTCTGATCAGCATCGGGCTGACTGGATGAGTGGCGCGGGGAACCGCCTGGTCAAGACCCCGCACCTCGACGCGCTGGCGCAGGGCGGGGTGACGTTCACGAATGCGTATTGTAATGCGCCGCTCTGCGTGCCGTCGCGGATGTCGCTGCTGACTGGACGGTACCCACATAAGACCGGGGTCCTTTCTAACGGCGATAGCCTCTCGTCGAGCATTCCCACCTTTGCCCATGCCCTGTCATTGGCGGGGTATGAAACGGTGCTCTGCGGGCGAATGCACTTTGTGGGGGCGGATCAGCGGCACGGTTATGAGCAGCGCCTTGTTGGCGACATTACCCCTTCCTATCCCGGCGGCCCCATGACTGACTACGGCCCGCTGGCAGGGACACCGGGGCAGGGTTTGCGCTCGATTGCCCTTTCAGGCCCCGGTGACAGCCCCGTACAGCGCTATGATGAAGCCGTGGTGGGGGCTGGTGAGCAGTTCTTGCGCGAGCGCACCCAGGCTACGCGGCCTCTTTTTCTGACCGTTGGCCTCTATGGGCCGCACCATCCATTCATTGCGCCAGCAGAGCAGTATGCGGCGGCTCACGCGGCGATCCAGGACGGAGTAGAACCGCCGCTGCCACTCGATCCGTTGCCCCGTCATCCCTGGGTTGCCGACTGGTTCCAGCGCCTGAATGCCGATGCGATCACCACTGAAGATACCCAACGGGTACGGGCGGCCTATGCGGGTCTGGTGCAGCGGCTGGATGACCTAGTTGGTCGTTTGGTCGCCGCCGCACGCGCATTGTCAGATGATACGATCATCATTTACCTCAGCGATCATGGCGAGATGGCTGGTGATCGGGGAATGTTCTGGAAGCAGAGTTTCTTTACTGGGTCGATCCAGGTGCCGCTGATCATTCATCCGCTCGTCGATACTGCGCAACGAGTTGCCCAGGGCCGGGTCGTCGATCAACCAGTTAGCCTCGTTGATCTGGCCCCGACCCTGACGCAGCTCGCTGGCGCGCCACCATTACCACAGGCTGATGGTGCTGACCTCGCACCACTCTTTGCGCCTGGGGATACCCCGCCAGCGCCCAGTTGGGCGGAACGGCCAATCTTTGCTGAGTTGATCGTGAACGGGGTGCCAGTACGGATGATTCGGCAGGGTCGGTATAAGCTGATCTACTATCATGGCTATCCGCCAGCCCAACTCTTTGATCTGGCCGCTGATCCGCACGAACAGCATGATCTTAGTCAGGATGCTGATTTCAAGCTGGTGGCAGCGGGCTTGCAAGAGCAATTGTTGGCTGATTGGGATCCGCAGGCCTTAGCGCAACAGGCCCGCAATCAGGCGACTGACGTGCAATATCTGACGCGCTGGGGGCAGGAAGTGGGCATGGGATCGCTTGACTTGTGGGACTTTGTTGCCAGAAAGACGCAAGCGTGAATGCGGGCTCGCCCTGTGGCACTGGGCCAAGTAGGAGGAACGCTAGGCCATGACCATGCAATTTGCTTCGCTGAACGAGCAGATCCGGCGGTTAATGCTGGACGAGGTACAACGCGATCTAGACAATGACCGCTGGCATCAGAGCCCACGTCTGACGGCCAAGGGCCTCGCCGACTGGCCCAAACTGCTGCAAGAGGCGGTCAGCACAGGCACTGTTGCCTCGCTTGTTGCTGCTGTGGAGCAAAACGAGCGGTTGCACGAAACGGAACAGAGCCATACGAAAAGTGGTGACGAGATCACCAAAGATATTCCAACAACCGCCGCTGAAACGCTAGCGGAAGGCGAGTTCAATCGGTACTATATCCGCGCTGTTTGTCGGGCGGCAATTGCCGCGAAGCTCCCTGCTGTTGAGGTCTATCGGGCGAAAGCTGTCCAGGAACCACGACCATCATCGCAGGCAAAGCTCGGCACGCGCGTTGCGCCGCAGGAACTCCTGGATGATTTGCGCGCCAGCAGTAACACCCATGATAACCATCTGGGGATTCCCGCTGGCCCGAATTCTGGGTTGAGTGTGCGCCTGCCAGCGCAATAACCTAAGATGTTTCTTCGTCCTTGGCTTCCCCATCATCCAGCGATGGTAGGGGAAAATGCAGGTCAGCCGTGGCGCGGGCCCTGGCTCGTCCGCCGCGGCGGTCGTAGCGGGCTGTGGTGATCGGGCTGGCGTGTCCTGCCAGTTGCTGGGCTGTAGCAAGGTCGTGTCCGGCATCCAGAATATCCCCAATTGCGGTGCGGCGGAAGTCGTGCGGTGAAGTGTGGGCGATTCCGGCTTCCGCCGTGCGCTTTTGCAGGAGCTTATAGAGCGCGTGCGGTGAAAGTCCACGCCGCTGCGGATCGAGATTGCCCCATTTATCGATCCGGCAGAACAACGCGCCATCTCGCCTGCCTCGCACATGAAGCCAGCGATTGATTGCGCGCGCTGCATCGGTGTTGAGCGGAATTTCACGCCCCTTATTCCCTTTGCCCCGCCGCACGATGATCATCGGAGGATCACCAGGGCGGTAGTCGCCAAGGAGAAACGCGGCCAGTTCTGCCCGCCGTACACCTGCCACCCGCCAGACGGCGAGGAGGGCGAGATCACGTATCCCAGCCGGGCTTTCGTCGGCAACGCAGGCGCGGGCGAGGGCGGTAAGTTCACGGCTGGCAAGGGCGCGACCAGCGGGCGGGCGCTCTCCTTTTGCTCCAGCGACTTCTTTGATCTGCTGGGCTTCTTCTAGCGAGATTAGGCCAAACTTGCGGGCATAATTGGCGATTCCTTTCAGGGCTGCCAGGGTCAGGTTCACGGTTGATGGGGCTGCCCCTCGGGCCAGCATTTCCTGACGGATCTGGGTGATGCGCTCAAATGGTAGGCGATGCCAGTGGTCGCGCAACGCTTCTTCGGGCGGCATCCCTGGCGCTGGTTCGACGCCGATGAGCCGGGCCACTGCCCGTAGCCGTTCACGCATCGCCCTCGCCCCATTGGGGGAGAGCGATGCCAGGTAGGCGTCCATCGGGTTGCGCGTGGGCACCGCCACCGTATCAGGCAGGGTTTCCCGCTCGTTCAGTAGTGGCGATCGTACGCTATCCTCAGTCTTCATTCTGCCTCGGCTCATATCGGTATATCGTGCAATGCTCTGCCCCTTGATGAGGCTTCACGCTCGGCGACGTGTTGGATTGGCAGTACTTCCGGGGAGGGCGCGAGTCCTTTTTTTCGCCAAATCATATCCCCTAATTCGACACTGAATGGCGTGATGATCAGCAGAATGATCACCAACCAGGGCGCGAGATTGGTGCCAAAGACTCCAACAAGGATTGGTACAGTAATGCCGCGCAAGGCGATTAGCAGCATCCCTAGCCAACGTTTGCGGCGCTTCTCGGCTGACCAGGATCGCCGAAAGACCTCGGTTGATAAGGAGATAATGCCGAGTGTGAAAACGATCACCCCACCACAAAGGAGCCAAAGCGCTCCAGAGGGGAGATGCCCAGCAGGTGTATGGTCCACCGCGTCATTGAGGCCAGCCGCAATTCCCACCAGCCCGATGATCACCATCACTTGCCCACTACCAAGCAGGTCACCAATGCGCCCCGATGTTTTGGTGAGTACTGCGGTAAGCCGATCCATTATCAGGTCATAGTAGAGCCAGAAGAGGGTGCAGATGAGCCAAAAGCCCAGGCCAGCAACGACCCAGGTTGCAGGAGAAGGGTGATTGTCAATCGCTCCAATGAGGAGAGCAACCGATTCGCCGAAGATAATCATGATGAATAGGCCGATCCGTTCGAGCAGATGGTCAGAGTCGTAGGCGATAACTCGCCCTGGTTCGTCTGGGCGGTAGATAAAGAGCCCCACGTCAATGAGCCCCAAGACCCCCCAGAACCACCATTTAGCTGACGTTGGGAGCGCAACACTGAGTAACCAGCCCGCTGCGATCCCAACGCCAACGAGTAATGGCCTGACAATCCCTAGCCCCCAGCGACGGCGAGTACGTATCCACTGTGGCGTGAGGGCTGCCCGCGCCAGAGCATACCCAACGGCAAATGTTGCGGAATGCGCGATCCCAACGGTGGGAATCCCCACCGCCATCACTGCCACCCCAGCCATCGAGAGGAGGATATAAAACCGCAGCTCTGCGTCAATGCCGTGGGTAAGGTTAGCCAGGGCCACAGTATTGAACCAAGCCACCCAGACGAGGTAGAGCAGGCCAAGAGTGCCTGCTATCTGCCAGCCATCGGGGTTGCCGTGGAGCCGCTGAGTGAGGCCAGCGATGACAACAACAAAAACAAGATCAAAGAAGAGTTCTGTCCAGCCAACCCGTAGATGCTCTGGGGTATTACTTACCGCGCTTACCACTATTACAGTCCTGGCCGCATAGCTACCGCATAGTCAGAAGGGTAGGGTGTCGATCTTTCGTCTCAGCAACAGTGCCAGATGTACTCTGCTGGCTGATGCTGTTCTGGTGGCACAGGTATCACCCTCTGCTGGTTGACAGCCTACGCTCTTATCACGTAGCGTACTTGAACCACCAATGATTGATTGTCTGGCGAGTATAAGCTACCTGCTTTATGTCGCCAATGCTGTTAGCAATAAATGAACCGTGCTGTAGGCGAATAGCGTAGATCGTCATAATCAGCGAGATTGAAAAACTGGACTCGTGGTACGATGGTGTTGTTTGCACTAGGATAGCCGCTGATGCCGATGACGAGTTAGCGATGGAGAGGTATTGGGGATGAAGCCCGATCAACCACAGGAGCCGAAGCCGCAATCGGAGCAGGAGCAACCTGAACCCGCGCCTCCTCCAGCCGTTGGCTATCATCCTGAAGCCTCGGTCGATCAACTCCCTCCAAAGAAAGAGAAGAAGGGTCGTCCAACCGATGTTGGGGCGGTGCGTGGCAGTCATCCCGGCGATCGGTATCTGCGAGTCACCTATCCAGCAGCGGCTGAGCCAGAACTTCCTGCGGTTGCTGAGGCAGTACCACCACCGATCCGCACACGCAGTCCGTTTATGCGCTGGCTGCTCAAAGGGCATATTCAGGAGATTAATGCGCCGTATGAGCATCCGCAAGAGGAGCATACGCAACCCTGGTGGAAGGTGATGTGCCTGACTGGGGTCGATTACTTCTCTACCCTCGGCTATCAACCAGGGATCGCCGCGCTCGCTGCGGGCGCGCTTGCGCCAATCGCTACGCTTGTTCTCGTCATCATCACGCTGGTTGGGGCGCTGCCAATGTACGCCCGCGTAGCAAATGAGAGTCCACACGGCGATGGTTCAATTTCGATGCTGGAACGGCTGCTACCGTGGTGGCAGGGCAAACTTTTCGTTCTGGCCTTGCTCGGTTTTGTTGCCACGGGCTTTGTCATTACGATTACTCTTTCAGCCGCAGATGCCACCGCTCACATTGTCGAGAACCCGTTTGCTCACGGGCTTCAGGGGTATCCTGTCCTGCTCACGCTGGCCTTGATTGGGCTACTCGGCGCAGTCTTTCTCAAGGGCTTTAATGAGGCGATTGGAATCGCCATTGGGATCGTCGCAATCTATCTCGCGCTCAATGTGGTGGTGATTGTGGTGGGATTCATGGCGATTATTGAACACCCAGAAACGCTTGGCAACTGGCAAAATGTCCTCTTCCAAGTACATGGTAATCCCCTGGCGATGTTTGCTGCCGCCCTTCTGCTCTTTCCTAAATTGGCGCTTGGTCTCTCTGGGTTTGAGACTGGTGTCGTGGTTATGCCGCTGGTCAAAGGTGATGCCAGCGATAGTGAGGCCAATCCCGTTGGCCGGATTCGCAATACCCGCAAATTGCTGGCAACCGCCGCCTTGTTGATGAGTGTCTTACTGAGCGGTAGTAGCTTGGTGACGACAGTGCTGATCCCCGCGCATGAGTTTGAGGAAGGCGGGGCGGCGAATGGTCGCGCTCTTGCTTATCTGGCTCACGAACGCCTCGGGGATATTTTCGGCACGATTTACGATATCAGCACAATTACGATCCTCTGGTTTGCCGGAGCATCGGCTCTCGCCGGATTGTTAAATATTGTGCCGCGTTATTTACCACGGTATGGGATGGCCCCTGACTGGGCGCGGGCCACCCGCCCGCTAGTGCTGATCTTTGTTGGGATCTGTTTTATCGTTACTATCGCCTTCCATGCCGATGTCGATTCCCAGGCTGGTGCATACGCCACTGGGGTCTTAGCGTTGATCACTTCGGCCACAATTGCCGTGACGCTTTCGGCAGTGCGGCGGCGTAGTCTTGTTGAGATCATTGGGTTTGGTCTTGTTACCGTGATCTTCATCTATACCACGGTTATGGTGCTGTATAGCGAACCAGAGGGGTTGAAGATCGCGGGGATCTTTATTGGGGCAATCATTATTACTTCGCTGATTTCGCGGATCTGGCGTACCACCGAATTACGGGTCACCGAGGTGATCGTCGATGACACGGCCCGACGATTCATCGAAGAAGCATCACGGGGCGACGAGATTCACCTGATCGCGAATCATCCAGACGAGCGCAATGCCCGTGAGTATCTGTTGAAAGACCGCGAGCAACGAGCCGATAACAATATCCCGCATGGCGCGCCTGTCCTGTTTATTGAAGTACTCGTTCGAGACGCCTCAGAGTTTGCCCCCACATTACGGGTTTCTGGTGAGTCGGTCGGCGATTACCGCGTCTTGCGGGCCGAAGGGGCGTCAGTGCCGAACAGCATCGCTGCTTTCCTGCTCTGGCTGCGTGATATGACGGGCAAACGACCGCACGTCTATTTTGGCTGGACAGAAGGGAATCCGATCAAATTCCTCGCCCGGTACATTCTCTTTGGCGAGGGCGACACTGCCCCGCTCACACATGAAGTTTTGCGGAAGGCAGAGCGCGATCCCACTCGCCGACCAGCAGTCCACGTTGGCTGATCGACTGCCTCGCGTGCTGCGCTGATAGATTTGCGGAACTGGCCTCGATAGTGCATCGCCTAGGGCGCATTGTCAGGCTCGGCAACCTCCTGCGCTTGCATCGCTCTGGTGTGGGCTGGTGGTGGTACAGGCAGATCGGCAGGGTCGGCGTAGACGACCAGTTGTTCATCCTCGATGACAACTGGATACATCTTGACGCGCATCTGTGGGTCAACTAGGCATTGTCCCGTGGTAAGATCGAATTCCCAGAGGTGCCAGGGGCAACGTAATACCTGATCGTCAAGCGCGATCTCTGGCACTCCCTGATAACTTGATGGTGGTGCTGCGGCGACTGGTCGCCCACTCACCCGGCCCACGCAGAGTGGCCCGAGTTTATGTGGGCAAAGGTTTCGCAAGGCATAGTATTGTCCAGCAACATTGAAGACCCCGATGCCCGCCCGTCCGCGAAATGGCACAACGATTTTGCGCTCTCCTGGGCCGAGTTCTGAGGCTTTTCCTACCACAACGCGGCGCAGATCATTCTCAGCATTGAGCGGCATCGCTCCTCCTCTGTCAACGGTTAGCTGATGACGAACACGCTGGAGTTAATGCGCTTCCCCTCCAGTATTGCGCTGGGGCAGTCCAAACATCTCGCGTGCATTGTCGGCAAAGACGCGCCGATGGAGTCGTTCTGGCAGTTTGGGGAAGGTGGTGGCCGGATCATCCCAATCCCAATGCGGCCAGTCGGATGAATAGACGAGCGTCCGCTCGGCGTGCATTGCATCGAGCATACACATAAACTGCTCGTTATTCGCCGCTTCGAGCATTGGTTGAGAGCCGACGCGGATATGGTCAAGCACATACTCGCTGGGGAGCCGCTTGACCCACGGCGTTTGATCGCGCAGGCTCTTCCAGTCGGCATCCATGTGCCACATCAGGCCCGCTACCCAGAATTGATCCACCTCGTCGATTAACACTTTCAATTGAGGAAACTTCTCAAACACACCTTCAGCGATCAGGGAGACAGCGTGGGCCATCGCCATCTGCGGTCGGGCCATCCGTGTTTCGATGTAGTAGGTTGGGTAGCCAACACCAGTTGGTGGCCCCGCCATTCCCGCCCCTTCATTGCCAATATGAATCCCTAGCACCAAGCCATGTCGTTCGCAGGCCTCCCAGATTGGGTGATAGAAGCGGTTGCCGTATGGCATGCGGTTGCCAGTTGGCAACATGATCGCCCGAACACGTGGGTTGCTTCCCAACCGCTCAATCTCCTGTACCGCCAGTTGCGGATCGCCAGTGGAGATCGCCATAGCCATAATCAACCGTTCATCACGGGCCAGCCAATGCTCGATAGTCCAATCGTTGAAGGCGCTACACAGCGCAGCCGCGTAATCGGGATCAGGCACGATTGAGGCGCCATACATACTCGCGCCAGTGAGCAGAGCGTAGTCAACATTCCACACGTCAAGGTGTTCATCGCGCAAGGTTTCATAGACACTGCCATCATTGAAGGGGTTATGTTTGTCGCCATCGCAGTTTGCCGCAAGGTCGGTGCGGGCGGCATTTTGCGGCACATTAAAGTATCCAGAGGTTGGGATGCGCAGGCCTTGCTCGATCACCTGCTGCTTATAGATCCGTGGGAGATAGGGGTACAAATCTTCAGGCTTCGTAATCACCTGATGCACATCACAGTCGATCAGGCCAATATCGGTTCGCGGTTGACCAGTCCAACCGGGAGCGGTGATGATCCTGGTGCCGGGCATTGTGGTCATCGTCTTGTCCTTCCTGGTATGGTGTGTGTTTGTCCAGAGGATGACTTTGGCGGCTTGCTCATCAGCCGTTGTCACGGTAAGCTGCCGCTGCATAGAGCTACAGCATAATCTACCATCCAGCCCTCGTCAATCCACTGGTCTGACAGGAAGGCAGACCAGGAAGGCTGTCGTGCTGTTGGTGGCAAAATTGGTAGTGCGCAGAGCGGGATCTATATTGCTGTGCTGGAGGATATTCGCAAACGCCTTAATTCTGTGATGGGTCCGTCATACCACGGTAAGGAAATTTCAGTAGTGTCTGCCCAGCCAACGTAGCTGACGTAAGGAGGTGGCTATGGCTGCCCCTAAGCCGGCGCGACCAGTGTTTCCACCCGCTGATCGTGCGCTTGATACGCTCTGGTCATTGCTGGCGGAACAGAGCGTGGCGACTGGCAACGTGCGGTACAACTGCCCTGTTGTTATCTGGCAGGGAAGCGCGAGGACTCATGCTATACTCGCTACAGATCCAGTACAGGAACGCAGCGCGAGAGAAGTGGAGGATCCAGAGATGGGTGAGATGATTGAGTTTGCGGCGAATGGCGGTACCTGCCCTGGCTATCTGGTGCAGGCAAAGAGCGATGTTGCCCCAGGCGTCGTTGTGATTCAAGAGTGGTGGGGTCTGAACGCCAGTAAGAGTGATATTAAGGATATTGCTGAGCGGCTAGCGCAAGCAGGCTATACCGCGCTGGCTCCCGACCTCTATCATGGGGAGGCCGCAGAAGAGCCCGACGAAGCCGGGAAGCTAATGATGTCGCTACGGATCGAGCAGGCATCGCAAGACTTGCGCGGGGCGATTGAATATCTGCGTGAACTGACAGGGAAGCCGGTGGGAATCATGGGCTTTTGCATGGGTGGGGCGTTGGCCCTCTATGCCGCCTGTGAGAACCCTGAAGGGGTTGCCGCCTGCGTCGATTTCTACGGTGGTTATCCGAAAATTACGCCTGATTTGGCGGGGTTGCGTGCGCCGCTGCTTGGGCTGTTTGGCGAGTTGGATCGAGGGGTGAATGCGGAATACGTGCAACGCCTAGATGAGGAATTGACTACGTTGGGCAAGGCCCACGAGTTCACCATTTATCCCGGCGCGCAACACGCGTTCTTCAATCAGTTGCGCCCAGAGAGCTATAACGCCGAAGCCGCTACCGATGCCTGGAATCAGGTGCTGGGATGGTTTGGGCAATATCTGGGATTTACTGAGGAACAACTGAATTCTGACGAGCAGTTGCAGGCTGCCATTGACACTGAAGACGAGAGCTGAAGAATCACAGTGGATGCAGACCAGCCTGTGCTGATGCAAGCTGACCACAGTGAAGATACTACGGTGCATGAGCAGCCAGCAATCACGCACCGTAGTATCTTAGATTTTCGTCCAGCAATCGTCATCCTGCTGCTGATCAAGGGCCTCGACCTTGGGGTAGGAGCGATTGCCTACCAGATTATCAATAATACGCTCCTTACACCATTCCGGGCGTGGCTGGGGATCTGGAATGGTTGGGATGCGCCCCATTACCTGGACATTGCCCAATATGGTTATGAATCCACTGGTGAGCGGGCTAACTGGCTGGTCTTTTATCCACTTTTCCCCGCATTGACGCGCTTAGTTGGCAGCCCACTGAATGACTATCTGATCGGGGCATTTGTCGTTTCCACGATTGCTTCAATTGTAGCGGCGATCTTGTTCTATCGGCTAGTTGCTTTTGATTACGACGCTACTATTGCTAATCAGGCCGTCTGGTTCCTGGCGATCTTTCCAACGGCCTACTTCCTGCACATTGGCTATACCGAGAGCTTATTCATCGCGCTGGTCCTTGGTGCGTTTGTGGCGGCCCGAACGGAGCGTTGGCCGTTGGTCGCCATGCTTGGGGCGCTGGCGTGCCTCACTCGGGTAAATGGATTATTGCTCGTGCCTGCACTGGGGATCGAGCCGCTCCTGACCTGGTGGCGCACGCGTCGCTGGAACTGGCAATGGCTCTGGCTGGCGGTGATTCCCGTGGGTTTTGGCGGCTATCTCTGGATCAACTATGCCGTTTCGGGGGATCCGTTGCGGTTTCTGACGATCACCCGTGAGCATTGGTATAAGGAGTTTGCGCCGCCTTGGACAGGTCTGATGACCCTGATCCACGGACTGACTTGGCGTCCACCAATTGAGATTTGGTCAGTGATCTGGCAACAACTGTTCTTTGTCGTCCTGATCTTCTGCGGGATGCTTGCGTCCTGGCGGTGGTTGCGCCCATCATATACCGTCTGGATCGGGCTGAATCTGCTATTAGTCACGAGCACCTCATTCATCCTGAGTGTGCCGCGCTATAGCCTGACGCTGTTTCCGTTGATGATCCTCTTTGCGCTCCTTGCGCGGCGCTTCCTTTGGCAGATCGGTATCACTGCATGGTCGCTGATTTTTCATACCACGCTCGTTATTCTCTTTCTCTTGCAAAAAGGGTTGGCTTATTGAGTTGTTTTGAGGAACTGCTCAACAAGCTCATTGAACGCTGTAGGCCGCTCGAAATAGACCGAATGTCCAGACTCTGGCACCGTGACAAACTGGCTGTGTGGAAAAAGCGTGGCCGCATATTCAACCGCCGCAGAAGGAATCACGATATCTTCGGCGCCAGTCAGACAGAGGACTGGTACAGGCAAGGTGGCGACTGCCGTTGGCGGTGTTTGGCGTAGGCGCACCAATTCCGCGCGAATCTGCTGTTTATCCAGCCTGAAGCTCAGACCATCGATCTGCCGATACAGGTGGTGCAACGTCGGTTGTTCGCGGGCCATCCGCGCCCCCGCTGCCGGATGAATCCCCTGGGCAAAGAGTGTCCCTTCGCCACCTTGATGGTTGGCGAAGATTTGGGCTAGCTCAGGGTCGTTGAGAGAGCCGACTGTGCAGGCAAGGACGAGTCCGCGCACTTTCTCCGGGTGTTGCACCGTGTAATCGAGGCAGGTCCACCCACCCATCGATTGCCCCACCAGACGAACCTCGCCGAAACCGAGATGGTCGATCAGGGCGGCCAGATCAGCGGCGAAAGCGGCTGGGCCAAGCGGGGTGGGGGCATCTCCTGAAGGGGCAAAGCCACGGTGGGCAAAGGTGACGCACGTATAGTGTTCGCTGAAATAAGGCACTTGCTGCCACCAGGAGAGGTGATTTCCGCCAAGGCCGTGGGCGAAGATCAGGGCGGGGCCATTACCGATCACATCATAAAAAAGATCGGCATCGCGATGGTGGAGAAGTGGCATTGCGGCACCTCACAATCGTTGCTGATTCCTATTCGGCGGGGTTGGTTGGCTTAGCGGGATCGCTGCGGCCAGCTTCTTCGACTCTTGCCAGGATAAAGGCAAGGTCAGAGGCCCGGTTGAGGAAGCGTAGCACCGCCTGGTTCGTGATTGTGCCTTCCTGATAGAGTTGGGCGGTAGCGCGCTCGGCCCGCCGAATGATCGTGCGGGCAAGGTCGAGCGCCGCGCCACCAACGGTTGCCCCTGGAATGATAAACTCGTTGCCGATCACGACCATGCTGCGATAACGCTCAATCGCGGCGTCAAGCGTGGCGACGTGTTCATCAGTGGTCGTCAGGCCGAAGCGCTCAGCCGTTTCCGTCGATGCTGCAACTTCACCCATGACGCGATACAACTCTCGTTGTAGGGTGTAGATTGTGTCTGCCAGCGTGTCTGCTGTGACTTGCGCCCGGGCCAGGCCGAGCGCTGAGGTTGCTTCATCGAGGGTCCCGAGTAATTCCAGCCGCTGATCCCACTTTGGCACGCGCCCGCCACCAAGCAAGGTGGTATATCCATCGTCGCCAGTGCGCGTCGTGACTTTGGCACTGCGTTCGGTCATGGCTACTCCCCGTTTGCTACTCGCTGATAGGATTACTCTGCTGGCGGTATCCCCATCCCCATGATGTGATAGCCGCCGTCGAGGTGGATCGTTTCGCCGGAGATATTGCGCCCGCCCGCTCCGGCCAGGAAGACCGCGAGGTTGCCAATATCCTCAATATCGACATTCCGCCGGAGTGGGGAATTGTTGCGTACATATTCTTCCATTCGCGGGAAACCAGGAATGGAACGACCCGCCAACGTGCGAACCGGGCCAGCCGAGATCGCATTGACACGGATATTGCGAGGGCCGAGATCGAAAGCGAGGTAGGTGACAGCTGATTCAAGGGCCGCTTTGGCGACGCCCATCAAGTTATACCGTGGCACGACCCGTTCACCGCCAAGATAGGTCATGGTGATCACGGTGCCGCCGCTTTCGCGCTTTTCCATCAGTGGGGCAGCGGCACGGGTGAGTGCGACCAGCGAGTAGGCACTGATGTCGAGGGCGGCGGCGAAGTCTGCGCGGGTGGTATCGGCAAAGAGGCCCGCAAACGATTCTTTTGGAGCAAAGGCGACGGAGTGTACCAGCGTGTCGAGACCACCATCGAATGCTTCGCCGACCGCGTTGAAGACAGCGGCGATATCATCATCACTGGTGACATCACAGGAGATAACTGGGTACGTGGGGTCGAGGGATGCGGCGAGTTCGGCAACCGTTTCTTGGAGCCGTTCTCCCTGATAAGTGAATGCCAGTCGCATACCCGCATCATGCAACGCTTGGGCGATACCCCAGGCAATACTGCGCTTATTGGCGACGCCGAAGATCAGGCCAGTTTGCCCATCGAGTTGCCCCATCGTCTTCCTCCTCAAAGTATTTTTGGCTTGCTCAAGTAGGTACGCTTGATCAGGATAACGTAGTGCGCGGGGCGATTGTAACACTGTCAGGCGACTGTTGGGCCTGCGGTGCAGTTAGGCTGTGGTGGTGGCGCGGAAATGCGGGATAACTTCGCGCCCGATTAGTTCGATGGCGGCGAGGGGATCAGGGCCAAGTGGGGGGCCAAGGCTCAGGTGTCGCACACCACGCGCGCGCAGCCCCGCCAGTCGGGCAATCAGATCCTGGGCGGTGCCAGCGATGCCAATCGCCAGCATTTTGTCAGTCACCAGGGCCCGAGCTTTAGCGGGGTTGCGCTCGACCATCATGGCCTGTTCGATTGGGTCAAAGTCGGCGCGAGTAACGCCCAGTCGCGCCCAGATTGTTGGGCTCAGCGCGTGACCGTAGTAGGCGATCTTGTCTTTCAGGGGGATTTCAGCGGCGGCGCGGTTGGGAGCAATCGAACACCAGATGCAGGCTGCCAGATCCAGCTCAGCGGTGGTGCGTCCTGCTTGCACCGCGCCGCGCTCAATCAGTGGTAGTACTTCGTCGTAGCTTTCTGGCGGAAAAAGGAGCGGGAGTACGCCATCGGCAAGCGCACCAGCAAGCCCGAGCATTTTCGGACTGAATGCGCCAAGGTAGATTGGTATCGGCGGGGTGACTGGCCCAAAACGGAGGTAGGCCTCGTTCGTCCAGGCAGGGTCGCCGCCACGTTCACCATTGAGCAAGCTGCGAATCGCCGTGATCGCTCGGCGTGTTGTAGCAAGTGGCGCGGTTTGCGGAACCTCCACCCACTTCAGAAATTCTGCTGCCCCGGCTGCCAGACCGAGATGAAAGCGGCCATTGCTCCACTCTTGCAGGGTGGCCGCGAACATCGCGATTTCGCTGGGGTGCATTGAATAGGGATTGAGGATACAAGTGCCCAGACCAATCTTCGTGGTCGCCCCGGCCACTGCGGTCAGAATCACTGGTGCGCTGCGTAAGAACAGGTCGTTGCTGACCCAGAACTGGTCGAAACCCGCTGCCTCTGCGGCCTGAGCCAGCCTGACATACTCCTGCACTGGCAGGTCATTGTTCAGCCGTAAGGAGAAGCGCATCACGCTCGCTCTGGCCGTTGGTGGATCGTCAGCGTCATTTATGGCTGATCGCCTTGCTTGGTGGGCAAGTGGGGATTATTTCCCCATTCATTCCACGAGCCGTCGTAGTTGCGCCCCGGACGCCCCAGGCGGTCGAGGGCAAAGAGGACTGTTGTGGCGGCGACACCACCATTGCAGTAGGCAACGATTGGGCGGTCGGGTTGTTCGGTCAGGCCAGCATCATCCATGATCTGCTGCAACTCGGTGTCTGATTTCCAGGTGCCTGCTGGCGTAAAGAGGCGAGCATTGGCGACTAAGATTGCCCCAGGGATGTGGCCGCCTTGGGTGCCCCGCGCAATCGCGCCAGTATATTGTTCGGCGTCGCGCGCGTCCACGATGATCGCGTCGCCCAGTTCGCTATGTTCCAGCACTTCGCTGGCGGTGCTTCGTTGTTGGCGACCAGGGCGGATCGTGAAGGTCGCCGCTGGATTGTTTGGTTCCTCAGTCGTCGTGGGGCGCGATTCAGCTACCCATTTATTCCAGCCACCATCAAGGATTGCGGCTTTGTCGTGACCATAGAAACCTAACGCCCACCACATTCGTGTGGCGAATTGCGTGCCTTTATGGTCGTAGATGACTACATAGCTGTCGTCACCGATCCCCCGTGCGCTCATCAGCGCGGCAAACGCTTCGGGCGTGGCGATCTGGGCTGGTACGGGGTCATCGGGGTTAATAATATCCTTGGTCCAGTCGATGTATGTTGCCCCTGGAATATGCTCAGCCGCGTATTCATCGGCTGCGCCGAGGTATTGCGCCTGCTGCTTCCCGTCGTCAAGCAGCGCCGTTTTGACATAACCACGCATATCAATAATGCGCAGTGCTGGATGACCAAGGTTTTCCGCCAGCCAGTCAGTATCGACGAGTGTACCCGGCCAATCGAGTGGTGATGCCGGGGCATTGTTGGCAGTCTCCATCAGAATCCTCCTTTGATCGCCGAGTTGTCTATGCCGCAATGTCGGCTGTTGTGCTGATCGCTATGGGCTAATCGTCGCCACAAACTGCATTATAGCCCAACCACAATGCTGCCAAAAGTTTGTTGCGGTAGTAGGAGACGTTAGCCTTCGGGTAATGTCACCCGTATCGCTGTCAGGTCGGGGTCGTTGGGATCTGCTGCTTCGGCAGTGTGGTACGTGGCTGGTGTTTCCCGAACCGTTGTCGGGAAGGCTGATCGATGAATAGCGACAAGCCCATCACGGGCCATGACGCTGACGAGATTGTAGAGCCAGGTGCGGTCTGCCGCGCTATAGTCGGCTTTGACCTGCGGGCCAAGGTGGTCGAGTAACAGCCCAGTGTTCTCCGGCTGGGCGCCGAGCGCCCGCAATGTTTGACCGCGAAAATAGCGGGTAGTGCTGGTAAATGGGGTTGCGCGTTGGCCATTCCTGGTTGCGCGTTGACGAGCCTGTTGTTGTGTTGCCAGGTCGGTGATAATCGTTGGCGCGGCGCGACAGATCGTATTGAGTGGACAGAGCAGGCAGGCAGGTTTGCGGGCGGTGCAGATCGTGGAGCCGAAATCCATCAACCCCTGATTCCAATCGTAGCCATGCCCAGCAGGGACTGCTGCTGCTGCCAGCTCCCACAGTTGGCGGTCGGTGCGTTGCTGCTGTGGAATGTCGCTGCCGATCAGGACCCGGTGTAATACCCGTTTGACATTTGTATCGAGGACGGGCACATCTTGCTCGTAGGCAAAGCAGGCGATTGCCCGCGCTGTGTAGTCACCAATACCAGGGAGCGCGCGCAAGGCAGCAATATCGCGGGGCATTTCGCCGTGATATTCAGCAACGACCTGCCGGGCAACCGCTTGCAGGCGCACCGCCCGACTGTTATAGCCCAGCCCCGACCAGGCGCGTAATACTGCTGCCGTTGGGGCTGCTGCCAATGTGGCCAGGGTGGGGAACTCGGCTAGCCACGTCTGCCAGCGTGGCAGTACCCGTGGCACCTGGGTTTGCTGCAACATCATTTCCGCCAGCAGAATCTGGTAGGGATCGCGGGTTCGCCGCCAGGGAAGATCGCGCTTGTGCTGCTGATACCAGGCGAGCAATGCGCTTTGCATTGCTGTGAGTTGGCTTTGGTCAACTGGCGGGCTGTCCGTCTGGTTGGCTGGCGGAGGACTCAATAGTTTCCTCGGTGTTGTGGGGTCGCATCAATAGTTAATAGAGCAAGTATAGGTGCTGTAGCTGGGTCGCCGCCATGCTAAAGGATAGGGGCAATGCCCGATTTATGATGCAGGATGGATGGGAATATTAAGGGATTGTTAACCGCGTTCGTTCGCCGTTTTCCCTTCCCAACTGGCCCTTTGATCGGGTATACTTGGGCCAGAGGATCAATGGTGGTGGGGCTGGGCTTTCGGCTATACTTACGTGTAGAGAAGTTGGCCGTGCGCTACCATCAAGCAATGGTAGTGAGGAAACAGTTGTAGCGAGTGCTGCTCAATTGTTTCGTCGAGACTGTCGTAGCAGCACCGCGCTGAGCCATTCGGCCTTTTAGGGTGGAATGCGACGTAGGCAACTGCAAGTTAGCCAGTTGGCGCACGATAGGAGGCAGACTGCCTCGGTCGTGCGTCGTTCTATTTTCCCAGGTAGGCCACAATGAACCATGGTGGTAGTGGCCGCTTGCCAATCACCCTCCGGGCAATGGGTGGTCGCGATCTTCCTGGCCTGCTGCCAATGATACGCAGCGGGGTGCGACTCGACCTTCCTGATGCGGCGGTCAGTGAGTATTTGCCCATGAGCGGCTTGGTGCGTGGGCGGTGGAACCCCCTACGCAACACGCGCTATCGTACCTATCTGGCGGCTACCGGGCATACGCCGTTGGCATTTGTCCAGGTTGGCGAACGGGCAACTGATCCGCGTACCAAGTGGGATCTGGTGTACCTGGGCATTGCGCGCTCTGCTGCGGTCGCCTCGCCCAGTAAGCGCGTCGAACTCTGGTCGACGCTCCTTGGCTACGTTGCTACCGCTGCGGGACGCCGGGGGGTGCAGCGGCTCTATGCCAAAGTTGCCAGCGGTAGCGATGTGGCTGAAGCATTTCATGCCGCAAGCTACAGTCGATATGGTGAGGAAACGATCTTTTTCCTTGATCAGCAGTATCGAGCAACTGCTGCTGCTACTGATCCCCTGAATATTCGACCGCAGGTTGCGAGCGATACCTGGGCGTTGCATCAGCTCTATACCTTGACTGCGCCCAAGACTGTGCAATATGCCGAGGCCTATACCAGTCAGCATTGGGAACTGCCGCAAAAGCGCTTGCTGCTGCCCAACGGCAGATTACGCGAATATGGGTTCGTTGTTGAGCGAGGGCATGAGATTGCTATTTACTGTCGGGTACGGCGGCAGGGCTATCGCTCGCGCTTAGAGTTTGTGTACGAAGCAGCAGCACGAGCCTTGCTGCTCCCAACGATTGAGGCTGTATTACGCTGGCTCACACCTGGGCCAAGCGATCGGGTCTACTGTACAGCACGCGAGTTTCAGGCTGAGCTTGCCAGCGATTTGCAAGTGGCGGGATTTACTGCCAAGGGGGGGCAAGATGTTCTGGTGCGTTACACAATGGTGTCAGTGCGGCCTCCCGAGTTGGTCGCAGTAACCCAAACCAGACGAAAAGGGCGGTTATTTGGAGTGCCAGTAGGGTCACTGCAACGGCAAGCGTAGGGTGTACCAGTCTTCCTGGTTCATCCTTCATAAAGGTGTGGAACGTTGTTGAAATTTGAACGGAACGACAACATTCAAGAACAACCTGCAATTGGTATGCAGAACTACGATAGTTCGCAGAAATACGAACGAAAAGAATATGAGGAGGAGGTTACCGACAACCTCGTGGATTTATTCGATGCACTACCGCCGCATTTAGTTGAGCGGTTGCGCCAACAAGATAATCGCGCCTTGATCGAATTGGTTTTCGACCTGGGGCGTAAACCAGAAGCCCGCTTCGATTGGGGCGAACTTGAACTCGATGACGCAGATATTACTCGCGCCGACCTGGAGTATGTCGCTGAGCGGATCGGTTCGTTTGGCGAAGATAATCGAGCGGGGATTGAGCGCACCCTCCATCGGATCTCCGCGATTCGTAATCGCGCTGGAGTGATTGTTGGCCTGACCTGCCGGATTGGGCGGGCGGTTTTCGGCACGATTGCAATTATTCAAGATCTGGTGGAATCGGGCGAGAGTATTCTGATCCTGGGGCGACCTGGGGTGGGCAAGACTACTATCCTTCGTGAAACAGCACGGGTGCTGGCTGATTCGCTGCGGAAACGGGTAATCGTGGTTGATACCAGCAATGAGATTGCGGGCGATGGGGATATTCCGCATCCTGCAATCGGGCGCGCGCGGCGGATGCAGGTGCCACGGCCCTCTGAGCAACATGGAGTGATGATCGAAGCGGTCGAAAACCATATGCCACAGGTGATCGTGATCGACGAAATCGGTACGGAACTTGAAGCGCAAGCGGCCCGCACCATTGCCGAACGGGGAGTGCAGTTGATCGGCACAGCGCATGGGAACTCGCTTGAAAACCTGATGCTCAACCCCACGCTCTCTGATCTGATTGGCGGGATTCAGTCTGTCACTCTTTCTGACGAAGAAGCTCGACGGCGCGGTACGCAGAAATCGGTGCTGGAACGCAAAGCCCCGCCAACCTTCACGGTGTTGGTGGAGATCCAGGATCGTGATCGAGTGGCGATTCACCGCGATATCGGTGAGGCGGTCGATGGGATTTTGCGTGGGAGCCCATTGGGGGCTGAAGTGCGCTATCGTCGCGACGATGGGGAGATCGAGACCTGGCATGATGACGGCACAGCCCAGGCGGATGACGGCACGCGACAAGGAACCCGCCGCCCTGGTGAGCGCCCACTGGCTGGTGGGCGTGGTCCGCAGCGGAGCCCACGTAGCAATGCCGTGGCTGGTAATCCCACCGTCCTCCACCCTGTAGCCCAGGCTGAGCCAGAGCGGGGATCGCTGCCAAGCGATTCCCCTGCCGAACCGCTAGCAGGGTTGCCGAAAGGACGTGGCACTGCGGGGAAGCCAGTGCGGTTTTACCCATTCGGCGTCAGCCGTAATCGCCTTGAACAGGCGATCAGTGCCCTTGGGGCCAACGCCACTATTACCCGCGATCTGCGTGATGCGGATCTGGTGCTGACCCTGAAAAGTTATTATCGCCGTCGGCCACAGCAATTACAGGAGGCCGAGGCGCTGGGTAAGCCCGTCTATGTCTTGCGGAGCAATACAGGGGCGCAGGTGGAAACAGTGCTGGCGGGAATTTTTGGTCAACCAAAAGAGGAGCATAATCGTACGAACGGGGCTGGTCGGCAGGCGGCTGCGGACGATGACGAGCCATTCTCCGAAGATACGATCACCACTGCGTTAGTCGAAGCAGAAACAGCCGCAACAACCGTCATGGATATTCTGCGCCCGGTTTCGCTCACGCCGCAGGCTGCCTACATCCGCCGCCTGCAACATCAGGTTGCCGAGCGGTATAACCTGGCATCACGGAGCCGAGGCAAAGAGCCATATCGGCGGGTAGAGATCATGCCCGGTGGTAAGCGCTAGGTGAAGATTGAGCCAACGACAGCGGTTGACCAACTATCGTTGAGTGCGGCGCAGATCGCGCAATTACAGCACCAGTTTGGCGCAGCCCGCTTTATCGCCTTTGAAGGGCCAGAGGGTGGCGGGAAATCAACGCAGGTGCGTGCAGTTGCGGCGGCGTTGACGGCGGCTGGCCTGCCGCATCTGGTGACGCGAGAGCCAGGTGGCACGGCGATTGGCGAACAGATTCGCACGATTTTGCTTGATACTGGGCACGGGGCGATGGTGCCGAAAACGGAAGTCTTACTCTTATTGGCGGCCCGTGCCCAGCACGTTGCCGAAGTGATTGCCCCTGCGCTGGCGCGGGGCGAAACGGTTCTCTGCGACCGCTTTGGGGGCGCAACGATTGCCTATCAAGGGTATGGGCGCAGGTTACCACTGGCTGAATTACAGCAGTTGCAGGCATTTGCTGCTGGTGCGCTCGTGCCTGATCTCACGCTGCTCTTTGACCTGCCAGTAGCGCTTGGCCTGAGCCGACGGCAGGCGGCGGGCGATGTGAATCGGCTCGATGCCGCGGGCCTCACCTTCCATCAGGCTGTGCGCGAGGGGTATCTGGCCCAGGCCAAGGCCGACCCGACACGATGGGTTTGTATTGATGCCACTCAGCCAATTGCGGCGGTTACTGCCGCTACGCTGTCTGCGCTATTCAATGAGGGAACAACGTTTGCGGATAAAGTACGGTAAAGTGGTCAGAGCGCGGTATGGCTGCTACTCTTACCCTCTAGTATGGGTGCCTGGGTACTGGAATGATGGGGGAACGCAATGAAACTGGTCATGGCCGTAGTGCAGGGCAAAGATGCTGAAGGTTTGATGGCAGCGTTGCGGCAGGGAAATTTCCGGGCCACGCAGATCAACAGCTCTGGGGGATTTTTGCGCGAGAACAATGTGACCGTGATGACTGGTGTTGATGATGCTCAGGTACCCGAAGTCTTCAACCTCATCCGTGAGAACTGCTATACCCGCACCCAGTATGTCAACCCCCTGTTACCGATTATGGAACCAGGCGAGTTTTATATGCCCAGCCCAGTTGAAGTCCAGGTTGGTGGAGCAACGGTCTTCGTCCTGCCAATTGTGCACTATGAACGGATTACCGCTGGGGTGGTTGATAGCGCTGGGGCAACAGCCGACTGACACTGAGTGGTGACTGACCAAGGGGATCGAGTATGACCGTAGAGGCGATTATTGCCCGAGGCTTCCAGTTGATGTTGGCACTTACAGGTGCCTATACGATCGGATTATGGTTTGCACTCATCGTCTGGACCTTTCGGGATATTGAGTCGCGCAGTCGCAGTGTCATTGCTCAAATCTTCTCCACGCTGGTCGTTGTACTGTTCTTCATTCCGGGGATGCTGATTTACCTCCTCTTGCGCCCTCGCGAAACCCTTGATCAGGCATTTGGGCGGGCGCTGGAAGAAGAATACTTGCTGCAAGACCTGGAAGACCTCAGCCTATGCGCTAATTGTCATCGGCCTGTGCAACACGACTTTATTGCCTGCCCCCATTGTTTTACCGAACTGCGCCACCCCTGCCCCTCTTGTAATCGCTTGGTCGATGTTTCATGGTCGATCTGTGCCTATTGTGCGACCGAACTGGTCACGACCAGCGATGAGATTGAGATTCCCACGATCAAGGAGGATCGGCCTTCGATTTTGCCGTTACCGTTGCGTCTGCTGCGCGAGCGTACTGAATTACGACTCGAACATATGCTATCGCCAGATAGCAGCGAAGCACTGCCGAATGGTCAGAGCAGTTCACTGATCGCCCGCGAGACGCAGGCAGCAGGGGCCTGGACTGATGATAGCGGTAAAGGTTCGTGGTTCCTCAGCCGCGCCCGCGAGGTCTTTGCCCCACCAGCGAGTGTTGCGCCGGAAACGAATGGTCATGTCCATCGTAACGGGCAACAGGAGGAAGCTGGCACCGAAGGGTGGCAGACGGATGATGAACAAACTTCCCGCATCGCTCCACCGCCACCACCGATGCGTTGGCCGGAGCATAACCACGTTGAGCCAGCGGGGAATGGTGTACCAATGGCGGCGAGTGTTGAGTCATCCGCCCGAAAGGGCCGTCGCCGCACTGATCCAGTGCCGCAATCGCGGGAACTGTACTCCTACCGCTCAACAACGCCCACGACACCAGCACCAGCAGATGATGAACAATAATCCAACACTCCTGCAAAACAGCTAGCGCCTGAGCGCCAACTGCTTATTCAGCGTTGGCGAGATCGGTAGTAAGCAGCAGCAAGATCTCGGTCGCTTTGCCAATGGCTGCCCATGGTGCATCTTCGGTTTCACAGTGGCTGAGGCCGCCAATCGTTGGGACGAAAAGCATTGCGGCTGGTGCGATACGGGCGATATATTGCGAGTCGTGACCTGCCCCAGCCCATAAGGTGCGATAGCGATAACCCTGGGCCTGACAATGCGCTGCCGCTTGCTGGATAATCGGCACGGCGAAGGGCGTTGGTGGTACAGCCCACGCAACAGCCAGCTCGTACGTTACCCCTTCTTCACTGGCAATCTGGTCGAACTGCTGACGTAATGCAGTCTGCACCACGGCTTCCAGGACAGGTTGTTCTTTGCTGCGGAGATCGAGACTGAACGTTACGGTTGGCGGGATGACATTGATCACCCCTGGTTCTGGCGTTAAGACACCAACGGTGGCGTGAATATCCCCACGTTGGCGCGCAAGATCACGGGCGGCGACAACCATGCGCGCCGCCGCAACCAGGGCATCCTGACGCATCGTCATCGGCGTAGGCCCAGCGTGGGCAGATTGCCCATGCACAATGACGTTGCACCAGCGGATCCCGACCACGCCTTCGACGATCCCGATATCTTCCCCACCCGCTTCAAGAATTGGCCCTTGCTCAATGTGCAATTCCAGGCTAGCAGCGATCTGTTGTGGGCGGGCGGCTGCCTCGCCCTGATAGCCAATCCGCGCTAACTCTTCACCAAAGGTGAACCCCTGCCGATCAGTGCGTGCATAGACCCAATCGCGGTCGAACACGCCCGTAACTGCCCCAGAAGCTAGCATCGCTGGGGTAAAACGTGCGCCTTCCTCGTTGGTCCAGTTCACGAGCTCAACGGGGTGGCGTGTTTGCGTCTGGCGTTCATTGAGGATCGAACAAACTTCAAGCGCGGCGACAACGCCCAAAATCCCATCGAAGCGGCCCCCACCCGGCACGGTATCCAGATGTGAGCCAACGAGAACAGGCGGGAGATTGTCTGTCATGCCGGGGCGATGCCCATAAATATTGCCGAAGTCGTCGATACGATGGGCCAAACCCTCCTCAGCAAGCCAGGAAACCAAGAGATCGCGGGCTGCCCGATCTGCATCGGTAAGCGCGAGGCGGTTCATCCCACCAGCCGGGGTGCCACCAAGGGCGGGGGTGGTCAGCGCGGCGAGGCGGCGTTGCATCCGTTCAAGGTTCACTGGCATGGCGACTCCCCGTGTTCTATATGGTTTGCGGCAGCCTCAGATCGCCCTGGCAACGTTTCTGGGCGTTGTCGTTGTATTTCGTAGAGCAGAATTCCAGCGGCGACAGCCAGGTTGAGTGAACGGGCAGTACCAAACATCGGGATTCGTACCTGTACGGCACCTTTTGCAAGCAATGCTGCCGGTAATCCCCGCCCCTCATGCCCTAGGAGTAAGGCAACACGAGTGGGATACGCGGTTGCCCAATGTGGGGTGGTGGCGTGGGCAGAAGTCGTGATCAGCGTCAGGTTCTGCCTGGTGGCCCAGGCAAAGAACTCCGCTGGGTCTGCTACCTGAATAAGCGGTACGGTAAAGATCGCGCCCATACTGGCTTTGACTGCGGTGGGCGCAAATGGGTCTGTAGCGTCACCAAGCAGAATCACTGCCCCTGCGCCGCTCGCGTCGGCAGTGCGGATAATCGTGCCGAGATTCCCCGGATTCCCAACTTCGTGCAACACAACTAGTGGTGCATGGTCGTGTACCGCCAGGCTCTCAAGTGTGCGTGTCTGACTCTGGACAAGCGCGGCTAATCCTGTCGCGCCATCTCGTTCGGAGAGGGTAGCAAAGAGCGCCCTGGTCAGGCGGGCCACTGGGATTCCTTGCGCCTCTTGTTCGGCGATCAGTTGCTGGGCGGGCGCGCTGACCAGCAACTCGGGGGCGATAATGAATTGGGTGATCGTGGCCCCATTTTCCACCGCTTGCCAGACTGGTTGCAACCCTTCGACAAAGAACAGTCCTTCCCTTCGCCGATGTTTCCGCTCGCTCAGGGCGCGGATGCGTTTGAGTAATGGGTTTGCGCTGCTGCTGATCAAGTCGGTCATGTCCCTCGATCTTTCGCTGCTCTTGGGCTGGTTACTACACGAGCGTTGGCATTGCTAGCGCGAACCATCTCTTTCCGCCCCGCGTTGGCCAAGGATCTTTACCAGGGAAGGCCCGCAATCCTTTAGCGCACTGCCGTTTGGCGACGATAGATCCCTTGTGCGTTGGCTGGCCGTTTCTCTGCTTCAAGGGTGGCCTTGGCTTGTTGTAGGCTCTGATAGATGGCGCGTTCAATAACGCGATGAGCGATGGCCCAATCGATTGCCGTACCAATGGGCCCCCCAATTAGTCGATATTCGAACGACCATTTTAAGCGAGTACGACGTTTCTCTGCGATAACCATCTTCTTCATTTGTCCACGAACAATTCCCGGAATGCGAATTTCCTCGGTGTAGCCAGTTGGCGCAGTAAACTCGATAATTTTGCTGCGTGGTTTGAGCGTGAGACCATGACCTTTCATCCGCCAGCGGAATTGTGCGTTTTCCGTCAGCTTTTCAGGGCCTTCAAGCAGCCCAGCATAACCAAAGACCCAGCGATCAAACCGCGTGGTATCGCACAGCAGCCCAAAAACTTTCTCAACTGAGGCGTCAATCATCACCCCATGCTCAATAAATCCCATCCCCTGACTCCTTATTGGTTCTCTTCATCGGCTTATTGCCGTGGCGATGATTCCGCTCCAATGTCGATGGCGACCACTCTCATCTGTTCCTTTCCGCTATTGTACTTCGTTCGGTGGCACTGATCACCAGGGGTGAGTAGTCTATACTGCCCTATGCACAGTCTCGACTTTGTGGCTGTGGTCAGGAGAGAGGGCGAGATGATTGGGCAAGCGAGTGTCAGTGAACACGAGCAACCGCATCGCCTGACTGACAATGTTATTGTACGACTCGCGATTGTTGTGAGTGGCTTGGCTTGCTTCTCGCTGGGCATTATGTTGACACTGCAATCACAGGTTGGCTTAGGGCCCTGGGATGTCTTTCATCAAGGTGTAGCGAAGCAACTCCAGTTGCAATTTGGTACAGCCAGTATATTGGTTGGCTTTTTTATTCTGCTCCTGGCCTGGGTTCTTGGCGCACGCCCAGGAATCGCGACAGTACTGAATATGCTGTTGGTCGGCGGCTTCATTAACCTCTATACCGCGATTGGCCTGGTGCCAGATTTGGGAACGCTGCCGTTGCCCGTGCGGATCATCATTGATTTGCTGGGAATCTGGATCGTCGGGCTTGGCACGGGCCTCTACCTGAAAGGTCGCCTGGGGGCTGGCCCACGCGACGGCCTGATGCTGGTCCTTTCACGGCGGGCTGGTGGGCGCGTCAGTATTGTCCGTAGCGCCATTGAACTCTGTGCGCTGATTGTTGGCTACTTCCTAGGCGGTACTGCTGGCCTCGGCACCCTCCTCTTTGCGCTTGGCGTCGGGCCAGCAGTGGGTATGGCGCTCCGGCTCTTCAATGTGCCAGTCGTACCGCGCAAGTAAGCCGACTTCTAGAGATAGGTTTTCAGCCGCCCCAGATCAATATTGCCGCCACCGAGTAGCGCTACTACGGTTGCTGCTGGGGCAACCTGCACTTTTTCGCTGAGTAATGCCGCCACACTTGCCGCTGCTGCGGGTTCAACCACGGTCTTTGCGCGTTCAAGGAGAAAGCGCAGCGCATCAAGAATGGCTGGATCATCGACCAGGACAACATCGTCAACATACTCCTGAACGTGCGCCAGCGTGAGTGCGCCAGCAAAGGGGGCGGTCAGGCCATCAGCAACGGTTTGAATCTGGGTCAGCGGCACCACCTGGCCCGCTGCTAATGCTGTGTGCAGCGTCGCTGCGCCTTCTGGCTCGACCCCAATGATCTGTACCCCAGGACGCTGGGCTTTGATGGCGAGAGCCACCCCGGATATCAGCCCACCACCACCGATCGCTACAACAACGGTATCGCGGCCTGCGCCTGCCCCCAGCCCAAGTTCGGGGAGTTCTTCCAGGATTTCCAACCCAATTGTCCCCTGTCCGGCAATCGTTTGCGGGTCATCATACGGGTGAACCAGGGTTAGGCCACGTTCTGCGCGCAGGCGGTCCATTTCGGCAAACGCCTCGATATTATCTTTCCCAAATAGCACCACTTCGGCCCCGTACTCGCGGGTGGCCGCTACCTTTGTTGGTGAGGCTATTTCGGCCATGACTACGGTTGCCTGTACTCCTGCCATCGCTGCGGCCCAGGCTACCCCTTGGGCGTGATTCCCGGCGGAAACGGTGATCACCCCATTGGCCTTTTCTTCAGCGGTTAACGATTCGATCTTATTGAGCGCACCGCGCGCCTTGAATGAGCCAGTACGTTGGAAGATTTCGGCTTTGAGCCAGAGTGGTCCCGCGATCCCCACCTTGCGGCCAAGCGTATGTGACGAAAGCAGTGGTGTGCGATGAACCCGACCAGTGATTCGCGCTTGGGCGGCTTCAACGTCGGCTAGGGTGACTAGCTGCGTGGTCCCTAGGGGCTTATTTATGCTCATTGACACAATGAGTCCTTTCAAGGTAGAGGAACAATCGGTCAACGCTCAACACCAGGGATCAGTGAAAATCCCTGGTGTTGAGCGCGGGTACTATTGGGCACCGCTGCCATAGAGCATATCGAAGGTACGGGCTTCTACTTCGTCGGGGTCAACCTCGGCGCGGGCCTCGCCAGTGGCGAGGGCGGCACGTGCTACTGCTGCTGCAACTTTTGGTGGTACGCGATAACTGATACTGTCAGGGATGATGAAATCTGCACTGAGTTCCTGCGGCGTGACCAGGGCGGCAATTGCTTCTGCGGCGGCGATTTTCATTTCCTCATTAATGTGCCGGGCTTTGGCATCGAGCGCACCTCGGAAGATCCCTGGGAAGGCCAGGGAGTTATTGACCTGGTTGGGATAATCGGAGCGGCCCGTAGCAACAACGAGGGCGCCTGCTTCCTTTGCCAGCCGTGGATCAATTTCTGGGGTAGGATTGGCGAGGGCAAAGACAATCGGTTTATCCGCCATTTCGCCAATCATCGCCTGGGTGAGCGAGCCAGGGGCAGAGACCCCAATGAAGACATCGGCCCCGGTGATGACCTGTTCTAGCGCCCCCGCAAGGTTTTCTTTGTTGGTTACAGCGGCAATCGCTTCTTTCGTGCTATTCATCCCAACGGGCCGACCACTGTAGACTGCGCCATTGCGATCGCAGAGGATGATATCGCCAACACCATAGTGCAGCAGCAATTTCGCCACGGAGATACCGGCTGCTCCAGTGCCATTAATGACGATTCGCACTGCTTCCATGGACTTGTCAGCGATCTTCAGCGCATTGATCAGCGCGGCCAGCGTGACCACTGCCGTGCCATGTTGGTCATCGTGGAAGACTGGGATGTCCAGCGCTGCCTGCAACTTTTGTTCGATTTCAAAGCAACGCGGTGCCGAGATATCTTCCAGATTGATCCCTCCAAAGGTGGGGGCAATCGCCTTGACGATCTCCACGATCTCGTCTGGATCGCGGGCCGCTAGGCAAATCGGGAACGCTTCGACATCCCCTAAGGTTGAAAAGAGCACCGCCTTCCCTTCCATCACTGGGAGTGCGGCCTGTGGGCCGATGTCCCCAAGGCCCAGCACGGCACTGCCATCCGTCACAATCGCTACCAGGTTGCCTTTTGCCGTCAGGTCGTAGACCCGCATGGGATCGCGGCGTACTTCCTCGGCAGGGGCCACAGCAGCAGGTGGCACATAGAGCATATTGAGAATGTGATGATCTTTGATCGGGATCTTGCTCTTGATTTCGAGCATCCCGCCGTAGCGATGGCGTAAGTCGAGCGCCCGTTCTTTCAACGAAGCATCGGGGCTGACCCGCCCATTCCCATTGATCTGGGCGTTTGTCATTTGGCCTTCGTAGACAATTCGGCGCGTGCGTTCAAACTCGGCTTCTGGCGCGACGTTGCGGCGGGCTTCGTTACTTTCGGTCGCCGCTTTAACCACCGCCGCCGCAATTGTCGGGGCTACGCGGAAGTCGAAGATCGGTGGCAGGATATTCTCAGCGTGTAAGCGGTTTGCTGGCACACAGTCGGCCAGGGCGCGGGCGGCGCTATCGAGGATCGCCATGTTGATATTGCGGGCGCGCGCATCGAGCAGACCCCGGAAGACGCCGGGAAAGACCAGGGCCGGATCCATCTGGTTCGGATAATCGGAGCGGCTGGTCGCGATCACGCGGGCCCCAGCCTTGCGCGCTTCTTCTGGGTCGATTTCGGGGTCGGGCGCGGCACAGGCAAAGATAATTGGATCGGGGGCCATCGAGCGGATCATCTCGGGTGTCAGGGTATTGCGCGCGGAAAGACCGACGAAGACATCGGCACCAACCAGCATCTCGGCCAGACTGCCGGTGCGCCGTTGCCGATTGGTCTCTTTCGCCAGATATGCCTTGGCCCAGTGCATCTCGGTTGTGCGATACGGCACTAATGCCCCAGAGCGGTCGCAGACAATCACCTCTTTGGCTTTGGCCCGGACAAGTAATCGCGCCGTTCCGATCCCCGTAACGCCCGCGCCATTGACTACAATCGTGGCATCTTCAATCCGTTTCCCCACAACTTTCAGGGCGTTATACAGGGCGGCCAACACAACGATTGCCGCTGCGTGATGTTGATTCGAAAAGACAGGGACGTTGGCGGCCTTTTCCAACTGATCGGCCACAGTAAAAGAGCTTGGTGCCGTCATATTATCCAGCGCAATCGCGCCAAAGGTCGGGGTCAGGCTATAGAGAACCTGCACAATCTTTTGCACATCGTGGGTGTCGAGGCAGATTGGGAAGGCGTCGATCCCCGCAAAGGTCTTAAAGAGCACCGACTTCCCTTCCAGGACGGGTAACGCTGCCTCTGGTGGGGCATTGCCATGCCCGAAAAGGGCCGAACCATCGGTGACAATCGCCACAGTGTTGCCCCGTGAGGTGAGATCGAACGAGGCATTCGGTTCGCGGGCGATCACTAGACACGGCTCAGCCACTCCTGGCGTGTAGACAAGGCTGAGTACCGAACGATCCTTAATCGGTACTTTACTCGATACCCCAATAACACCACGATAACGCCGCCGATATCCAAGGGCCTCTGCCCACTCCTCTTCATTGCTCATTGAGTTTCCGGCTCCTCATTGGTTGGCACGACTACGCGCTCGTCGATACATACTGTAGAAAGACAGAGTATGCGAGAGCGGCGTCCTGTGCAAGGATACCAGCCAGAATATAGGGCTGATTCGCCGATTGCGCCATTGCCACGGTGCATCTCTAGGCTGGGCATGGAATAATCTTATAGGGCTTCTTTGTCTGCTGGGTGCAGACACGCACGGTACGCTGGTGCCGATATTGGGGAGAACGATGCAACAGCCTTTCGTTGAGCAGGCACCGGGAGTCACTGCGCCAGCGGTCGTGGTGACTGACCTGAGTAAAACCTATGGCAGTTTGCACGCTGTTGATCACCTGAGTTTTACCGTTGCGCGTGGTGAACTGTTCGCACTGCTTGGCCCAAATGGTGCGGGCAAGACGACAACGATTGAGATTCTTGAAGGGTATCGCGCTGTTGATAGCGGAACAGTACGGGTGCTGGGGCTCGACCCACAACGTGATGCGCGCCGCTTGAAGCTGCAAATGGGGGTGATGTTGCAAGCAGATGGGGTGCAGCCAATGCTCACCCCGCGTGAAGTCTTGCGGCTGTATGCCGATTTCTTTCCCAACTCTCGTGATCCCGAGGAGTTGCTGGATCAGGTTGGGCTGGCTCCGGCGGCGAATACCCGCTGTCGACGGCTCTCGGGGGGGCAGAAGCGCCGGTTGGCGCTGGCGCTGGCGATTGTAGGCCGACCAGCAATGTTATTCCTGGATGAGCCAACCACGGGGATGGACCCGCAGGCGCGATTGACGACCTGGGATCTTATTCGTGCGTTGCGTGATGGTGGCACTACAATTATCCTGACCACCCATCTGATGGACGAGGCCGAGCGATTGGCAGACCGCATCGCGATCATTGACCATGGCCGCTTGCTGACGATTGGTACACCACAGGAGCTCGTTGGGGCGACCGCCCAAGGGGCGGTTCAACTGGTTGCCAATCCCGGACTGCCAACCGCACAACTGCTGGCTTTGCCAGGGATTCACCGCGCCCAGGAAGTCGCCCCAGGCAGTTATGCCCTGAGTGTTGAGGCAGCGGCGATTCCGGCTACTCTGGCAACATTGACGGCCTGGCTTGCTGACCAGGGTGTGACCTTGCGTGAATTGCGGGTAGGCGACGGCTCGCTTGAAGAACTGTTCCTGCGCCTGACAGGATCGGAGGAACGGCTATGAATGAACAGGGATTACTTTGGCGGTCGGTCGGCGCACAAACCCGCGCTGAACTGTTGCTCACCGCACGGCGCGGCGAGAATATCCTGATCACCTTGATTGTGCCAGTGGCCCTGCTGATCTTTTTTAATGCGCTGGGCGTGCCAGGGCTGACGCAGGGTACGCCAGTGCAATACCTCTTACCAGGGATGTTGGCGCTGGCGATTATTGCAAATGGGATGGTCAGTCTGGGGATTGCCACAGCCTACGAGCGGTATTATGGCGTGCTGAAACGGCTTGGTGCGTCGCCGCTGCCCCGTGGCGGGTTGCTAATTGCCAAGGCCCTGGCAGTGCTGGCGTTGGAAGTGGCCCAGGTGGTCGTGCTGCTCGCCGTTGCGACGCTGGTGTATGGCTGGCGGCCAGTTGGTAACCCTTTCCTAGCGTTGCCGCTGATCGTCATTGGCACGATTACCTTTGCAGCGATTGGTCTGGCGATGGCGGGGACGTTGCGGGCTGAGGCTACCCTGGCTGGCGCGAATGCACTCTATCTGTGCTTCTTGCTGATCAGTGGGGCGGTGTTGCCGCTCGATCATTTGCCACGACCATTGGCGGCCTTCTCCCAATTCCTCCCCGCAGCGGCGTTGACTGATGTCCTCCGGGCGGCCCTGATGTTTGGCGAGGTCAACGGCGTGGCGCTGATCACGCTGATCGTCTGGATGCTGGCGGCGCTGATTGTTGCCGCTACCACCTTCCGCTGGGAGTAAGCAGGCGGTTGTCCGGCTGGCTACGGCGCGAGGGTCGCGAAAATATCGTAGACGTGGCGGGCGATTGGGGCCGCTACCTGTGAGCCACGCCCCCCATTCTCCACCATACTGACGATCGTCAGCTTCGGGGCCGTGGCTGGTGCAAACGAGGCGAACCAGGCGTGGTCGGGCTTCGGCGGTACTTCGGCAGTGCCAGTCTTCCCGGCTACTGGGATAGCGACGCCAACAAAGGCATCAACGGCAGTCCCATTCTTGGCAGAGATCACATTGATCATCGCGGTATGAATCATCTGCATCGCTTCGGGTGGTACTGGTAATTTTCCAATCTCTTTCCGCTCCCCATTGCGGATGATCTTGCCGTCTGGCGTGGCAACCTTTGCGGCCAGGAATGGGCGGAGTAAGGTGCCACCGTTCGCAACAGCGTTGTACATATTTGCCATTTGCAGCGGCGATGTCAGGAAGAACCCTTGCCCGATTGAGAGATTGACGGCATCACCTGTTGACCAGCCATCGTTCAGTGTTTGTCGTTTCCATTCGGGATCTGGCACGACACCAGCGGCTTCGGGGAGTTCTTCTAGCCCAGTTGGTTTGCCCAATCCGAAGGCGCGGGTCACTTCTGGTAATGCGTTGGGGTCGAGGTCGTCCAACCGCCGCCCAATCTCATAAAAGACGGTGTTACAGGATTGGGTGATCGCATTTTGCAGGGTCAGATCGCCCTGTGCCTGTGGATACGTCCAGTCCTTCCAAACATTGGGCGCGCCGGGTAGCGAGTACTGCGCTGGACAGGGGATAACCGTTTGGGCATTCATCCCCAGCTTGGTGACGCCTGCGGTAGCGGTGATGATCTTGAAGATTGAGCCAGAGGGATAGGTGAACTGTGTCGCGCGGTTCCAGAGCGGGCGTAATGTTTCGTCATTGAGGCGGGCACGGGCAGCTTCGTCAAAGCCCAGGGTAAAGCCATTCGGGTCGTACGTTGGATGTGAACCCATCGCCAGAATCCCACCAGTCGCTGGATCCATTACGACGCCAGAGGCGGCACGGTCGCCCAGCGCTTCTTCCAGGGCTTGTTGCAGGTCGATATTGAGGGTGAGCGTAATATCTGCTGCTGGCTCACTCTTCCGTTCGGCAATCACTTTCCGCACTGATTCCTGCTGCGAAACAACGGTCAGTTGCCCGCCTTTCTTCCCGGCTAGCCACTGCTCACCCCAGGCTTCCACCCCAGACCGCCCCAGCTTATCCCCAACGATATACCCCTTCGGGGCTAGGTCTTTCAGTTCCTCGGCATTGATTTCACCGACGTAGCCAATAACGTGTGCGGCGAGCGAACCCTGCGGGTAGACGCGATCAGGCACTTTGCGAATCGCTACGCCAGGAAGCCCCTGAAACGCGGTGGTGAGTTCAGCCGGAAGTTGCTCTGGATACGTTTTGATCGGTACAAACCAGGACGGATCGGCATTTTCGTACTGGGCTTTGATTTTTTCTGGGGGCACCCCAATCGCCTTGCTCAGTCCAGCCAGAAACCCTGGCTCGTCCTTGATCTCCTTCGGCACTACGCCAACCATGGTGACTAGCCCTTGCTGGGCCAGCGGTCGCCCTTTATTATCCAGAATCCGGCCACGGGTGGGCAGGTCGGGCTTGAAGCGAATCAGGCCATCGCCGAGGTCTTTGAAAATCAGCGATGGTGTCCAGACCACCCGCCACCCATTGGTTTCTTGGCGCAACGTCAGCATATTGTCTTCAGTAATTGGCCCGACCAGCGATGATTGCATCTCGACATGGAGTGGAAATTGTGTCGTGCTTCCAGCATTACTGCCAATGGTGGCTTGCAGTGAGGCAAGGCCCGCTTCGGCGGCGATTGCTTCATAGCGTTCCACAAACTTTGTGCGCGTGATGTTCCCTTGTTCAGCCGCACCGATCAGGTCGTACATCCCGCTATAGTCTTTGTTATTCCAGCGGTCAGCGTAGGCTTGGGCCACCAGCCGTGGGTCCGCACTATTCAGAGCCCCACTGGGCGTGCCAGTGCCAGGGCGTCCAGGCGTCCCAGCCAGGGGGGTGCCACCAAGCGGCAGGGCCGTTGGCGGAAGCGCCCCACCAGGGTTGTTTGCCCCCGTGGTCGGGCCATTCGGCGTGGCGGAACTGATAGTGGGGCCACTGGCGACATTGCTCGGCTGCGTCGCTGTCGCTGCGTCACGAGAAATATTGATTCGCAGGCCAGAGGCGTACAAGCCAACGCCACCCGCAATCAGCAGGAGTAGGACGATCAAGGCGGCCAGAATCTTCGGCCATAGTGGTGGTCGCTGTGCGCGACGTGAGGAATATGGTGAACGGTAGGTCACGAGCAAACTCCCTGATAGTATCGGGGTGAGTCGTCAATTGGTGAAGTCACTGGCGCAT
Source organism: Chloroflexia bacterium (assembly GCA_039810045.1). GTDB lineage: Bacteria > Chloroflexota > Chloroflexia > Thermomicrobiales > CADCWN01 > CADCWN01. The sequence continues at coordinate 48,038 of JBDHWF010000007.1, forward strand.
GAACAGCTTCAGCAGAGCACTGGTCTTGCCATCATCCGTTTTAACGCTTTGCCAGCGGACAGGATGCATTCTTCTCCTAACTGTGCCATCTGTGGCGGCTGGCGTCAAGAGGAAAAAGCCGCGAACGTACGCATTTGCCTCTGAAGATTTGCCTGTTGCAAGAAGTAGGCCATTCGCGCTTGCCTACTCAATTGGGTAGGTGCTTTCCCACTCACCCTACGAGCAATATCCAGCGCGTTCTGGTGATGTAGCCCATACCAGGATTCCTCTATGCTCAGAGAGAGCATATTTGCATGAGCGCAAATAGCACGACAGTACTGATCGTTTATCAGGAGGAATGTTCAATGGCCGAGTCAGCAAACGGAAATGTACTTCAGCAGATTTCAGCGGCGATGGTGAGTACTGTCGCCACAGCGGGGCAGGGGGTGGTGCGCGTGAATGCGCGGCGCCGTTTACCAGCCACGGGGATTGTCTGGGCGCAAGAGCAGGGGAACACCATCATAGTCAGTGCCAACCACGTTGTTGAGCGTGATGAGGAAATCACGATCCTCACTCCCGATAATCGCGAATTGGCCGCTGAACTGGTGGGTCGTGATCCAGAAAGTGATTTAGTGGTCTTGCGGGTAGCTGATGCTGCCTTGCAGCCAGCCGCCCGCACGCCTGAAGATGCGGTACAGGTTGGCGCAGTGGTGTTGGCCCTGGGCTATGCCCAGGGCCTTTCCGCCACCCTGGGAATTATCAGTGCGGTGAATGGGCCGTGGGAAGGGCGCCGCCGCCGCCGATTCGCCCAACTGATTAGTAGCGATGCGCCATTGTTGCCGGGGTTCTCTGGTGGGCCGTTGGTTGATAGTGCTGGACGTATCGTTGGCCTGGTTTCCTCGCACCTGGGGCATGGGATGACCCTGGCGATCCCCCATCAGGAGATCGAGCGAGTGGTCGCGATGTTGGGCAAAGATGGCAAGATCCGGCGTGGCTACCTGGGCGTTGGTGTCCAACCAGTCGCGCTCCCCGCTGCCGCGAACGCGAACCAGGGCCAGGAGCGGGGGCTATTGGTCGTCGCCGTTGAGGACGGTGGCCCAGCGGCGCACAGTGGGCTGATTATCGGCGATATTCTGGTGTCGTTGGCTGGGCAGTCGTTACAAAGCCTGGAAGATCTGCGGGCCGCAATTGCGGCGGCACCGATCGGTCAGGCCGTTGCTACCCAGTTGCTGCGCGGTGGACAGCCAACTGAGACGACAGTAACGTTGGAAGAAGCGAAGTAGCTGACACTACTGCCAGCCCTGATCCAGCACAGCTCGTGCTGGATCAGGGCTTTTTGTCTGCCACAGACGCGGTATACTGCTGCGGTGAGAAGGAGAACGCCGCAATGGTTGAACGATTTGTGCGAAAGACCGTCCTTGATCTTGATCCCTACGAGTGGGAAGCCTCAAGTGAGGTCGTTGCTGCCCGCAATGGCCTCGATCCCCATGAGGTGATTCGCTTCGATCTGAACACCTCGCCATTCCCCCCAGCTACCTGGGATCAGGCAATGCAGGCTGCTCGTGAGGAGCGCATCCCGAACGAATATTTCGATACTGCCTATGCTGAACTTTCGGCATTGATTGCGCCATATTGTGGGGTACGCGAGCAGCAACTGGTGATCGGGGCAGGCGCAGACGAAATCCTTGACGTGATTACCAAAACCTTTCTTGATAACGGCGATCCCGTCGTGATTCCTGTACCAACCTATTCAATGTATGCCATCTGTGCCCGGCAGCTTGGAGCGACTGTGCGCCCCGTGCCGCTTGGCCCGCAGTTCACCCTTGATCCAATGGCGATCCTGGCGGAGGCAGAAGGAGCGAAACTGCTCTTTCTGTGCAATCCTAATAGCCCCACTGGTAATGCTGCTGATCCCGCACTGATCGAACAGATCGTCGCGGCAGCCCCCTGTATGGTGGTGGTCGACGAAGCCTATGCCGAGTTTCATGGCTGGTCCGCCATTCCGCTGGTGGCATCCTATCCGAACCTGATCGTGGTTCGCACCATGTCAAAAGGCTTTGGTCTGGCTGGCATGCGCCTGGGCTGGGGCGTGGCTCAGGTTGAGGTTGCCGCGCTACTGAATCGGGTGCGACCACCCAACAGCGTCAGTATGGTGACGGCGCGGGTGGCTGCTGCCGCGCTTCGCGATCTGCATGGTATGCGCGAACACGTTGCGGCGATCACTGCTGAGCGCGAAGGATTTGCTGAAGCATTGGAAGCGGCTGGCGCGGAAGTATATCCTTCAGCGACCAATTTCCTCCTCACGCGCTGGCCCGATATCGCTACTGCCCAGGCCGTCTATCTCTGGTTAGAGGAACACGGGCTAGTGGTACGGAACTTTGCGAATCATCCGCTGATCCCAGCCCACTTGCGGATCACTGTCCGCAATGCTGCTGAGAATAAACGATTGATCGAAACGCTCCGTTCACGCCCAGCCAGGTAGCTAAGAGCAGCGATGAGCCACTGGGAGCCTTCTCAGGCGGAAAGATTCAGACTTTCTGCCTGAGAAGGTTGCCCCTGCTCTTGCCCTGTTTCGGTGTTAGAGATACCGCTCGAACCAGCCAACGATGCGGCGCAACCGTTCCAGGCGGTGCAGCGGTTGACCGCTTCGTGAAAGCTCGTGGCCTTCATCGGGGAAGCGCACAAACTCGGTTGGTTGCTTGAGATATTTCAGGGCGGCATAGAACTGTTCGCCTTGTTCGACAAGGCAGCGGAAATCACGTTCGGAGTGGATCAGCAGCAACGGCGTGGTGACATTCTGTACGTGGGTGAGCGGGGAGCGTGCCAGGTAAAAATCCATCCGCTCCCACGGTGGCCCGCCCCACTGGCGATCATTCCCAATGTAGCCAATATCACTGGTGCCCCACTTGGAGACCATGTTGCAGATCGAGCGTTCGGTGACTGCCGCCTTGAATCGATTCGTCTGAGTGATGATCCAGTTGGTCATGTAGCCGCCATATGATCCACCAGTAACGCCGAGATGATCGGGGTCGATCCAAGAGGCACGGGCAAGCGCCGCGTCTACCCCAAGGATTAGATCCTGGTAATCATTGCCGCCCCAATCGTCGTTCGAGGCAATCGTGAACTGTTCGCCATAGTTGGTGCTGCCACGAGGATTGGTAAAGAGGACGCCCCAGCCCCGCGCGGCGAGCAATTGGAAATCGAAGAGAAAGAGGTTGCCATAGGCGGCGTGTGGGCCACCATGAATCGCCAGAATCAGGGGATATTTCTTGCCTTCTTGAAAGCCGATCGGCTTGATTAGCCAGCCCTGAATCGACCAACCTTCGGCCCCGGTATAGTCAAACGATTCAGGGGCCGCTAGCTGCACTTCGCTAAAGAACTCCTCGTTGATCGCGGTTAGGCGGTGCAGGTCGGCGGCTGGATCTGGGAGAGTGGCAGTGTAGAGATCGCCTGGATTGAGGTTGTCACCAATATTCAGGGCGAGCGTCTTCCCGGCAGCACAGAAGGCGAATGATTGCACCTGTTGTTCGTTTACAGGGAAAAGTGGGGTTGGCTCCCCAGTTAACGGCACGCGCCAGAGTGGGGTGTCGCCGCGCGTTGAAGCGAGTAGATAGAGGGCACTGCTATCGGGCGACCAAACGGGCCGCACTGTGGAAAGCCCCGCCCGCATATCTGCACCAACGGCCAGACCCATACTCAGGTCGAGCGTGCTGGTAAGGTTACGTGGTGCGCCGCTGCCATCGGCGGCGATCACCCAAAGGCTGCTATTCCCGCCAGAAACGCGTTCCTCGATATCGCCAACAAAGGCGATCAGCGTGCCATCTGGTGACCAGGCTGGATCAGTCGCTGGCCCATCGCCAGTCGCGAGCTTATGCGGTGTGCCGTTGCCGTCAGCAGCGATGAGCCAGAGGTCACTGGTATTGACGTGGTCAATCGTGTCGCCTTCCCCACGCTTGGAAACGAAGACCAGGTGTTGACTATCTGGGGCCCAGGCGGGAGCCGTGTCATTATGGTCGCCATCGGTCAGGCGGATTTCTTCGCCAGCGAGGTCAACGACCCAAATATGACTGCGGCGGGCGTTAGTATAGCCAGCCCCATCGCCTTTGTAGCGGATGCGCGTTAGTGTCACCACATCGTCGGTAACGCGACCATCATCGTCAGCGGTATCATCGCTGGCAAGTGTGCCAGCGTTCCCTTCATCGAACTTCTCGCTGCGGACAAAGGCGAGTCGTTGACTATCGGGAGCCCAGGCAAAGTCGCTGATTCCATCGTCACCATTCGTCAGGGCGCGTGCTTCGCCGCCAATCCCCCGCGTGGGGATAACCCAGAGTTGGCGGCGGCCTTTGTGCTGGCGATCCGTAAGGAAGGCCAGCCACTGGCCGTCTGGTGACCAACGCGGTTGGGCCACTGTGCGTGGGCCATGGGTGAATTGGGTTGCCTCACCCTGCGCCCCATTCGTCGGGATGATCCAGAGGTTGCTACTATAGGCGTTATTCTCGCGATCCATCTTCGTTTGAACGTAGCAGATCGTCTGGCCATCGGGACTGATCGCTACATCACCGAGCATCGCGATGCGAAAAATGTCGTCAGGGCGAATCGGGCGACGCTCTGCCGTGGTCGCTGCTCCGTCTGCGGTGGCGGGGGTAGTCATCTACGCTTCTCCTTCTGTTGCTGTTCCAGGATGATCGCTACGATGCTGTTTTCGCTGCAAGGTGCAGCAAGGGCTCGCTGCCAATGATTATCGCATTGCTGAGAGAAAATGGCAGAGCAGGTAGCGGATTATTGCCACAGGGTAGCGTGGTTGGCAGGGGAAAGAACCGCTGGGTCGGCTATTCGATAAAGCGGTAGCCGACGCCCCAGACCGTGGCGATCTTTTCGCCGAGCGGGCCGAGCTTCTTCCGCAGGCGCATGATGTGCGTGTCAACGGTGCGGTCGAACCCTTCGTAGTCGTCGCCCCAAAGCCGTTCGAGCAGGAAATCACGGCTGAAGGCGCGGCCTGGGTGCGAGGTGAGTAAGACCAGTAGTTCGTATTCTTTCAGGGTCAGGTCAAGGTCCTCCCCATCGAGGGTCGCGACACGGTCAGCGAGATCGACGCGCAGTGGCCCACGCACAATCGGCGGCGGGGCGGGGGGCATTGAGGGGTCATCGGGTGCTTCATGCGTGGGGCTGTTCCCTGGCTCTATCGCCGTGGCGTCAAGCGCGACCCGCCGGAGCAAGGCACGGACACGGGCCATCAATTCGCGCATACCAAATGGTTTGACAACGTAATCATCGGCGCCAACTTCGAGGCCGAGGACACGGTCAATCTCCTCTGAGCGGGCCGTCAGCATGATAATTGGCACCAGATAATCCTGCCGTACCTGGCGGCAGACCGCTAACCCATCAAGGCGTGGTAACATCCAATCGAGGATGATCAGATCGGGGTGAGTCTGGCCCACCAATGCGAGCCCGGTAAGACCATCGAACGCTTGATGGACCTGATGGCCTTCGCTTTCGAGTTGGGCGCGAATCAGGTTGTTGATATCCCGTTCATCTTCGACGACCAGAATCGTTGCCATTACTCCCTCTCTCGTAGCCACCCGACAATGGTGTGGTTGTTGTACCACAAACTGGCAAGAAAACGCAGGGTCTGCACTCTTGGACAGCAGCAGGTTGCCCCAATGATCAGATTACGCTGGATAGCTCAACTGCTATGCTCACCACTGCAGCAGCGAATGAATAGTGAGGAGGATCGAGGATGGGTGCGAACCGTACGCCAGCCGATTTGCTCGCCCTGACGCAAGAGACCCAGGCGATCTGGGAGAGCAAGGCGGCCTATTGGGATCAGCAGATGGGCGAAGGCAATAGCTTTCATCGGGTGCTGATCGCTCCTGCTGTCGAGCAACTCCTGGTGCCACGGGCGGGCGAACGAATTCTGGATCTGGCCTGTGGTAATGGCCAACTCGCCCGCCAGTTGGCCCAGTTGGGCACGACAGTCGTCGCCGCTGACTTCAGCCCCACCTTTCTGGAGCGGGCGCAGGCAAGGACTCCCGCCGCCCTGGCCGCGCACATCACCTATCAGCAGGTAGATGCCACGAATCATGAGCAACTGCTAGCCCTTGGCGCGGGGGCATTTGATGCGATCGTTTGTACCATGGCTCTGATGGATATGACCACGGTAACGCCGCTGTTCACCGCAGTGCCGCAATTACTGAAGTCAGGTGGCCGTTTTGTCTTTGCGGTGGCGCACCCTTGTTTCAACAATAATGCAGTCGCGCTGGCGCTGGAGGAAGCCA
>JBDHWF010000008.1:0-53689 GCA_039810045.1 Chloroflexia bacterium
GCCTATGATCAGGCGCATGAAGTCCACGAGATTGTGCAGTTGACAGGGCCAGAGGCGCGCCTGAACGAGCCACTGATTCACCGTAACTATGACCAGTGGGCTGAGTTTCGGGCCAAACAACGGCAGTATGCTACCCAGCAGGCGGCTGACCTCGCCCGCCAAGGAGTGACCACGCGCCCGTGGACCTATCTCACGATGCCACTGCGCGAGTGGCGACGACGCTATCTGACGTTCGAGGCGTGGCGCGATGGTCCGCTTGGTTTGGCGTTGTCCCTGGCGATGGCCTGGTATACGGCGCAGACTTACTGGCAACTGGGCCAATACCGCCGCAACGAACGGCGAGCGGCGGCTTCTGCCCCGCTCCTACCAGCGTTGTTGTTCACGGCTGCCCCGACGCTGGATCTTTCGGTGATTATCGTCAGCCACAACACGGCAGCGCTCACGGTGCGCTGCCTGGATGCAGTGGCGCGTTCGTTGGCCGGTTCCGCGCTGACCTGGGAAGTGATCCTGGTCGATAATGCCTCGACCGATACAACACTAACGGCGGTGCGGGCCAGTCATCCCGCCGTGCAGATCATTGAGGCTGGTGCTAACCGTGGCTTTGCCGTTGGCAATAACCTGGGCTTGCAGGCCGCCCAGGGTCAGTATCTCTTGTTGCTCAACCCCGATACCGAGCCAGTGGGTGCTGCGTTGCCAACCCTGATCGCAGCGTTGCAAGCCGATCCCACCGTGGGCGTCGTTGGCCCACAGTTGCGCTATCCCGATGGTTCGCTGCAATCATCGCGGCGGCGCTTTCCAACGCGTCTGACACCATTTATTGAGAGTACGCTGGTGCAGCAATACTGGCGACAGAATCGGTTTCTGGATCACTATTACCTGGCTGATCAGGCGGCAGCTATCGCCCAGGATGTTGATTGGCTGAACGGGTCGTGTTTGCTGGTGCGGCGCGAAGCATTGGCGGCCAGTGGTGGCTTCGATGAACGCTACTTCATGTACTCAGAAGAACTCGACCTCTGCGTGCGCATTCGCGCCGTAGGCTGGCGCATTCGCTATGAGCCAGGGGCAACGGTGTTGCACCACGAGGGGGCGAGCAGTAGTCAGGCCGTGCCGCAACGCCTGATCAATTTCAATACGAGCAAGGTGCGGTTTTATCAGGGACGCTATGGGGTGGCGTTTGGCACGCTACTCCGCCTCTTTTTGCTCGGCACCTTTGTGGTGCAGTTGCTACAAGAGGCGGCAAAGTGGCTGCTGGGTCATCGGCGACCGCTGCGCGCGCAACGGATCGGGGCCTACCTCACGGTGTTGCAATCAGGGCTGCGGCCTGGTGCTGCAAGCTGGCGGCAAGCGGTAGTGACTGGGGGGGGCGAACCCCCAACCAGGGTTCTTTTCGTGACTGGGGAATATCCCCCACAGGTTGGCGGTGTGGGCGACTACACTGCATTACTGACGGCGCAACTGCGCGAGTTGGGCCTACAGGTTGGCGTATTGACGAATCGTGGTGCAGCGCAATCAACTGATGATCAGGTCTGGCGTGTGGTGCCAGATTGGGGCGTGCGTGGCTGGCCTGCGATGCGGCGCGTGGTGGCGGAGTTTCGGCCCGATCTGCTGCATATCCAGTATCAGGCGGGGGCGTTCGCTGGGCGGGGCGGCCTGATTGTGTTGGCCTGGTGGCTTACGCGACAGCTTGATCTGCCCGTGGTCGTCACCTTTCATGATCGGCTGGCTCCGTATCTCTTTCCAAAGGCCGGGCCGTTACGGGCCAAGGCCATCGCCGCACTGGCCCGACTCAGTGCGGCGACGATTGCCACGAATGGTGAGGATTGGCAGGCGTTTCGAGCGGCAACACTCGCGCCGCGCTTCCTGGCGTTGATTCCGATTGGCAGTAATATCCCCGCGCTCGCTCCTGCCAACCGCGACGCGGCGCGGGACGCCACCCGCGCTGTCTTGGGTGTTGGTCAGGCTACCGTCGTGATCGCCTATTTTGGGTTGATCGGGGCCAGTAAGGGCCTTGATTTCTTGCTGGCGGCGGTGGCCCGGGCGATGGCCGCTGGTCTCGCTGATTTTCGGCTGTTGCTGATCGGTGGGGCGGCCAGTACGACCGATCAGGCCCAATGGACGGGCGGCGAAGATCTGGCAGCGGCGTTGCGGCGGCATCAGCTGACCGCGCAGACGATCCTGACCGGGACGTTGCCAGCGGAGGCCGTCGCCGCCCATCTGGCTGCGGCGGATATTATCGCGCTGCCGTATCGCGATGGGGCTTCGTGGCGGCGGGGGAGCCTGCTGGCTGCCCTGAATGCTGGCACCGCCACCGTGACCACCACCCCCGCCGCGGGCGATGACGCGGCGGGGATTCTCCCCGATCTGCGGGCGGGGGCGGTGCTTGTGCCGCCTGCTGATGAAGCGAGCTTTGCCGCAGCATTGCTGTGGCTGAGTAACGATCCGACGGAACGGGCGCGGCTCGGTGCAGCCGGACAAGAACTTGCCGCCACCTTGACCTGGGACGCGATCGCCCGCGCACACCTGAGTTGCTATCGCGCTGTTCTGCGCCCCAAGGGACCACAATGAGTACCCCTGCGCGATCTTCGCCAATGCCGCGCCGTCGCCGATCAGCGTCAACCCGTTCGGGCTGGTTGAGTCGCGCCCTGGAACACCCCGAAGCGCCGTATTTGCTGCTTTGTGCGGGGTTCTGTCTGGTCGCGCTCTATTTACGTTTTGATCGGCTGGGGGCGCAGAGCCTGTGGTTTGATGAGGCCGATGCCGTGATTATGGCGCGGCAATCATTGGGCGCGCTGATCAAGAATATTGCAGCAGCAGGCCAGAATGGGCCGCTCTACATCCTGTTTCTTCACCTCTGGATGCTCATATTTGGCACGAGTGAGGCGGCAGTACGACTGCCTTCAGCGTTGGCTGGTACGCTGGCTGTGCCGCTGATGTATTTGCTGGGGCGGAAGCTGCACGGTCCAAAACTGGGCCTTTACGCCGCCGGGATGCTGGCGATCTCGCCGTATCAGCACTGGTACGCCCAAGAAGCGAAGATGTACGCGATTCTGGTCACGGCGGCGATTGGTTCTACGCTGGCACTACTCTTTGCCGTTGCTGATGATCGCCCGCGTTCCTGGGTGATCTATGTCGGGATCACTACCGTGGCCCTCTACATCCACGTGATGGCGGCCTTGCTGATCGCGGCGCAGGGTTTGTGGGTGCTGCTGATGCACAGGGGGCGTGCAGGGTCGGCAGCGGCAGGTTCCTGGCGTCATCGTGTGCCACGGGCTGGCTGGGCGTTTGCCGCGCTCACCTTGCCCTATCTTCCCATTGCCTTGTGGGAGTTGCAATTTGTCAGCAGCGGGGCCGTTACCTGGCATCGTCCCATCGGGATTCTGGCCCTCCTCCGCGATCTTTTCACCAAAATTGCCACCGGGGTGCGCGTCGAGCCATGGTTGGGCTGGCAGGGTCTGCTGATCTTTGGGGCGTTGGCGGCGTTGGGCGCAGTGCCGTTGGTGTGGCGTGAGAGTGCGTGGTTGCCGCCTGGGTTGACCGCGCGGCAACGGAGCGGTTTGCTCCTGGCGTTGGTCTGGGTGCCAATTGGCCTCTTTTACCTTTCCCAGTTGATTCGTCCGCTTTATGCCGACCGCTACCTGATCGTGATTACCCCGGCCTTCCTCTTGCTCGTGGCTGGTGGCGTGCTGGCTGTTGAACGCTACTGGCGGCCACTGGCGGTATTGGCGTTGGTGGGGATTCTGGCGACCAGTTGGGTGCCGCTTCGTGATCTGAATCTGGCGGAAACGGCGCAGAAAGAGGATTGGCGAACGGCCTATCAGCAGATCGCTGATCACTGGCATCCGAACGATGCTCTGGTGATCCATCCGGGCTACCTTGATACGACGTTCGCCTACTACGCCCTTCGGGATTCGCGGCTGCGGGCGATGACGGTGCTGACGTTGCCGAATGAGTTTTTTGATGGCACGACTGATGAAGCAACGTTAGACCGTTACTGGCAGCAAACTACCGTTGGGTATGAGCGCGTCTGGCTTTTGCTCTCGCCCGACCGTCTGGCCCTGGTCGATCCGTTTGATCGACGCGGTGATTGTGAACGTGATCGGCTGCGTAACTGGTATTGCTACAACGGGCATCAACTGGTGAATCGTGAACTTAATGGCCTTTGGCTGGGCCTCTACGCCTATAATCGTCCATTTGGCACGGCGTTTTATCCGCCACCTGCTATCCGCCTCGATCTCCCAGTCGGGCAGCAACTGACCCTCGTTGGGTATAGCTACGATTTCATCCCCAGTATCAGTACATTGCCGCCAGGAGCAACGGTGCCGCTGGTCTTGCAGTGGAGTTATCGTGAACGCGACAATGCCCACTTTGCGTTACGCTGGTCGTTGCGTGATCCGCAAGGGCAGATGGTGCCAGCGGTTGGCGCGACCGAGCCATTGCTGGGCGATAACCCGCCGCAGCCGCGTGAGAAATCGCTCTATTTCTGGGATTACCACGATTTGGTACTACCGCAAACGATCCCTGCTGGGCGCTATCAACTGCTGATCGAGATCGTCGCCGCTGAGCAGCCTGCGACCGTCCTTGCTCCTGGTACGATTCCGCTGGGGTGGTTCACGGTGCGCTAATCGGGGATATTCTGGCTCCTGTCAGCGGGCGGGTGCCTTTGGTACACTGCCAACAGATTTGCGGCAGGAGTTGCCTGGGTGCAGCCCTGATCAAGCGATAGGGAAAGGTGCGTAGCGCCACACAAATGCAGGGATTACGTTGTTGCCGACGCTGGTAAAACGACTACGGCTGCTTGCTACGCTTGGGCTGCCAGCGTTTGCGCTTGGTTTGCTGATCTCCTGGTCATTCCAGTGGATGGCCGATGGGCGAACAGTCTTCCTGGCGTTCCTGCCTGTCGTGGCCCTGCTGATTGCTGCACCAGTGCCACAGGCGTTCACCTTGCGCGACGAACATTTGCTGCGTGGTGGCCTGGGGTTGCTGGTTGCTTTGCTGCTTGGTGTGCTGATTTTCTGGGGGCAAGATCGAGCTGATTCTTCGGTATCGTTGCTCCTCTGGTTGCTGCTGCTTGCCCTCCTGACTGGCATCTTCCAGGCGGTGCTGCCCCCACGGGTAGCGCTCGGGGCCACCTGTGGCGTGCTGGCTGGCATAGTGGCACTGGCACTGGCGTTCCGTAACGAGGCATTGCCCGCCCTTGATATTACCCTGCGCCTGACGAGCCTTTGGGGCATGATCACGCTGGTGGTAGCAGGGGTGGGCTTTCTCGGGTGGTTGACCAGTCGTTGGGGGCAGCTCGTCGCCTACAGTGTGACCATTGCTGCCCTGGCTGCCTGGTGGCAATGGGTTGGGCCGCTCGGCGAATTGGGGTCACTCAGCCAGCTTGGGCCACTTGAAGTGCGGGCTGTCCAATTGATCCCCGTGTTCATCCTGATCGGTGGTGGCTGCCAGTTGGCCCTGGCGCTGTTGCTGCCGCAGCTTGCCTGGCGGGTGGTCGCCCAGCGCGATCTTGCGGCCCACCTGTTCCTGATCGGTGTGCCGCTGGCGGCCCAACTGGTGCCAGTGCGCCGAACCCTCTACTTTGAAGGGGACTTCCGGGTTGCCTGGTTAGCGATCTTGCCAATTGGCCTCCTGTTGTTGCGGCTCCTGGTAGCGGCGAGCGCTCTGCTGCAAGCGGCAAAGGCCCCCTTTGCCGCAGACCCTGGTATCGAGCGGCGGCAGTTTCTGCGGTTGGCCCTCGCGTTCTTCCTCGTCTGCTTCAGCACCTATTGGGGCGCGGCGATCTGGCGCGGCGCGAGTTTTGGACTGATTGGCGACGAACCGTCGTATCTGGCGGCAGCGATGAGCCTCTGGAACGACCATAACCTGGAACTGGCAAGTAGTATGTTCTCGCCAGAGATGACGGCAGTAGTGGCTGATCCAGAAGGGGAGCGCGAACTCCACGTTTACGAAGATGCCAGCACGGACCGTATGCTCTTTAGTCGTAACTTTGGTACACCACGGCGCGATCTCTACTTCCCCCTTGTTGCTGATCGGGGGATGACCAGCGCGATTGAGTTAGTCAACCCTGATCTTGAGTCAGCGGGGGGCGATGTTGTTTTCCGCGATAGCGCGGGTCAGGTGGTCGAGTCGCGCCCAGTTATTGTGCCAGCGGGTAAATCGCTGATCGCGGTGCCGCCAGCAAACCCGGCTGGCCCACTGAGTGCCACGATCACCGTTGGGAAGCCGATCGGCGCAGCGGCCCGACTGACCGTGCCTGGTGCTGGTACTGAGACGTACTTCGGCACCGCCGTTGCGCCGCGCCACTGCTTGCCCCTGGACTTTGCCCCTGGCCGCTGGCAGGCGCAAACGTTGATACAGAATGGCTTCCCCACCGACACCATTGTCCGTTGGACGCAATATACCGGGGGCGGGCAGACGCTCACTGAAGGGCGACTGACGATTCCGGGACAAGGGCTGGCGGCGTTGCCCACCAACGTTGAGCAGCGCCGTAGCACGCTCTGCCTTGCTGCCGATGGCCCCATTGCGGCGGCGCTGGTGGCCCGGGCCAGACCGGGGCTGGTCGTCGTACAGAGTGCGCCCGCTGCGCCGTTGCGGGTTGATATTCCAGAGCGCCATACGACCTTAGGCTATCAAGGCGAACGGCAGGTGATCGTCCATAATCCCAGTGCGTATGACCCAGTAGCGTTGACCTTCAAGCCAGATAGCGGGCCGCCGCTGGCAGTATCGCTGCCCCCACATGGCACTTGGTCGTTGCAAACGATGTCCGCAACGGGCGTGATCACAACGACTGATCCCGTGATGGTGAATATCCTTGAATATATCGGCGGACACGCGGCTGCTGTGACGCCAGAAGGCACGGCGGCGACGACGCTGCGCGTGCCAGTTATTGCGATTGGGCAAGATGGCTATGCCGTTTCGCAAATTGAATTGACGAATCCTGGCCCAGAAGCAGTACAGGCGACGTTGTGGCTCACTGATGGCAACGATGGCCTATTGTGGAGCGACAAGATCTGGGTTCAGGCGAATGGCACCTCCAGTAAAGCATTCTGGTATACGGGCCGCGATAGTCGGGTACTGCGCATTGAAGCGCGCACGCCGCTGACCGCTACCCTGTTACAACGCGAGATTCGCTCAGATCAGCCAGTGCATGGGCTGGGTCTATCGCTGGCCCTGATCCCGGGCTATGCCCTTGCGGGCTTTCAAGGTGTACTGGCGACGGTTGCGGCGCTGGCGGCGTTGGTGGCCCTGGCGCTGTTCTGGATGATGCGGCGGGTAGGGATTGCCGCCGCGCCAGCGGTTGGCCTGGCCCTGCTCGTGGCCTGTTCTTCGCCGCTTTCGCCTGCCGCAGTGCGGCTTTATGCCGAGGTCGGCGGCACATTCTGCCTGTTGCTGGCCGCACTGCTGATCGATACCTGGCGCATTGGCCGCTGGCGAGGTTGGGTTGCTGCGCCGCTGGCGGCGTTGAGTCTCGGTGGGGCGGTACTTTTTCATGGTCGCTTGATCGTGATTGCCGCGCTGATTGCTGGGCTGGGTTTTGCGCTGGCCCTGTGGCGCATTATGCGCAGCCTGACACGGCAGTCGCGCCGCCGGATCTTGCTGGTGATCCTGACCGGGGTGGCGGTCGCCTGCGGTGTGGTGGCCGCGTTCTACCTGGCGGCCTGGTACGAGCCCCGCTTGCGCCCCGATCATCTCCGCGAATTTGTTGACCCAGCGCGGTTGCAGCCACGAGTATTCGGGATTCTGTTCGACCGCGGCTCTGGGTTGTTACCGATGGTACCAGTGTTGTTCCTGGTTCTTGGTGGGTTGGTCTGGCTGGTGCGGCGTAGACCATTCTGGGGGTGGCTGACCGTTGGGGTGGTGGTGGCCCAATTCATCGCCGTTGCGGTGCGCTTTAGTGGCTGGGAAACCTGGGGCCCACCAGGGCGCTACATCTATCCGGCAGTGCCATTTTGGGGGCTGGCGCTGGCCGCCGCCTGGGTCTGGGGCTTCTCGCGACCTGTCCGCTGGTTGGGCTATTTGCTGGCGCTGTGCGGGGTGTGTGTCACCGCTTTTTCCTGGTGGCTCCCACTAGGCTTGCATTATGGGATCAGTGCGTCAACGCCCTACTGGTTCACCGATATTTTCATGCAGGCGTTCTTGGGTGGCAATCCGTTCATGTTTTTCCCAACGATGGGCACCTATGCCACTGTCTCGTTGCGCGACGTGTTGCCCTGGCTGGGGGCAATGCTCGTTGGTGGCTTGCTGGCAATCCGCTGGGGGTGGCTCAGGGATCGTCTGGGACGGCAGCCAAAACAGGAATCAATAGTAGTTGATGATACATCGAATGATTGGTCTGATGAGAATGGAGAGATACAGGAGCGATGGCATTAATTGATCACACTGGACAACCGCTGACGTTGATGGCGATTCATGCCCACCCCGATGATGAAGTCCTTGGCACTGGTGGGGTCTTCCCACGCTATGCCGCTGAAGGGGTGCAGACCGTGCTGGTGACAGCAACGTTGGGTCACGAAGGGGAGATCCACGATCCTGATCTGGATCATGATGAGGCGCGCCCGCGCCTGGATCAGATTCGGGAAAATGAGTTGCGGCGGGCGGTAGCCATCTTGGGGATCGCCCACCTTGAACTCCTTGGCTACCGTGATTCGGGGATGGTTGATACACCCGCCAACGCCGACCCTTCCAACTTCCATAATGCCAACCACGATGAAGCCGTGGGGCGATTGGTGCAGTTGATTCGCCATTATCGCCCGCAGGTACTCATCACGTACAACGAAGATGGGAGTTATGGTCACCCCGACCACATTCAATGCTATCGGGTAACGCTGGCGGCGTACGAGGCTGCAGGGGATCCCACCCGCTATCCAGAGGCAGGACCAGCCTGGTATCCCAGCAAGCTCTATGCAACAGCCTGGTCTCGCGAACTGTGGGTAGAGTTACAGGCCGAGATGAAGGAGCGGGGGATTCAGTTTGATGAAGATCAGCATGATCAGCCCGATACTGCCGCGCAGGAAGTGACTGGTGAGGCCGAGCCTGAGCCAAACGAGCAAGAACCGTGGGGCCAACCCAACGCGACAATTACCGCCTTTATTGACACCAGCGCCTATTGGGCGACCGCCCAGGAAGCGCTGCGGCAGCACCGAACGCAACCGCTCGACTTTTTTCTGAAGCTCCCTGATGACCTCTTTGCCCGCATCTACAGTCACGACTATTTCGTGCTGCTGCGCTCGCGCATTTCCGTCAAAGCGCCAGAAGATGACCTCTTTGCAGGGGTGCGGGCAGAAGCGTAGCGGACAGTGCCTGCCAACTACGGTAGATTCCACTCTTTGCGGATCACGGCCATCGTGGCATCGGCGACCCAGACGGTGGAGATCGGCGTCAGATGAATCCCATCATCGGCCCGCGCCTTGATCAGTTCGCCCTGGCTGTTGGGCAGATAGGTTGCATAGCTGCCGTTGCGGTCGGTCAGGAGCGACCAACTATCGATGTAGGTTACCCAAGGGCGATTGGCTGCGGCCTTCGCAATGGCGATGTTGATATCGTTGGCGATCCGATTTTGCTTCGACTCGCGCATGATGGGCTGCCCGATATAGTAGAGCCGCGCCCCGGCCTGGCCAACCACGTCCATCACCTCGCCTGCCCGCCGACTGTACTCGGTATTCCACTCGCTGGTGCCATATTCCAGGGTACCAGCGGGGGTGCGGATCGCTACGCCATCATTTGCCCCAGCCATGAAGACGACAGCTTCTGGCGGTGGTTGGGCCGCCAGTGCTTGTTGTAAGCGCGTCGGCCAGTTTGTATATGAAGGGTCGGAAAGCCCAGAGTTGGCGTGACCATCTGCCAGGACAGTCAGCAACCCCTGATTGGTGCTGCGCTCGGCCAGCACTTCGGCGATACTGTTGATAAATGAGTCTCCCGCGACATAAACCCGTAGGGGCGCTGCGGTGGTAACTGCGCGTGAAGGCGGAATGGCCGTTGGCGCAGAGGTGGGCGGGGCTGGCGGGGCTGCGTTCGCTGCTGGGCTGGCGATAGGGCCAGTTGCGATGGGGGCTTGCTCCGCTGTAGCGGTGGGGCTGGCGAGTGGCGTGGGCATGACTGTGGGGCTGGGTACGATTGCCCCAGTAGCGGGCGGCCCGCCAAACGTTGGCACAGTATCGCGATCGGCCTGAGCGTAATCAAACCAGGCCATCGGCCGCTCCAACCCGAATTTGCTGGCGGCACCGTGGAGGCCCCGTGATACACCGAGCAAAACGGTGCGTACTGGCCCATCGTTGCGCCGCTCTACTGTTGTTTGCAGTGCTTGTGTATTCAGCAACAGCAACAGCAGAAACGAGGCGAGGATCGCCCAATAGATCGGCCAGACTGCCCCAGGCGCAGGGGTTGGCGGGGCCTCTGGCGCGGGTGGTTCTGGGTCAGGTTTTGGCGGCAGCGGTTTGATGCTGCGCTGCGGAAATCTTCGTTCGTAACGCCAGGTAGCCATCGTCCCTCAATCGCCAGACTAGAATTGATAATAGATGAATGGTGCCACCCCGCGTGGCCCAAGCGCAAAGATGATCGCCATAATGATGCCAACTACGAGTCCCTGGGCCACCAGAGGCAGGTCGGCAAAGGCTTCTTCCAGGTGCTGCCCGACACGTGCTGGTACAAATTGCAGTAAGAGCATGCCCCCGATGACCAACAGCAGATTGCTACTGGCGAGTGGCCCCGGCTCCCAGGCGGTGAAGGCACGCCAGTAAATTTCCAGGGCTTTGTCGAAGCTGGTAGCCCGAAAGAGGACCCAGGCCAGACAGACAATGTGGAACGTGAAGAAGCGTTGAAACCAGACTTGTCCAATCATGGCGCGGGCGGGCCGTTGCAACGCCTGTTGTCGTTCTCCCCACCAACGCTCGATAGCTAGCCCCAACCCATGTACTAAGCCCCAGACGATAAAGGTGAGGGCGGCACCATGCCAGAGGCCGCCGAGAACCATCGTCAGGATCAGATTGCGGTAGGTAAGTAGCCTCCCACGGCGATTGCCCCCCAGAGAAATGTAGAGATAGTCCCGCAGCCAGCGCGAAAGGGTCATATGCCAGCGTCGCCAAAACTCTTGCAGTGACGCGGCGGCGTAGGGGCGGTCGAAGTTTTGCGGAAAGGTGAAGCCAAGCAGCAGCGCAATGCCAATCGCCATGTCAGTGTAGCCGCTGAAGTCGGCGTAGATCTGGATCGCGTAGCCATAGATCGCCAGAATGATTTCGGCAGCACTGTGTTGCGCTGGACTGGCAAAGACCGGGTCGACGATTGCACTGGCAAGATTGCTCGCGATCACCACTTTCTTGAACAGCCCTCCCAGAATCAGGAAAGCGGCGCGGCTGGCCTGTCGCTGGGTCACAAACTCTGCAACGTTGAGTTGTGGCAAAAACTCGCTGGCCCGCACGATTGGCCCCGCGACCAGATGCGGAAAAAAGGCAAGATAGACCGCAAAGTCGAGCAATGACGACCGCGCAACTTTCTCCCGATAAATATCGACAACGTAGGTGATCGCCTGGAAGGTGAAAAAGGAGACACCCACCGGCACAATAATCTCGAGGAGTGGCAGGCGGACACCGACCCCAATAGTTCGCAAGAGGGTATTGAGGGAGCCGATGAAGAATCCATAATATTTGAAGATGCCTAACAACAGGAGATTGAAGCTGACCGCGGCGACCAGTAACCCCCGCTTATGCTGTTCTGCCGAGCGGCTGATGCGCAAGGCGAATTCTTGATTGACTACCGTAGAAAGAATGATCAGAAAGACAAAACGCCAATCCCAGGCCCCGTAAAAGACGTAGCTTGCTGCCAGGATAAACCACTTCCACCCGCTATCGCGCTCCCGCAGGAACCAATAGATCGGGTAGACAATAATGAAGAAGATCGCGAAGGTCAGCGTGGGGAAAAGCATATAGTCTCCGCGCTGCGCTGCTCAGGTCGTCGCGCTGCGGACCCACTTGCCCCAGCCCTGATAGCGGTGCCGTGAGTATACCATATAGGCGAGGAAATATGGCGAACGTACTGGGTTTTTTGCTTGCATGATCCGCTTCATTGTTTAGGCGCCTGGCTCAACAATCGCGGCTCTGGTGGCAGGAAATCGTTTCGATTGGCGGGCCAACAGGGCCGTAAGCACAATCGCCGGAATGGTCAACACGATGGCGACGATAAATGGGGCAGTTGGTTCATTGGTGTAGAGTGGCCCAGCGATCATTGGGGCCAGCATCATCCCGATACCACCACAAAACTCGCAGACGGCAAAGGTACGGGCATAGAGCCGAGGCGGCGTAACGTCGCCCAGCGCAGCCGAAAAGAGCGACCAAGCGACCATGTAGCCGCCGCGCAGAAAGTAGGCGAACATCAGGAATGGGACACTGCTGGCGACAATCAGCAGCGCGAACATCCCAACGGTGCAGGCAGTGGCGATGGTGATCCCGGTGAGCGGGTGGCCCAGCACTTTGACGCGCGCAAAGAGTAATCCCAGCAAGATACTGCCTACTGCGGCGATCGACCCGAACTGGCCGATCCGATCGTAGCCCAGGCCATGAATATCGTGCAGGAAGTTTGGGGCTAGCGTCGTGCCTATCGTCAGGGCCAGGAGGGTAAAGGCCAAGAGCAGACAGATATTCCGCACGATGGGGATAGCAAAGACCTCTTGATAGGTCGCTGGCGATTCGTGCGTGGGTGGGCGCGGGGCCGGGCGCAAACGACTGAAGCCAATGGTGCTAAGGGCGGAAAACCCGGCAGCCATCAGCATAGTGACGCGCAAGCCCCAGATTTCAGCCGCCTCGCCGCTGACAATTGGTGCCACAATCGTGGCGATCGCTGGAGCCACGGTGTAGAGCAGGGTAAAGGCGCGGGCGCGGCCTTCGTCGCCCGCGCCGCCCGCAATCAGCGATGAGATCGCGGGAACAGCGATATTTGCTGCGCCAGTGAATAGGAGGGCGATTGGCAGCATCCACCACGTTGGGAGGAACGCGCCAATAATCAAGCCCGTTACCCCTAAGAGCCGGGTGACAACAATCAACGGTACGGGCGGATAGCGATCGACGAGGTAGCCACTGAGGGAGAGAAAGAGCAGGCGGGTGATGCCCCAGCTCCCCATAATCCAGCCGACCTGGGCGGGATTTGCACCGAGTTGGGCGATGTAGAGCGGTAGGAAAATAAAGTACGAGGCGAAACTTGCTTCGAGCAAGATCATCGTCCAGAACATCACCCCATTTTCGCGCCCAAGACCAAGTTGCCAGCGTGGGTTCTGGGTTCCTATCGACACACTGTCCCCTGCCCTTCATCTCAACTGATTCGCTGGCTCAATAGCCGCAAGCGTGGGTCAGTATACGTGGTTTGTGGGGCGAATGTTTCGGCTTGCACGATGGCGCAGACTATACGATCATTGGTAGTGTACGTGCAGCACGCGCACTCGTTGGTATTGTGGGAGAGATTTTGAAGTTACTGCATTTCGCCGACCTCCACCTGGGCATCGAAAATTATGGGCGCACCGATGCTACTACGGGGTTATCGAGTCGCCTTGGCGACTTCCTGACACGCCTCGATGAATTGATTGCCGTGGCGATCAATGAACGGGTTGACGCGGTGATCTTTGCTGGGGATGCCTTCAAGACCCGTGACCCAAATCCCACGGTGCAGCGAGCTTTTGCCGAGCGGATTCGCCGCCTCTCACGCGCGGCGATCCCGACAGTGCTGCTGATTGGCAACCACGACCTACCCAGCGTAATGAGCCGCGCCACCAGTATTGATATTTACGAAGCGCTCGGCGTTGACCATGTTTGGGTCTGCCGGCGAATCGATAGCTTTACCATCGATACGGCGGCTGGCCCGTTGCAGATCGTGACCCTGCCGTGGATTACGCGGAGTATGATGCTGACTAGGGAGGAATATCGCGCCGATACCACCGAGGAATTGGAAGGACGAATGCGTGAGAAGGTGGTGGAGGCGTTGGAAGCACACGTAGGCACCCTGGATCCAGCTATTCCCGCAGTGCTGGTAGGGCATCTCAGCCTGAATGGGGCCACCTACGGGTCGGAGCAGTCGATCATGCTTGGTAGTGATCTGGTGCTTAGTCGGGGCGATTTGCAGCCGAATGCCTTCGACTATGTTGCCTTGGGGCATATCCACAAGCATCAACAGGTGGGTGGAAACAATCCCCCAGTTGTCTACAGTGGTAGCCTGGAACGGATCGACTTTGGCGAGGAGCGCGAGGACAAAGGGTATGTGCTGGTCGAGATCGGCCCAGGTCAGCTTGGCGAGCGGCAGGTGCAGTGGGCCTTTCAGCAGGTAGCGGCCCGTCCGTTTATTACCCTGCACCTATCGATTGCTGGCACTGAGCCGCTGGAGGCGGTGCGGGCGGCGATTGCCCATCGCACTGATCTACGTGGGGCAGTGGTGCGGGCGAAATTGCAGATGAGCCAGGAAGCCCGCGACCTGCTGCGCCTGAGTGAGGTTCGGCGGTTGTTGACGGAGGCCGGGGCCGCCTACGTCGGCCAGATCGACGCACAGGTGGAGCAAGTCGCCCGGGTGCGGCTGCCATTGGCGGGCGATGAAGCCCTCGACCCCACGCTGATGTTGCAACGCTGGCTTGATCTGCAACAGGTGCCAGCGGACCGCCGCGCCGTGCTGCTGCGCTATGCGGCGACATTACTGCACGATGCGAAAGAGCGGTCGTTGCAAGAGCCGAACTAGGGTGCGTGTAGCCCCGAATCAGTCAGGCCACCAATGCCGACTTACTGGTCTCCATTTGCAGGGTCTTCGGTTGGTTCCTCTACTGGTGCGGCGGCGCGGCGCATGCCAGGTAGGGCGTTGCGCCAGCCTTGAATCACCGCAACGATGCTGAAGATCGTCAGTGCGCCAAAAACGATCATGCTGATCAGGTAATAGGTGTCCTGGCGGATCATCAGCGCCTGGTAAGCGATGAGCGCCTGAATCCCAAAGAGGATGGTCGTAAAGGCGCTGATGCCGACGAGCCACCAATTATGCTTCGTTGGTAACTGGTTCCCCATTTGTTGTTTGTCCTTTGGCTCAGCCCATGCCGGAAATCTCTAGGTATAGGGCCCAGGGCGCGGGCAATAGGTCTGCCTAAAAATCGTCATCTAGCTCGTGGGCGCGGAGTTTTCGGTGGCGTGGCTTGTTGCGGCGCTTCTCTTTGCGGGCTTCGGCAGCTTCCTGTTCATCCTCAGCGGCAAAGCGTTGGCGCGCAGGGCGTTGCTGTGGCTCTGGCTCGGCCTTTCTGGTTGGTTTTGTTGGCGGGGTGGAGCGTTGCCAGCCCCACCCACCATAACCAAAGGCTGGAAAATCCAATGAGCCCGGTTCAAGATCCCACAACACTTCGACTGGTTCCCATTGGCGGCTATCGGGCATGGTCGTTGCTGTCCTACTCGGCAGTGAGGGCGAACTTTACGGGTAATGCGGTATTGCCCCAATCGCTCAATGGTTGCCCCGGCTGCCATTCCTGGTATTTTCCACAGAGCAGTTCACGCGCTCGTCGATCATCTGGGCTATCTGGCGCAATAACTGCGCCCTGGGCAGCAATTGTCTGGTTGCCGATCCGAATCTTGACCGCCTCGTTCTTCTGGATATTCTGCACCCAATCGGCCCGGTTGCCGCTCCCCGCCAGCATATAGAGGGTGTGGTCGGTCGTGTTGGGGTCGAACGCGAACCAGATCTCAATCTCGTGTGGCTTGCCGCTGACTCGGCCCGTGGTCGTGAGATAGCAGAACCGCTCGTCCTGGTGTGTCCGGGGATTATCCTGGGTCGTTGCCATCCAAAGCCTCCTCGCTTTTGGTTGCTCTATCCACATCGATCAGGCAGGCATCTACAAAGGTATAGAAGGCATTATACGCGCACAGCCCCGTTCTTTCCGCGTGTATACTGTCTCGGGAAAACGGTTTGGGTGATCTGTGAGAATGAGGATCGATCTTTAGCAGAGAACGTGATCGGCAATTTGCCGATCTGGATCGGATAAAGTCCAGCGTTGACAGCGGGATTGCTGTTCAGCGGCGAATGGAGGGGTGAGTGGTCACTGAGGCGCAATTACGCGATGTAGCACTGACACGCACAGAGTACGATCAGGTGGTAGAACTGCTCGGGCGTGAGCCAACCGACGTAGAGTTGGGGATGTTTGGCTCGATGTGGAGTGAACACTGTGGGTATAAGAACTCCCGTCCAGTGCTGAAATATTTTCCCACCAGTGGGCCAGGGGTTTTGCAGGGGCCAGGGGAGAATGCCGGGGCGGTCGATATTGGCGATGGGCAGGCTGTGGTCTTCAAGATCGAGTCGCACAATCACCCCAGCGCGGTAGAACCGTATCAAGGTGCGGCGACTGGTGTGGGCGGTATCGTGCGCGACATTTTCACGATGGGCGCTCGGCCAATTGCGATCCTCGATTCGTTGCGCTTTGGGCCGCTCTCGGAGGCCCGCGCGCGCTACCTTTTTGGCAATGTGGTTGGGGGCATTGCGGGCTATGGGAATAGCCTGGGGATTCCCACGGTTGGCGGCGATCTCTTCTTTGATCCTGGTTATGCGGGGAACCCGCTGGTCAATGCGATGTGTGTCGGCGTGATCGATGCTGAGAAGATCATGCGGGCGAAGGCGTCGGGGGTTGGCAATCCGTTAATTCTGGTGGGTGCCGCCACCGGGCGTGATGGGATTCATGGGGCGTCGGGCCTGGCCTCGCTCGCTGATCCGACCGCACGGTTCGCGGAACTGCGTCCGGCGGTGCAGGTTGGCAACCCGTTCCTGGAAAAGCTGTTGCTAGAAGCCTGCCTTGAAGCGTTGGAGACTGGCGCAGTCGTGGGGATGCAAGATCTCGGCGCAGCAGGGTTGACGAGTTCGACGGTGGAAGTTGCGGATCGTGGTGGCGTTGGCGTAGAGGTTGATGTCGCCAAAGTGACGCGCCGCGAAACGGGGATGACGCCGTACGAGATTATGCTCTCGGAGAGCCAGGAGCGGATGCTAGTAATCGTTGAGGCGGGGCGCGAGGATGAGGTGCGGGCGATCTTTGACCGCTGGGAACTGCACTCCGATTTGATCGGTCACGTCACTGACGATGGGATTGTGCGGATTACCGATGGCGCTACCGTGGTCTGCGAAGTGCCAGCGCGGCTCTTTACCGATGAATGCCCCACCTATTATCGGCAAGGTGAAGAATCAGCGGCGATTGCCAGCCTGCGTGATTTTGACCCCAGCTCGCTGCCAGACGTAGCGGCGAGTGCCGCAGGCGATACGTTGCTGACCTTGCTGGCTGCGCCGAATATCGCCAGTCGGCGGCCTGTCTACCAACGCTATGATCACACGATTCTGACGAACACGGTCGTGCCACCGGGCCGCGCTGATGCCGCCGTCGTGCGGGTGAAAGGCACTACGAAGGGGCTGGCACTGAAGACCGATTGCAACCCGCGCTATTGCTACCTCGACCCAGGGCTGGGCGGCCAGCACGCCGTGGCTGAAGCAACGCGCAACGTTGTTTGCACCGGGGCGAAGCCATTGGCGATCACCGATTGCCTGAACTTTGGCTCCCCTGAAAAGCCGGAGAATTTCTACCAACTCGAACAGGCGGTGCGGGGGATGGCTGCTGCCTGCGAAGCCCTGCAAACGCCAGTGGTCAGCGGTAATGTGAGCCTGTACAACGAGAGCAATGGGGTGGCGATCCCCCCCACGCCAACTGTAGGCGCAGTCGGCCTGATCGCTGATGCCAGCACTGCGCTGACGATGGCCTGGCCCGCCGATGTCCCGATCTTCCTGCTCGGCCCAGTTGCGGCGACGCTTGGGGGGAGTGAATATCTGGCAACCTGCCAGCAGCAGATCGCCGGTGCGCCGCCCGCGCTAGATCTGGCGCTGGAAGCGCGGCTACAGCAGGGACTGTTGGCACTGCACGCGGCGGGGTTGCTCTCCGCCGCCCACGATACGAGCGAAGGCGGTTTGGCGGTGGCTCTGGCTGAGTCAGCGATTGTCGCTAATCTCGGCGCAACGATCGATGCTGATGCAGTCGCAACGCTGCTGGGGGCCAACGAGGGACGGCTCGACCGCACGCTCTTTGGGGAGGCGGGGTCGCGGATTGTGATCGCGCTGGCGGCGGGGGCCGCAGTTGCCACGGTTGAACAGATCGCCCAGCAATACGACCTGCCGTTGTTACGGCTGGGCCAAACGGGTGGCCCGAACTTGCAGATCGACGATATCCTGACGGTGCCAGTGGCGACGCTGCGCGAACGCTGGGAAGGTGGGTTGGCGCAGGCCCAGGGACAGGCAGCCCAATGAGTGGAACAACTGAGCGCAGCCTTGGGGACCAACTGCGCGTGCTGGTGATCGGCGGTGGGGCGCGGGAACACGCGATCTGCTGGGCCGTAGCCCAAAGTCCGCGTTGCGCACGCCTCTGGTGTGCGCCGGGGAATTATGGGATCGGGCAGGTGGCGGAAAATCTGCCAGTTGCCGCGAATGATTTGCCGGGATTGCTGGCGGCGGCCCAACAGCTACAGATTGACCTGACGATTGTTGGCCCTGAAGAACCGCTCTCGTTGGGGATCGTCGATCAGTTCCGCAAGGCGGGCTTGGCGATTATTGGGCCAACGGCGAAGGCCACGAAGATCGAGAGTAGCAAATGGTGGGCGAAAGAGATTATGCGCGAAACGGGCGTGCCAACGGGGCGGGCGGCGCGGTTCATGGACACCGATCTCGCCATTGAATACCTCTCGACTGTCAGCTTCCCCACAGTAATCAAGGCCGATGGCCTCGCGGCAGGGAAAGGGGTGGTCGTTGCCAACACGCCAGATGAGGCGATGGAGACGATCACCAGCTTCATGGACGATGGGGCGTTGGGCGCTTCTGGCGAGAAACTGCTAATCGAGGAGTTTCTAACCGGGCCGGAAGTGTCACTGCTGGCGTTGGTCGATGGCGAGACGGTATTGCCACTCGTGCCTGCCTGCGATCATAAGCGTGTTGGCGATGGTGATACGGGGCCAAATACTGGTGGGATGGGGGCATATGCGCCAACGACCCGCCTCAGCGCTGCGCAGATCAGCGAGATAACGCGACGGATTCTGCTGCCAGTCGTCAGAAGGATGGCGAAGAAAAACGCCGCGTTCAGCGGGATCCTCTACGCTGGCTTGATTCTGACCGAGCATGGCCCGAAGGTGATCGAGTTCAATGCCCGTTTCGGCGATCCTGAGACGCAGGTCGTCTTGCCCCTGCTGCGCTCGGATCTGCTGGAACTTTTTGTGGCGCTGCACGAGCGCCGCCTGGCCGACCAGACGTTGGAGTGGGCCGACGAACGGGCGGTTGGGGTTGTCCTGGCCTCTGGTGGTTACCCTGGCCCTTACGAAACTGGCCTGCCGATTAGCGGCCTTGACGCTGTCGGCGAGGCGGGATTGGTCTTTCACGCGGGGACGAAGGCTGGCCCTGCTGGGGAACCACTGACTGCTGGCGGGCGGGTGCTGACCGTGGTAGGCCGTGGGCCAACGCTGGCGGCTGCCCGCACACAGGCCTATGCCGCCGCCGCGCAGATCACCTTCCCTGGCGCACAGCTGCGGCACGATATTGGTGCGGTAGAAGCGAACGCGTAGCCCAAGAAGGAAGACACGATGCACAAAGAAACGGTGGCGATTCATGCTGGACATGAGCCTGACCCTACGACGGGCGCGGTCGCGCCGCCAATCTATCTTTCAACGACATTTGAGCGCGACGTTGATGGTGGCTACTCGACTGGCTACGTCTATAGTCGCTCGGGCAACCCCAATCGCACGCAGTTAGAGACGGCGCTGGCGGCGCTTGAAGGTGGGGCAGCGGCTGCCGCGTTCAGTTCTGGTTCGGCGGCGACCCTGGCGGTCTTGCAGGCGTTGAGTCCCGGTGAACACGTCATCGCCCCTGCCGATGCCTATCATGGGACGACACGGATCTTGCGGGAGTTGATGAGCCACTGGGGTTTGTTGGTCAGCTTCGTGGAGATGACTGATCTCGCCGCAGTGCAGGCGGCAATGACGTCGCAAACGACGTTGCTCTGGGTTGAGACACCATCGAACCCGCGCTTGCAGGTCACAGATATTGCGGGTGTGGTGGCAATTGCCAGGAGTCAGGGCGCATTAGTTGCCTGTGACAATACCTGGGCTACGCCAGCGTTGCAGCAACCGCTGGCGCTTGGGGCTGATCTGGTCGTACATTCCACCACAAAATACCTCGGTGGGCATAGCGATGTCCTCAGTGGCGCGGTGGTGGCAAACGATGCGGAGGGGATTTTTGCGCGAGTGCGGGCGGTACAAACCGTTGGCGGGGCGGTCGCTGCGCCGTTCGATGCGTGGCTGATCGCACGGGGGATTCGCTCCCTCTACTGGCGGATGCGGGGCCATGTGGAGAATGCGGCGAAGGTGGCGGCGTTCTTGCACGAAGATGACCGCGTTGAGGTCGTCTATTACCCTGGCTTGCCCGACCACCCGAATCACGATGTCGCGCAGCGGCAGATGAGCGCCTTTGGCGGGATGGTCTCGTTTCAGCCACGCGGCGATGGCGCAAATGCCTTAGCGGTTGTGGGGCGCACGCAGCTTTTCACTCGGGCCACTAGCCTGGGCGGTATCGAGAGCCTGATCGAGCATCGGGCGTCCGTTGAAGGCCCACAGACCACCACTCCACCAAACCTGATTCGACTGTCGGTGGGGTTGGAATATGCCGATGATCTGATTGCCGACCTGGATCAGGCGTTGGGCTAGTGCCAAGCCTGGGAATAGGTGGCGGCTCATCGCTGTTGCTATAACAGTGGTGAGCAACGAGTTGCCATAGGCGGGTATAATGGTGCCCGTTGTGTTGTTTTACGAAGCGTGTTTCGCGCAATGGTGAGAGGAAAACAATGGTAGCGATTCCAAAAGAGTATGCCGATCTCTTTGAGCAGCCCGTTATTTTCAACCTGGCGACGGTGATGCCAAACGGTCAGCCACAGCTCACGCCAGTCTGGGGCGATCTGCACAACGGTGAACTGCGAGTGAATACTGCCGCTGGACGCCAGAAGCACAAGAATATGGCCGCTCAGCCGCAGGTGACGGTGATGCTTTTCGATCCAAAGAATCCTTACCGCTACGTTGAAGTGCGGGGCAAGGTGGCGCGGATTGAGGAAGAAGGCGCAGTGGATCATATCCACGCGATGGCGAAGAAGTACACTGGCGCCGACAAGTTTGGCGGCTTGGATCCCAACGATACGCGGATCATCTGCTACATCACGCCAGAGCGGGTGATCGGACACGGCTAAATCGCGCCACAAGGCAATAGAAAATAAAGGGCGGGGGCAATATTATGCCCCCGCCCTTTGTGTTAGCCAAGCACAATCAATTCGTCGGCGTCAGCCGCGCTCTCCGCGTCGTCGGCCAGAAGTGTGTCATCGTCGTCGGCAAGGTCGTCTGCGGCCCATTCGTCGTGGTGCAATTCAGCGTTGATGATGGCGGTGGCTAAGGTGGCCCAGGCGGTAAGCTGATCCTCAGTGGGCAGGGCAAAGGTGGTCAGTTCATCGCTGCGGCGGCGGAGCCAGCTAGCAAGCAACGCCATTTCGTCAATTGACTCGTGGTCAGTCGGCGGTAGTGGCGCGGCGTGGGCGCGTTGCCAGGAACGACGCAGGCGATCCGCCAGATCAGCAGTGCTATCAGTGGCTGCAACGTGGGTGCGCGCCCAGATGCGGCCTTTGGTAATTAGGAAGACTTCCCGGTCGGTGGGTTCTACGGCGGGCAGCACCAGGATCAGGTCATCGGTTTGGGCGGCGGTCGTAATCAGCGCCCCTTCGTGGGCAATCATCGCCAGTTGTCGCTGCGCCCCCGCCAACTGCGCTGCTTTGGCTGAGTAGCCACGGTTTTGCAACGCCTCACGCTGCGCCTGGAGTCGGGCGATCAGCACATTGGCGTCACCAGCGAAGTAGCGCAGGAGATCAGCGATCAGCAGTTGATATTCCGCCTGGGTTGTTTGCCCTACGCATGGGCCAAGGCACTGCCCCAGCGTGAGGCGCAGGCAGGCCGGCCAGCGTTTCTCTGGGTCTTTGATCTGGGGGCGACAGGTGCGGATTGGCATCACGTCAAAGATCGTATCCAGCACCTGCTTGACTGCGCGAGGATGGCGGAACGGCCCAAAATACGCTGCGCCGTCAGCGTCGTTGCGACGGCGGGTGCGTCGAATGCGCGGCCACGCATCGGCGAGGTCGATCTTGATATAGGGGTATTGCTCGTAGCGGCGGCCCTGGACATTGTAGCGCGGGTCGTAGCGCCGGATCAGTTGTGATTCCAGTAGCAAGGCTTCAAGCTCCGAACCGACAACGATCGTTTCAATGCGGGCGATCGATTCCAGCAGGCCAGGTTTCTTGGTTTCCCCCAACGTTTGCGAATAATAGGAACTGACACGGTTTTTCAGATCTTTCGCCTTGCCCACATAGATGATCATGTCATTCGCGTCGTGCATCAGATAGCATCCCGGCAGGTGTGGGATCGCGTCGAGCCAGGCCCGTTCCATCACCGCGCGGCCACGCCCCACGGCGATCTGGCTATTGTCGCCAGCGTAGGCCGTGCCACGAGCACCACCGACGCGCAAGAGATCGTCAACCGTGTGGAGACCCGCTTCGGGGGCGCGGCGCAACAATGCGGTGAGGACAGCGGCGGTGATCTGCGCGTCTGGTTCGGCGCGGTGTCGTTTCCCTGGCAACGGCACACCAACGGCCCGCGCCACGGCATCAAGGTTCCAGCGGCGTTGTCCGCGCAGAATCCGCTGGGCCAGGTGCAGGGTATCGAGTCGGGGATTGAGGGTGATCGGCTGGCCGGCTCGCCGCAACTCGGCATCGAGGAACGCGAGATCAAACGAGATATTGTGGCCCACGATCAGGTCGTTGCCAAGGAAGGCGAGTAATGCTTCGGCAATAGCCGCGAAGCGGGGGGCATCTTCGAGCAGATCATCGGTGATCCTGGTCAGCGAGACGATCTGAGCAGGCAGGGCGCGGTCGGGCTGAACGAGAGTGCAGAAGCGGTCGTCTTCACGCCCCCCACGGTAGCGAATCGCTCCGATCTCGATGATCCGCTGACTGTATGGTTTCAGCCCCGTTGTCTCCACATCGAACGCGACATAATCAAGGTTGGCGAGACTTTGGCTGCTGTCAGCGGGCAGGCCAGCGATTTGCCAGGTACTGTCAGCCAGTTGCTCAAACGCTGGTTCGTTGCCCTCGGTGGGGACGAGCAACTGCTTCAATAGCGGTCGCCAGAGCGCGGTGGAGCCAGTCGAGCCAAAGAGGTGGCTGATCAGCAGATCTTCGCTGGCGGAACCACCCCGCGCCAGGAGAAACGCTTTCACTTTTTCGTGGAGGGTCGGGTATCCAGCACTCACTCGCTGCCTCATCTGTCCGTACAGCTTGCAGAGGCAGAGTATAGCACGCCCGTTCGTGGTATCGCTGCTCAAACGGGCGTGCTATGCATGATTGAGGTTAGGGTAGGGCGAGTTGCCAGCCAAGAAAGCCCCAGGTATCGACCAACTCATCAAGCAGTTTGCCATAGGGCTTGCCCGCCCCGTGTCCGGCGTCGGTTTCCAGCCGGAGCAGGACGGGATGGGTGGCGGGGTCGCTACTCGTTTCCGCTTGCAGGAGCGCAGTCATTTTGCGGGCGTGCAGTGGATGAACGCGACTATCGGACTCCGCTGCCGTAAAAAGTACGGCGGGATAGGCGGTGCCAGGAACAACGTGGTGATATGGCGAGTAGGCCCGCAACCAGCCGAACTGCTCGCGGTCGTCCGCGCTGCCATATTCGGGGATCCAGAGACGCGCCATCAGGAAATGGTGATAGCGCAACATATCGAGCAGTGGAACGCCGCAGAGGACAGCACGGCAGAGGTCTGGGCGTTGGGTCAGCGTTGCGCCCACCAGCAGCCCACCGTTGCTGCGTCCGTAGATCCCTAAGTGTGGTGAGGTGGTCCACCCTTCGCGAATCAGCCATTCGCCCGCGGTGATGAAATCGTCGAAGACCTGCTGTTTATTTTCGAGCATTCCGGCGCGGTGCCACGCTTCGCCAAACTCGCTGCCACCGCGCAGGCTGGGCTGGGCGATGATGCCGCCGCGCTGCACCCAGTCGAGATATGGCGCATTGAAATTGGGAGTGAGCGCGATATTGAAGCCACCATAGCCAGTCAGGATCGTTGGGCGTGCGCCATCGCGCGGGAGATCGCGGCGGCGCACGATGAACATTGGCACCTGCGTGCCATCAGTCGAGGCGTACCAGACCTGTTCGGTGAGCAGATCGCTGGTAGCAGGCGCGCTGGCTGGTTGTTTCATCAGGGTTGCTTGTTGACTTTCGATGGCATAATGCCAGATCTGCGGTGGGGCAAAGAATGAGGTGTAGGTGAAGTAGAGCGTGTTCGTCGCCTTGTCGCTGTCGAGGCTGTGAATCGAGCCTGGCGCGGGCAGCGGTACGACTGTATATTCACCGCCCGTTGTGCTGCTGATCCGTAGTTCAGCCGTGGCATTGTGCAGGTAGAGTAGGGCGAGATGATCGTGGCAAACGTGGCACGTCTGTAACGCCTGTTCATCCTCGGCAATGATTTCGCGCCACTGATCGCGGTTGGGATTGGTGGGGTCAACGCGCATGATGCGGAAATTTGGCGCTTCGTCGTTCGTCAGCAGATAGAGTGCATCGTTGCAGATTTTGCCATGATAGATCGCGTCTCGCCCCGTCACGATGGGGACAAAGGCGGCGGCTGGATCGCGGAGATCGCGCAGGTAGAGTGCGGTCTTTGCCCAACCTTCGGCAGCAGTGACCAAGAGCCAGCGACCATCGGGCGAAAGGTCGACGCCGTACATGATCTCTGGGGCACCGCCTTCGCCAAAGATCAGCGGATCAGTGGCAGGGTCAGTGCCGATCTGGTGAAAGAAGACCCGCCGATTGTAATTTTCTTCGCCCGCTGGCACGGCGCCAAGAGCGGGCAGGCGGGTGTAGTAGAAGCCGCTACTATCGGGCAACCAGGCCAGCGATGCAAAGCGACAATCGGGAATCTGGTCGGGCAGGTCAGTCTGTGTTGCTACCTCACGGATGGCGAGGGTGCTGCGTTCGTTGCCCGATGCCGAGAGCCCATAGGCGATCCGCGAACCATCGGACGAAGGATACCACCAGTCGAGGGCGATGATCCCCGTGGCGCTGCGTTCATTTGGGTCGAGGATGACCTGCTCTTGCTCGCCATCGTCCAGGTAGATCACCGGCTGGTTCTGGCTACCAGTGCGGCGAATGAAAAAGAGCTTACCGCCCCGTGGTTTGGCTCCCCCGACAATCCCAATCTCCAGCAGGGCGGCGAGTCGTTCGCGCAAGGCGGTCTGACCGGGGAGTTGGGCCAGGGTCGCGGTGGTGTAGGCGTTTTGTGCGGCAGTCCACGCTTTAGTCGCTTCGCTATCTTCTTCGAGCCAATGATAAGGGTCGCTGATTTGCTCATCATGGAACGTTTCGGTATATGGGTGGGTGGCGGTTGTTGGCATTGGCGGCATTAGCGCTCCTTCCCTGCAATCCTCCCGGCGCTGCTGATCTGCGTTGGAATTGTAGCTGATGCAACGATTTGTAGCGGTCATGGCGATACTTTTCGGCGTGCTACACTTCTGTTCAGGGTGACGTAGCCCTGGTGCGGCGATGAAGGGATCACGGAATGACTGAGCTAATCGTGACGATTACTGGGGAGCGGGTGCTGCTTGGGCCGCTCCGCCGCGACTTGATCCCGACCTATCAGCGGTGGATGAATGATCTGGCGGCGGTGCGTAATCTGGGAACTCCGCCCCTGCCGATGACGCTTGAGCGTGAGACGGCCTGGTATGAGCGGGCCGCTACCAGTAGCGATACGTACTCGTTCACGATCTATGAGCGGGCGAGCGAAACGCCGATTGGTAACGCCAGCCTGATGGGGATCGATTGGCGCAATCGTACTGCTGAGTTTGGGATTTTGCTTGGTGAGGCCGCCGCGCGGGGAAAAGGCTATGGCACCGAAACCGCCCGCCTGCTCCTTGACTATGCGTTTACGGCGCTGGGACTCCATTCGGTCTATCTGCGCGTACATGAATATAATCTGGCTGGGCAGCGCGCCTATGAGAAGGCGGGCTATCGCGAGGTTGGGCGGCGGCGACAGGCCCAGCAGATGGGCGGCAAGTTCTGGGATACGATCTACATGGATTGTCTCGCCAGTGAGTTCACCAGTCCGGTGCTGGCGGCAATCTTTCAGCCCGATCAGCCACGGTGATCATTGGTCTGATCAGCCCTTGTCCTCTGGCAGCGCGGGCCAGTATACTCGCAGTTCTGAAGATGATTTGCAGGGCTAATGGCTGGCAAACGGAACAAACGAAAGAGGGAAGGAGGGGTAGCGATGCTCCGCCGTTTCCGACAGGCAAAGATTCCCACTGCGGCGCAATCTGGCGATCGGTTCTGGCGTGAGCTTGGCGCAAAGCCGACTCTGCCAATGGCCGAACGCTCGAAATTACTGCGTACTGGCGCGATTGTCGCCTACGAAGTAGTGCCGTGGGGATCCAACTATACATTCCTGGCGGCACTGGCCGACGACCACGACGAACCACAGCTGATCGGGATTTATAAGCCGTGCCAGGGCGAAGCACCACTCTGGGATTTTCCTGATGGTACGCTCTATCAGCGCGAATATGCTGCCTATCGGCTCAGTGTCTGGTTGGGCTGGGAGTTGATTCCTGAGACGATCATTCGTGAGGATGGCCCATACGGCGTTGGCACGATGCAACTCTATATTGAGCCAGAGGACGAGACTCACTACTTTTCGCTGCGCGATACCCACATTCCTGATTTGCAGCGGATGGCGCTTTTTGACCTGATCACTAACAATGCTGATCGGAAGGGCGGCCACCTGTTTAAGGGGAAAGATGGCAAGGTCTACGGGATCGATCATGGGTTGACGTTCAATACGCAGCCAAAACTGCGTACGGTCATCTGGGACTACCTGGGGCAGCCGATTCCCGAACAGTTATTGTGCGATCTGGAGGAACGACTGGCCGACCCCGAGGCGGTCGCCGCGCTCACGGCGGAACTGACACCATTGTTGACGAGGGCGGAGATCGACCGCTTCTTTGGGCGTGTGCGGAGGGTGCTAAGTACCCGCACCTTTCCAGGGTTTGGCCCAGGAAACAGCCACTCGATTCCCTACGGAATTATTTAGACGACTGCGTCTCTGCGCTAGGCACTGCTCGGCAAACCCCAGGGCGTTCCCCACGCAGTTGGCTCCTTTGCTATGATGGTGCCGTCTGAAAACGGATTAGCAGGGAGAAGTTCAACTGTGAGTAGCCAAGGGCAACCAACTGAAGTCATCGTTGTGGGCGGTGGGGTGATCGGCAGTTCGATTGCCTATCATCTGGCCCGGGCTGGTGTGCGGGTGACATTACTGGAGAAGCGCACGATCGCGGCGGCAGCTTCTGGCGCGAGTGCTGGCGGCGTCAGGCAGCAAGGACGCGACCCACGTGAATTACCACTCTCTATCCGCGCCTGCGAACGCTGGGCGACCCTGGAAGATGAACTGGCTGCGGATATGCACTATCGGCGGCAGGGCCACCTCTACGTTATTGAGCGCGAAGAAGATCGGGCGAATCTGGCGGCGGGGGTGGAGCGGCAACGGGCGGCGGGTCTCGATATTCGCCTGATCGAAGGCGCAGATCTGCGCGCTGTCGCCCCAGAATTGGCCCCGCATATCCTGGCAGGTAGCTATACCCCAGATGATGGCCATGCGAATCCTGGCCTGACGACCGAAGCCTTTGCCGCCGCCGCTGCCCGCGCTGGTGCCGAGATCTGCACCGGGGTGACGGTGCAGGCGCTGGTGGTGGAAGGCGGGCGCGTAGTTGGCGTGCTGACCGATGACGGCCCGCGTACTGCCGACCTGACCATTCTCGCCGCTGGGGCCTGGAGTAAAACGCTGGCGGCGACCGCAGGCGTCGATTTGCCGATTGAGCCAATGGGTTTGCAGATGTTGCTGACCGAACCAATCGCTCATTGTGTTGACCCGGTGATTGGTTGTATCGGCAAATCGATCAGTTTCAAGCAATTGCCCGCCGGAAACTTCCTGATTGGCGGCGGGTGGCCTGGCGACTGGGATCTGGCGCAGAGTCGCGGTACAACCCGCGATGCCAGCGTCTGGGGTAGCGCGATGACGGCGGCGACGGTCGTGCCAATCTCGGCTACCGTTGGCCTGGCCGATGCCTGGGTTGGGATCGAGGCGCGGGCGGCGGATGATGTGCCGATCATTGGCCCGGTCGATGGCGTTGAAGGGTTGGTGGTCGCGGCGGGTTTCTCCGGGCATGGCTTCCAGCTTTCGCCCGCTGTTGGTGAAGCGGTGGCGCAGTTAGTCGTCGAAGGTGCGCCAGCGATTGCGCTCGATGCGCTTCATCTGGCGCGGTTTGCTGGTGGGGCCGCTGCGCCACAAGTCCCGCCGACTGCGGGCTAATGCCAACCGTGCTGGCTCCAGTGCGGCGTGAGTGTGCCTGATGGATCTGCTGCTGCTGATCAGCGTTCTTGGCGCGGTAGCGGCATTTACGTTGGCGTTTGGTGGGGCGGCGCGCTGGCCGCAGGTATCCGCCGGCCTGCGCTGGCTGGCCCTGCTTGGGGCGGTCGTCGCCGTCGGGCGGTTCGGGTGGTTCGTTTGGGGCTGGCTGCCTGCCGATTCTCCGGCAAACAGCTACGACTTTCGGGTTTTTTATAACGCTGCGCTGGTCGCCCGCGAGTGGGGCCAGTTGTACGACCTGAGCCAGATCGACCGTGATCCCGGCACGATCATCGTCTATCGGCACGTTCCCATCGGCGCGGGCTTGTTTGTGCCGTGGACCTTCCTGCCCTACAACCTGGCCCTGAATAGCTGGCGCTTGCTCAATGTTGGCCTCTACGCAGTGACGCTCATCATCTTCCTGCGCCACTTTCGACTGGCGTGGCGCGAGCCATTGGCCCTGGGGCTGGTGACGCTCTGGTTCCTCAGTACGCCCAGTCGCGATAGTCTGGCATTGGGGCAGTGGGACGCCCTCTTTCTGGCCCTGACCTTGGCCGCCCTGATCCTCTACACCACGCGGCAGGACCGCGATTGGGTTGTGGGGGCATTGCTGGCATTGCCCATCGCCCTGAAATTTTATCCTGGTCTGCTGCTATTGGTGCCGTTCCTGGCACGGCGGTGGCGCGTCATCGGTGGTTGTCTGATCGGGGGCCTCGTCGCGGTGGGGTTGGGCGCGTTGCTCGCAGGCCCGCGCAATAGCTGGGTCTTTGTCACGGAAGTCATGCCCGCTGTTGGCGGCGGCACGCTCTATAACGAAAACCAGACGCTCTACGCCTGGATTGGGCGACTGTTGGCGACGAGTTTGCCAGGGAATGGAGTTGGGGCGGTCTATCCAGTGACCCTCACGCGGCTGCTGGCGGGGGCGCTCTCGCTGTGCTTGCTCGTCTGTTCCGTTGGGCTGCTCTGGCGACGGCAGCGCGATAGCGAACTGCTCGATGCGTTGCGATTTGGCTTGTTGATGCCACTAGCGTTGTTGATTATTCCAACCGCCTGGGCGCATTACAGCGCCTGGGCCTTGCTGCCGCTGGCGCTCTTGGCAGTAGCGATTACCAGAGGTTACCGCTCCTGGACGGTACTGCTCTGCTTTGCGCTCGCTGCACCACTGATCGTCCTTGGTTCAGAGCGCGATGTCTGGCACGGCGCAACGCACGACGGCCCAATCCGCTGGATACTCACCTTCAAGGCCTATGGGCTGCTGGCGTTGTGGGGCGGGCTGAGTCTGCTGCTTTGGCGGGCACAGACGGTTTCGTCGTCGCCGTCAGTTTCCGCAACGGTACGGTGAGTGATCAATAGCCCCTGTGGTACAATCGCCCGGTCAACGGTGCTGGCTGTAGCCCTGTACGGACGCGGAGCAATAAGCAATGATCGAAAAATATACGCGACCAGCAATGGGAGCGATCTGGAGTGAGGAACGCAAGATTGCGCTCTGGCTCAAAGTAGAGATCGCCGTCTGTGAGGCCTGGGCCGAAGAAGGGGTGGTTCCGACAGAAGCGTTGCCCGCCATCCGGCAGGCGACGGTCGACCTGGAGCGGATGCGCGAGATCGAGCGGGAGACTGAACACGATGTGATCGCTTTCCTGCGGGCGGCGGGCGAAACGGTTGGCCCAGACTC
The DNA here is from genome assembly GCA_039810045.1 of Chloroflexia bacterium. Lineage (GTDB taxonomy): Bacteria > Chloroflexota > Chloroflexia > Thermomicrobiales > CADCWN01 > CADCWN01. The sequence continues at coordinate 30,146 of JBDHWF010000008.1, forward strand.
CCGCTGGATTCATCTGGGCCTAACCTCATCCGATGTGATTGATACGGCGCTCAGCTTGCAGGTACTCGAAGCGATTGATCTGCTGCTGGCTAATATTGACGCGACCCGCGAGGCAGTGGGCGCATTAGCGTTACAGCATAAAGATACGCCGCAGATTGGCCGAACCCACGGGATTCATGCCGAGCCGCTGACCTTTGGGCTGAAGCTGGCTGGCTGGTACGACGAACTGGGGCGGGCGCGGACACGGTTGGTCAACGCCCGCGAGGAGATGGCGGTCGGGGCGATCTCTGGAGCGGTTGGCACCCACGCCAACGTGCCCCCAAGTGTTGAGGAGCGCGTTTGTGCGCGGCTGGGCCTGCGGCCTGACCCGATTTCCACCCAGATTATCGGGCGGGATCGGCACGCCGCCTTTATCGCCACCCTGGCGGTGATCGCTTCGTCGCTGGATCGGTTTGCCACTGAGATTCGGCACTTGCAGCGCACTGAAGTGGGCGAAGTGGCCGAGCCATTCGGCGCGGGACAGCAGGGGTCTTCGGCGATGCCCCACAAGCGTAATCCAGTGCTAGTTGAGCGCATCAGTGGTCTGGCGCGCGTGATTCGCGGCCATGCAGTCACGGCGTTGGAGACAGTACCACTCTGGCATGAGCGCGATATTTCGAACTCGTCGGCAGAACGAATCATCTTCCCCGATGCCTGCATTTTGCTCGACTACCTGCTGGGGCTGACCGAGCGGGTCGTGCGCGGCCTTGATGTGTATCCAGCCAGGATGCAGCGCAACCTTGATGCAACGCAAGGCGTGGTCTATTCCCAGCGTGTCCTGCTGGCGTTGACTGAAGGGGGGATGGATCGGCAGGCCGCCTACAAGATCGTGCAGCGGGCGGCGATGCAAGCCTGGGCGGAGGAAACCCCGCTCTATGATCTGCTGGCGCAGCAACCAGAGGTCACCTCGCGGTTGTCGCCAGCGGCCTTACGCGAACTGTTTGAGCCAGCCTATCAGTTGCGCTTTGTTGATGAGGGATTCCGGCGGGTGGGCCTCTTACCTGCCGCTGCGGACGATACTGCGGTTGCCGCTGATACGGTGGCAGCGCAGTGAGCGATAGCCAATAGGGTGAGGGAGGTTTGATGAGGACACCGCGTTTGCAGACTGATTTGCCAGGGATACCACTCTTTCGGCGGGGCAAGGTGCGTGATACTTTCGACCTTGGTGATCGTCTGCTGATGGTGTCGTCTGACCGGGTGTCGGCGTTCGACGTGATTATGCCGAACGGGATACCGGGCAAAGGGACGATCCTCACCCAACTCTCGAACTTCTGGTTTGCTCATACCGCAGCGATCATGCCCAATCACCTGTTGGCGACTGATCCAGCAGATTTTCCAGCAGAGTTACAGCCGTATACTGACCTGTTACGCGGGCGCGCAGTGCTGGTTCGCAAAGCAGAGCGCGTCGATATTGAATGTGTTGTGCGCGGGTATCTTTCTGGCTCGGCCTGGGTTGAATACCAGAAAGCAGGCACTGTCTGCGGGCAGCCGTTGCCCGCTGGCTTGCAAGAGAGCGATCGCCTTGCAGAGCCGATCTTCACGCCCGCGATGAAGGCCGATGAAGGGCATGATGAGAATATCAGTGTGGCACGCATGGCTGAACTGGTTGGTGACTCGCTAACTGCTGAGTTAGAACGGCTGACGCGCTTGATCTACAGCGCTGCGGTGGACTATGCCACGCCACGCGGGATCATCATTGCCGATACGAAGCTGGAGTTTGGGCTGCTCGATGGCGCACCGATCTTGATCGACGAGCTGCTGACTCCCGATAGTTCGCGATTCTGGGAAGCCGACCAGTGGCAGCCCGGTCGGCCTCAGGATAGCCTTGATAAACAGCCGCTGCGCGATTGGTTGCTCTCGACTGGTTGGAATCGCGAACCACCTGCTCCCGAATTGCCCGCCGCAGTGGTGGAGCGCATGGCGACGAAATATCACACAGCGTATCAGCGGCTCACCGGGCAGACGTTGCAGTTAGACTGAAGGGAAGATGATGAGCAAGGAGAATGGGGCAGGCGATCCGACCTGGTTAGCCCATGTCTATGTCACATTGAAAACGGTCGTGAACGACCCGCAAGGGCTGGCGATTGCGGACGGCCTGCACACGATGGGGTATGCTGGAGTGGAAGATGTGCGGGCAGGGAAGTATTTGCAAGTGCGCCTGCGGGCTGGCTCTGCCGCAGAAGCCCAGCGTCTGGCCGAGGAGATGAGCGATCGGCTGCTGGCAAATACGGTGATCGAGAACTATCGTTGTATCATTGAGCCAGCGAGTTAGGCGGAAAGGCAGGGAGCGCGTGAACTTTGGCGTGATCGTCTTTCCAGGCAGCAATGGGGACCACGACGCGCTCCACGCAATTGGCGAGGTGCTGGGGCAGCCAGTGCGGGCGATCTGGCACCGCGAAAGCTCGCTCGACGGAATTGATTGCGTGGTAGTGCCCGGCGGGTTTGCCTATGGCGACTACCTGCGGGCGGGCGCAATCGCGCGCTTTTCGCCAATCATGGGCGCGGTTGAACAGTTCGCGCAGGCGGGTGGCCCGGTGCTGGGGATCTGCAATGGATTTCAGGTGCTGACCGAAGCGCAACTGTTACCGGGGTCGTTGCTGCGAAATGCGGCGCTTGAGTTTCGGTCGCAGTGGATTGATGTGCGGGTTGAGCGGACGGATACCCCCTTCACCACCGATCTGTCCGTGGGCGAAGTGCTGCATCTGCCAATCGCGCATGGTGAGGGCAGTTATTTTGCCGCGCCAGATGAATTGGCCCGCCTAGAAGCAAACGGTCAGGTCATCTTCCGCTATTGCAATCCGCAGGGCGAAACGACCGATGCCGACAACTTCAACGGCTCGCTAAACCATATCGCGGGCATTTGTAATGCAGGGCGCAACGTCGTTGGCCTGATGCCTCACCCCGAGCGCGGTGCAGAGGCACTGCTTGGTGGCGATGACGGCCTGAAGATCCTGCGCTCGGTGCTGTCGTTTGCCGGAGCGCGCGTCTAGCGTTCCAGCGCGATCTCTGCCTGAGCAAAGACGAGATGAATCGACTCGCGAACCAGGGCGAGGCGCTCGGCGTCGTTGGGCAGTTCCGCTAGCTCGGCTTTGAATGGCTCAGCGGTGACTGGGCCAGCGTAGCCCATCGCTTCCAACGCCCGGAGAAAGCCGACAATATCGATCACGCCAGTCTCCCCAGGCAACGTTCGCACCTGATCGATCTGTTCATCAATTGAGGTGTCAAGCGGCGCATCGTTGATGTGGACGTGGACGATCTGCGCCGCGTTGAGTGCATACAACTGGTCGAGTGTGCCGTGCGCCGTATACCAATGCCAGCAGTCGAGCAGCAGGCCAACGTTCGGCCCACAGGCTGCACCAAGTGCCAATGCCTGCTCTAGCGTGTGAACAAATGGATAGCGGCGGCTATCGCGCAATGTTTTCGGGCCGATGAACTCCAGGCCCAACGCGCAGTCATATTCCGCGAGAATCGCGGCAGCCGGAGCCAGCTGCTCGATGTGAAATTGCCAGTTCTCCGCGAACTCACGCTGATCGTCGCCAGGAAAGATCACCTGCGTGACACGGCGACAGTCGAGCGCCGCCATCGTCTCGGCTGCACGGCGCAATTGCTCCTGCCAGTCAGCGTTGATATTGCGGAGGTTCAGCCCGAGCGGCCAGGCTGCGGGGCGCACGCCTGCATCTTTGAGCAGGGCGCGAAGCCCATCAAGGCCAATTTCCGCGGCCAGGGCGCTCGTGTCGGGTGCCGTCAACTCGATACCCTGGAAACCACCGATCCGGGCTGCGGCGATTGCTTCGCGGGCGTTGGTGGCCCGCACACCGATTGCGCGGGCATTCAGCGTGGCATACATCATGGGCCTCCTTTACGCGGTAGTTACAGCAGCGCTTGGTGGCTGCCAGGTGTCAAAGACGATGCGGGAGATCTTCCCGTTGAGGATTGCGCCGGGGTGTTCGGGGCCAAAGAGCCGATCATTGCTCCCTTCGTTCATTGTGCAGATGACGTAGTGTGTGCCGTCGCCTCCCTCAATCAGGCCCGCGTCAGCGCGAATACCGCCCGCTACACCGTTGGAGAAACCGCTTTTCGAGCGCACAATCAGGGGCCCTTCGTGGTCGGCTCCGTTGCGGCTGTAGGGATTGTATGGGAGATACCGCGCTAGCTGGTCGTGGTATTGCTGCCGCACCAGGGTACCGCGGATTGCCTGACAGGCCGTGGGCGAGGCCAGTTCGTCGCGGGCGATCAGCGTGAGCAATGTCACCAGATCACGGGGCGTACTCGCGCCATAGGTGCGCTCGCTGCCCGTGAAGCTGGCTGTCGTTTGGGTCATCCCCCACATCTTGCCCGACGCCAGAATCTGCTCACGCCCCAGCAGCCGCACAAGTACCGCCGTCGAAGTATTGTCCGAGAGAGCGGTCATCAGGGTGGCATGATCGCGGGCGGTAAGGCTGATCGCTGGATCGAGATCGCGGAGAATCCCCGAGCCGCCGCGCTGGTCGTCAGGATGAATCGCCAGGGATTGCGCTGGATCAACCTGCCCCACGTCTACCTGGCGGTAAAACTCAGCAAGGATCAGCAGTTTGATTGTGGACGCCGTTGGCAGCACCTGATCGGGCTGATAGCCCAGTGTGGCTCCAGTGGTCAGGTTCAGGGCGTAGCAGGCGGCATTTCCCTCGAACTGCTCAATCAGTTGCGCTATCGCTGCCGTTGGATTGTTTACTGGCTGCGGCATGATTATCCTCTACTCGGTAGTTGTCCTGCTCAGTGTACGCAGGCGTATGAGCAAGTCGGGGCTGAAATAGCCCTGGCAGATCTCCTCGGCTGGGCCACTGAGCGTCAGGCGCTGGTCAGCCCCAATGTGCACCTGGAGTACGCCACCGGGCATCGCGACTGTTACGTGCTGTCCGCAAAGACCGCGCTGGTAGCAGGCAGCGGCGACCGCACTGGCACTGGACCCAGAGGCCAACGTCACCCCCGCTCCGCGTTCCCAGACGATTGCCCGGATAAGCTGATCGTTGACTGGGGTGGCGAATTGGACGTTGGTGCGGTTTGGAAACAGGGCGTGGTGTTCGATCAGCGGGCCGAGACGCGGGAGGTCGATCGTATCAACCTCTGGCACGATGATCACGCAGTGGGGATTTCCCACTGATACAACGGAGCTATCGAACGATTCAGCACCGACGGTTAGTTGGCATGGTGGGGCGACTGTTGGTACCCCAATATCAACGGTGATCAATGTGACCAACCCTGTTGCGGGATCGCTGTTCACGCTGACTGCTGCCTCGTCGTGTGGTAGGGCGATGATGAACTGATCAGCGCTGGTATGCCCATGATCGCGCAGATATTTCGCGAAGATACGCAACCCATTGCCACTTTTCTCCGCAATGCTGCCATCTGGGTTCCAGATGCGTAGCTTGAAGCGGTCAGCCGTGGCTGACGGCTGTAGCTCCAAAATCCCATCGCTGCCTACCCCATAATGCCGATCACAGATCAACTGGACTGTTGGAGGATGCAGGACGACTCCAGATGGCAGTAACGCTGCTTCGATCACCAGGTAATCGTTGCCCAGGCCGTGGCTGCGTACATAATGGTAGGTTGTCCCTGGCTGCATGCTCCTGCCTTCAGACCCAGTCGGATCAGTCAACGAATTGGCCGTTCTTGGCGAATAGTTCACCGTCTACATAGACCGCGCCGTCTTGCCGCAGATCGCAGACCATATCCCAGTGTAGCGCTGATTCGTTCGTGCTGCCCGTGGTTGGATAGCCTGCCCCGAGGGCCAGATGCACAGTGCCAGCGATCTTCTCATCAAAGAGGATATTGCGCGTGAAGCGGGTCACGCCAGGATTGGTGCCAAACGCGAATTCGCCCAGTCGTTTCGCTCCTGCATCCATTCCCAACAACGATTGCAACAGAGCATCGTTACGGCTGGCACTTGCTTCAACGACGACCCCTTGCACAAAGCGTAGGCGAATGTCTGCGACTTCCTTCCCGCCGTAAATGGCGGGGTAGGTGTAGCGAATCGTGCCGTTAGCTGAATCTTCGACTGGCCCTGTGAAGATCTCGCCCCCAGGCATATTCTTCCGCCCATCGTCATTCATCCAGGTGCGCCCAGCGACCGAGAATGTCAGGTCGGTGTCGGGGCCAACCAGCCGAATCTCCTGCTTACCAGCTAACCGATCAACGAGATGTTGCTGTTGTGCAGCAACTGCTTGCCAGGCGGCGATTGGGTCAGCCTGATCCACGAGGCACGCGCTGAAGATAAAATCCGCAAGTTCATCGACAGACATTTCGGCATCTTGCGCGTAGGCATCGGTGGGGTACATCGCGACACCCCAGCGTAGCGAATCGTTGGCATCGCGTTCCATAAACGTCGCTGTGAGACTGCGGCGGGCGGCCTGCGCGCGAGCCATGCGCTGTGGGTCGATACCAGTTAGCGCTTTGGTGTTGCTATCGCTCAGGATACTCAGTTGGGCGTCGAACTGCTCGATATAATAGCGGCTAATTGGTGAGACAAAATCAAGGGCTTCGTCAGCGGCATGGCGAAAATAGATCTCGCTCAGGCCGCTGAGGGTGATATCGCAGTGTGGATGTGCGCCGAGCAAGAGGGCTTGCTTATAACATTCCTCGACGAGCGGTGCGGCGATTGGCGCAGCGCGAATCAGAAAGAGATCGCCAGCGCGCAGGCCAACGGAGTAGTGGGTCAGTAATTTCCCTAAGGCCTTGATGCGCGGATCGGTCAGCATGCATCCCTCCATAATTCTTTGGTCAATGCCGTCGCAATGGTAGCACGCACTGTGAACAGGGGCGAATAGGGTGGTGCTGAAAAGACCAGACGGGCCCTGGCAAACGCCAGAGCCCGTCTGGTAGGGGAGGGAGGAGAAGGAGAAGTCGGTTTGAATCCCGCACTTCTACAACTTCTACAACGTCTTAGGGTGGCGGTTGGTCACAGCAGTGTGTCTGAGAGCTGGCGGGCGTGCTACAATCGGGTGCAATGAACTGCAATCAACACGATAAGGATAGCGATGCGCTTGATTGTTGCCCTGATCCAGATTGACGATGCCGACCCGGTAGTACACGCCCTTGCTGCCGATCAGATCAGCGCGACGATTATCGAAGCGCGGGGCGGGCTGCTGCGCGAAGGGGTAGCCGCAATCTTGATTGGGTTGGACGATGCCCGAGTTGGGCACGCGCTGATGATTTTGGAGCAATATTGCCAGACGAGGCGCACGATGCTGCCCGATCAACTGGAGGAAAGCCTCGGTGCGTGGCCCTCGGTTGAGTTGGCTACCGTTGAAGTCGGTGGCACTACGGCGTTTATCCTGCCAGTGCAGCAGTTCTACCAGTTCCCGGTTGCCCCCACTGCGCGGAGTCGCCAATGAGCGCATTGCCTGGAGCGGCGAAATGGCTGCCAGCGGCGCGAAATTACCTCGCTGCTGCGCTGATTAACCTGGCCCTGGTCAGCACCACCCTGACGCCCCCACTACGCTCACGCGTAGTCCAGGTGCGGGTGATCACCGCTGAGCAACGGTTCCGCGATAGCGAGTTGATCGATTGTGGTGGTGATGCCCCGGGCGTATTGAGCCTACCGTACGATTGGCCCAACCCTCCTGCCACATCAATGATTGAACTGAACTAGGCATATTTTTAGCGATTGCCAACGCGGGAGCGTCGTTGCCACAGGCTGCTGACCAGTTTTCCTGCACGCATACGGAGATCAAGCCAGGGGCGCCGTGACACGTTGCGATAGACGTGCCAGAAGCGTTCGCTGGTGAAGATGCCCCGATAGTAGCCATTCTCGGTGATCGGCATTGCCCAGCGGCCTGTAGCGACCATCCGTTGCTGCACGTCGTACACCGTATCGCTGACATCGGCGACTGAGGCATCACGGTCCATCAGTTCTTTGACCGTACGATTGCGGCTGGCCCCACCGTTCAGCGCTTGCATCACTTCGTGTCGCCAGAGCATCCCCAGGACGCGACCATCGTTGTTGACCACGGCAACATCACGCGGCCCACCACGCAGTGCATATGGCAGTGGATGTTGTTCATTGACTCCGCCAAGATCCCAGAGGATGAACTGGCCGACCGTCAGTTTGCGGAGGGTGTCTTCCACTCGTACAGCCGCGCCTTCGCTATAGGCGGCAAAGATGACGAAAACGGAGACGAGGAAGAGGGTGGGAATTTGCTCCATAATGGCGAAGACCGCGATCAGCACGGCGATACCCTGACCAATCGCCACGGCAATACGGGTGGCGAGCAACCGTGTTGTGAAGAGGTTGAGAAACGCCCGTAAGACCCGGCCACCATCCATGGGGAACGCTGGCAGCAGATTAAATAACACTAGGGTAACATTGGTAAAGAATAGGTAGAGAATAAAGCCGGTAGGAGAAATATCGGTGAGGTAATAGATCAGGGCAAAGGGATTGTGCAGGCCATTGGCGACGGTGATGAGGAGGACTGGGGGGATAAAGAGGATGGCGATGACGAGGTTGACAGCGGGGCCAGCTAAGGCGATAGCGATTTCTCGCAGCGGTGAGAGCGGGATCTGCTCAATCCGCGCCACACCGCCAATTGGTAGGAGGGTGATATCACGCACCCCCACCCCATAGTGCAGGGCAACGAAGGAGTGGCCCAGTTCGTGTAAGACGACAAAGGCAAAGAGCAGGCCCATCAGGATCAGGCCAAACCCCACTCCGGCCAGACCATAACCACCGAAGTAACCCCAGTTGATTGCCGTCCACGGCAGGACAAGCAGAAATGAGGGATGGATTTTGATCTCGATCCCCCGCACTTGTCCGATCACGAGCGACTTGCCCACTGTCCCTTTGCCTCTCTGTGACTCAGCGTTTGGCGAACAATCTCCCTGGTGCATCCGCCTTTCGCGTGTTTAGCACCAGGAAGGAATATCTGACTACGCAGTAGTAGCGAACCAATACGCTGGTAGGGCAACCCGCATTGCGCTGATTCTATGTGAGCTTACAGCTACAATCAATGGTAGTGCAAAACACCTATAGATATGTCTAGTGTAAAGCAGTAGCGGTAGATGGTCAATATCTGTGCAGACTATTTGTTCGAATACCGCTCGGCGCGGTGGCGAGTTGGTGGTGATCTGGGGAAATATTGCCTGAAATGCAACCGATCGCCCTCCTTAAGCGTATCTCTCATATGAGCAATGAATGCCAGCACAATCGGGGAGTGCGAGAAGATGGTCGAACAAACACTTTTCAGTGTATCTAGCGCTGCGTCCGTTGACGATCGACTCGTATGGCGAGCGCGTCGCGGCGACGAGGGCGCATTTAGTGAAATCTTTGAGCGGTACCAACACCGTATCGTCAACTATATCTATGGGCTAGTTCACGATCGCGAGCTTGCCAATGACCTGGCTCAGGAAAGTTTTCTCAAAGCGTATAAGGCGTTACCACGGATGGGCGATGATCTACGGTTAGCCCCATGGTTATACCGCATTGCCGGCAATACCGCGTTTAGCGCGTTGCGGCGGCGGCGGCTGATTCGCTGGCTGCCGTTATTGAACGATGGAATCACCACTGGTGATCTTGATGGTGAAGTCGCTGAATCCGAAGCGGTTCATCGTGCGTTAGCAAAGTTACCAGCGAAGTACGCTGCACCGTTACTCTTGCATAGTCATGAAGGGCTATCGTGTAACGAGATCGCCGATATCTTAGAAATTTCGCCGGGCGCGGTGAAAACCCGACTCTTCCGTGCGCGCGAAGCGTTTCGTGTCGCTTATAATGCGGGAGATGCCGAGTAAGGCGTTGGTCTGTAGGCGTTAGGGAGCTAGGGATCTCGATGTTTGCTGTCGGGCAGAATAGTTGTCGCACTATCGCGCCGCTGATTGCGCGTTACAACGACCCAGACCTGACCGAGGCGGAGTACGTCGCGCTCAGTACCCACCTCTTGCGTTGTCCCCAATGTCTGGCCCAGGTGCAATCGTACCGGGCGCTGGATCAACAGTTACGCACCATGCACCAAGTGGTGATCGATCCACGGGTGCGGAGTACAGTATTTGCCCAGGTGGCGGTGGTGCCACACGGGGGTATTACGGCGATTGCTGTGCCATGGCGGCAGGCCTGGGTCAGTATGGCGGTCATCTTCTCGCTGGCAACCGTCCTCTTTGCGGCTGGTCTCACGACCGTTTTGGCGGCTCAGCAGACCGATAGCCGTTTTTCTGGAAGTCAGATGTTAATGCCGCCGGTTGCTGATAGTGTGCAGGTAAGCCCTACACGCGTCATTGCCAGCGGTGGCAATTTTGTCGCCTTGCGACAACCTGTCGTGCAGGCACAAGCGACGAAACCCGCCGCAATCCCCGCCCAGATTCGCTCTGTTGATCCCACTTCGGGGCATATGGTGGTCTTAGTTGGTGGGGCGCAGAATGAGGAACGGTTGATTGTGCTGCGGGATACAGCGATTGTCCATAACGATGGCTCACCTGGCACGATGGCTGAATTGATTGCGGGCCTACAAGTGCGTGTATTACGCGAGGCGAATCAATCGGGTCTGCTGGTAGCGTGCGAAATCATTATCAAGTAGAACTTTGGGCGAGAACGACGCTTTGTGCCTAGTGATAATATCCGCGCAGACTGTTCAGGCGTACCTGTAAGAGATCCCGCAGATTGCGGAGTGTATCCCGCAACGGATTTACCTTACTCTCTGCAACATATTGCCAGATGATCGGCACTTCAACGATCTGGTAGCCGTGGCGACGGGCCAGGTAGAGCAGCTCAACATCAAATCCAGTGACTGCAGCCCCTTGCGGGGCGGTGGTGTCTTCATCATAGAGGCGGGTGGCGGTGAAGATCGCTTGCGCGACAGGCTGCCGGAAGAACTTGAAGCCGCATTGCGTGTCTTGAATCCCTGGTAGTGCGACAATCTGCACCAGACCATTGAAGACCCGCCCCATCAGGTGCCGATAAAACGGTTCGTCGTGCCGAATGGCCCCGGCACTCTCCCGTGATCCGATCACCACATCGGCGCGTTCCGCGAAGCGATCAAGCACGATATCGAGCGTATTGATCGGTGTGGCGAGGTCGGCGTCAGTAAAGCCCACGATGATGCCGTGCGCTTGCCTGATCCCCGTGCGCACGGTATAGGCTTTGCCACGGTGGGGGTTGGCAATCACGGTGATTGGCAAATCGGGGTGAGCGCTGGCGAAGGTGTTGGCGAGTGTTAGTGTTTCGTCGCTGCTGCCGTCATCGACAATCAGCAGTTCCCAGTGATACGGCTGTGCCTGTAAGTAATCAACAACGGTGCTGAGCGAGGTGCCGAGTCGTAACCCTTCGTTATAGGCTGGAATAACCAGCGAGAGGTATGGTTTGCTCGTTGATTGCTCGCCGTCACCCACAGTTTGCAGCATCTCCTTCATGCGGCTTCTACACCACCGAAGGGGTATTGTAACACTGCACCGCCTGATATGGATGTATCAGGCGGTGTTCAGCTCGGAATGCTAATTCCCCTGCTCCTTAGGCAACGTGAGCAGGGCGACAGGCTTTGCAGGGGCGATAGCCCGCTTGCTCAGCGGCGGCTTCTGACGTGAAGGTGATCAGGTGCTCTGGCGTGATCCGGCGGGCGTTGTGGCAGGTGGGGAAACAGTAGATATGGGTAGTATCACTCCCCAAGAAGCGTACCTTTGCGCGGGCTTGTTGCTCAATCATGGTGGGGTCGAGCCCTTCTGTCTGCAAGATCGTGCGTTTGGCGGAGGAGCCAAAGATATACTCGCCGATCTGCCCATCGCTGCGAATAATGCGATGACAGGGAATTAGCAGTGGCACAGGATTACGCCCCAGCGCCGAGCCAACCGCGCGTACCGCGCCCGCCTTGCCTATCTCGCGGGCGATCCACGCATAAGGGCGCACCTCGCCTCGCGGAATCTCCAACGCTTTGCGTAGGGTCGCCTGCTCAAACGTTGAGCAAGCCCGCAGATCAAAGCGGAGTGCCACCTTTTTTCCAGCTAGTTGGTTGGCGATTGCCCTGGCGAGGGTGGTTGGTGGTGCGGCTAACGCGTGTAGTGGGCGACCATACGTGCGGGGATAGGCGGCGACAAATGCCGCCTCATCGCTGGCCTGGCGCACTGCCGTAATCCCCTGATCGCTGAAGGCCACAAGTAACGGGCCGATTGCGCTATCAAGGGTGAAATAGCGGTCGACCAGGCCCAGTTCACCGAGTACAGTAGGCAGGATCGTTGACGGCGCAGTAACGTCTTTTAGGGCGTGTAATTCCTGGAGCAGTTGACGCGAGTTAGTGGTTGACTGAGACATGGTGGTTCCTTTCTGTCGCTTGAGCCTGCTGCCAGGCCGCCTGTAATTGCCGATTAGCGCGGTGAATATTCGCCTTGACGGTGCCAAGTGGTGTGTTGAGAATGACTGCCACTTCTGGATAGGTCAGTCCTTCGATATGCCGCAAGATAATCGCGGCCCGATAACGCGGTGGGAGATCCGTAATCAGGTTGGCGAGCATAGCACTCTGTTCGTGATGCTCAGCAAACTGCTCTGGCTGGCTCATGGGAGTAGGGTCAGGGAAGGGCATTGACTCGCCCTGATCGTCGGTAGCGAATGGCACTGTTGGTGGTTGGCGTTTCCTGGCGTGGTTGCGGGCGACATTCAGCGTAATCTGGTAGAGCCAGGGACGCAGGGCCAGTTGGGTGATGCGTGCCGCGTCGTAGGTACAGAGGGCGCGATAGGCTCGGAGAAACGCATCCTGGGTGATTTCCTCGGCATCACGCCGATCACCACAGTAGCGCAGCGCAAAGCGATAGAGTTGATCCTGGAACGTGACAACCACTTGTGCAAATGTGCCCTCAAGGTCCGTGGCGAGCGCCCAGGGTAGGGTGTTGCTCATGCCGCACCTGACAGTAACGTGACCAGTGGCGCACAATCCACCATTTGGGTATCGGTGAAGATATAGTAGGAGATGCGATAACGCTCACGTCGTTCGCGCATGGTGGCGGCAATCTCCGCGATGGTGCCAACGAAGACCGCGGGCATAGCGGCAACCTGTGCAGGGGATATTCCGTGCCACTGGCGCTCTTGAATCAACTGAGTGATGGCCCCAGCCCGATCATCCGTAATGATAATCGTGGGGATCAGGCTGAATTCAAGTTGCGCAAATCGGCTGCCTGCGCCCTCACGCACCCAGTCGATTTTTTGCTCGACCGCTTCAGCAAGGCGTTCGCTGGGGTCATCCTGCACTTCGCCGCTGGCGACTGAGGTAGTGAGCAAGCCAACAATATCGGCATATTGCCCCGCCAATCGTAGCATCTTTGGCTTCCCTGCACCGATCAGTAGTGGTGGCCCGGGCTGCTGGGTTGGTGCTGGATAGTTCTGGAGTTGCTCGATCTGGTAGTGCTGCCCAGTGAATGAATAGGGCTGCCCAGCACGTAAACCGATCAGGATTTGTATTGACTCGGCCAGGCGGGCGATCCGAACACCATTGGGGTCAAAGCGGATCCCGGTGGCAGCGTATTCCGCCCGGAGCCAACCCGCTCCGATCCCCAACTCAAAGCGACCTTCGGAGAGCAGATCGAGCGTAGCGGCCTCTTTTGCCAGGACTGCTGGGTGCCGATAGTCGTTATCGAGGACAAGGGTGCCAACGCGCAGACGGGTCGTTGCGGTAGCAGCAGCGGCGAGCGCGACCAACGGAGCGAACTGGTCGCCGAATGGCTCGGTCACAAAATGGTCGCGTAAGAGCAAGGTAGCATAGCCCAGGCGCTCGGCTTGCCGCGCCCGCGCTAGCCAGCCTGCCGCAGTCGGCATTTGCTCATTGATGACTCCAAAGCGGAATCGTTTCGGCATTACGTACGCTCCCTTCATTGCTCGCGTGGCTCAGTGTGGGCCACTACTTCCTGAAACACCATCTTTCGGCGATCAGTTGCAATTGCGGAGCAACGGGACGAAATGCTCGGTGAAAGCTACTTGTTCGTTGGGTGCTGCCCAGGCACTAACAAGAGGCGGGTGATTCTGGGGAGTTCTGGATTACTGGTAGCGGTGAGCGGCGTTCGTTTGCGCCAGAAGGTGGGTGCTGCGCCACAGGCGGCGAGCATCCCCCGCAGGGTGGCGCGCGCCTCGGCTCCCCGCCAGGCGCGGGCTGCGCGGTAGGCCCGACCAGCATAGACCGCCACAATCCGGGGCCAATATTGCCGCAGCAGGGGCGCAGGCAGGTTCTTGATTAAGACGAGCAAGAGATTACGCCCCACCCAGTACGAAGCAAATGGCCCGCCACCAGTCGCGCTAAGGTGATGATAGATTCGCGCCTGGGGTGCGAAAATTGACCGATAGCCTGCCAGTTGCAGCCGCCAGTTGAGATCGACATCTTCGCAATACATGAAGAGATCGGAATCGAGTGGCCCAGCAGGATCAACCGTGATCGCCGCTATTGCGCTGCGGCGGTAGAGCCCTGCACCAGCACATGGCCCGAACGGCTCGTGGTGTTGATCATAGCGGCCGGTATCGCGCTGCCAGACACCGTGGTTCACTGGCAGGCCGGTGACGGTATAGCCGTCGCCAGCCGAATGGAGGTTCGCCCGTTGGTCAAACAGGAGCATCTTCGAGGCGGCAGACCCCGCTGTGGGCTGGGTATCGAGGGCTGCAACGAGGGCAGCAAGCCAGTCTGGTTCTGCTTCGGTATCGTTGTTCAGCAGGCAGATCAGTTCAGCCTTGGTTGCCTGGATGCCAGCATTACAGGCCGCGACCAGTCCCCGGTTCTGTTGATGGCGAATAACCTGCACAGCGGGATAATCGCGGGCCAGGAGCGTCACCGTACTATCGTCTGAGCCGTCATCGACAACGGTGACGACGAAATCGCGATACGTTTGCTGTTGCAACGCGGCAAGGCAGGCGGCGAGGAGTGCTGCGCCATTATAGGTGGGAATGATGATATCGACACGGTGCTTGCCTGTTGATTGTTTCGTCATAGTTATGGTGTGATCGCCATTTCGGCCAGACAGCGTTGCAAGCCCTCGTGCCAGTCGGGCAGAGTGATTCCGAGTGCAGCGGCGCAGTTGTTCTGCATCACCCCGTTTGCTGGCGGGGTCGCATCGCGCTTGAAGGTAGCGGCGGGGATCGGCTCTACCGCTACCGGCAAGTTGCGAAGGCGAAAGATTTCCTGGGCCCATTCCGCCCAACTGCACGAGCCACTATTCGTCAGGTGGTAGGTGCCTGGTGTCTGGGTCGCCGCCAGCGCTGCGATCCCAGCGGCGAGATCGGTAGCGTAGGTGGGTTGGACCCACTGATCGGCGACGCCGCCAATCGTTGTTTTCCCCGCTGCGGCGAGGCCAAGCATCGTCTGCACGAACTTCCTGCCCGTCGCCGCGTAGACCTGGGCGGTACGCACAATGAAATGTGCTGGTACTTGCTGGCGCACGAGTTCTTCTCCAGCCAGTTTGGTGCGCCCGTAGACACTGAGGGGATTGGGTGGGTCATCTTCGGCGTAGGCTTCGCCCGCTGGCCTGGCCCCATCGAAGATATAGTTGGTACTGACATACACCAGCGGGAGTTTTGCCCTGGCAGCGGCAGCAGCGATCAGGGCCGTCCCAGTCGTATTCAGCAGCGTGGCCCAGTCCGGCTCCCGTTCGCACCGATCAACGTCGGTGGCCGCCGCCGCGTGGATCAGTAAGGTGGGGGCAAACTGGGTGATTGCCGCATTGATGCTGGCCGCGTCGGTTACATTGAGGTGATCGCGCCCAGGCGCCAGGACGGTTGCTCCGGCCCCTGTGTACTGTTGGTGCAGGGCGCGGCCAAGCTGCCCCTGCCCGCCAGTGACCAACACCCGTGTTGATTGCTGTTCCATCACCCTGCCCTTCTATCAGCCAACGTGAATCGCTGGTCGCCGTTCTGGGTCGCGTTCGGCGCGACGGAGTACTTCATGCGTCAATGGGGCAATATCGCCTTCGCCAAAGAGAATATAGCGCGCCAGGAACTTGAGGGGGTTCCCTTCGGTCCACCCAAAATACGCATGGGGCCGTTTCCCCGTAGTATCGCGGAGCCAGAGGAGCAGGGCGGCAATACTGTTTGGCACAGAAGATCCTTCAGCTCGCAAGACCCGATAGCCGCTCACCTCAACGCCCTGAATATTCAGGGTGGGGGCGAAGTCCGAGGCGTCTCGCACCGTGACTTCAAGAAAGAGGACAGGTGCACCATGCGGGATATTGTTATCGGCCCGTTGTTCCCGATCCTTTAGGAGATATTCGCGGGCATTCCGTCCGTCTGGATGATTTGCGATTAGATGAATCTCGTCACCGCGTGCCGCGTCTTGGATAAACTGGCGGGCGAGGTCATCGGCAACAACATTGGTGACGCGGAGTTCAGTCGAGCGCCAGACTCGCGAGATCAGGGAGGTGAGGATGATCGTCGCAATAAAAATCCCCGCGATCTTCATCCCATCTGGCCGCTCATACACATTGACACCCGTGGTATAGAGAAAGACGGCGGCAATCAGGCCGAAGGCGATAGTAAGCAGGCGTTTGCCTGCGTGGTAGACGGCCAACGTCACTGCGATTGCTGCGGAGGTCATCAAGACCAATACCCCAGTGGCGTAGGCCCCGCCCTGGGCATCGACATTTGCCTTGAAGACCAGCGTAATAATAAAGGCAATGGCGGTGAAGACCAGGGCTAAGGGCCGCGTGGCCTGTGCCCACTCAGGGGCCATGCCGTAGCGCGGCAGATAGCGCGGCACGATATTCAATAGCCCCGCCATCGCTGAGGCTCCGGCGAACCAGAGGATCAGGATCGTGCTGATGTCATAGACGGTGCCAAAGCCATTCCCTAAATACTCGTGCGCGAGATAGGCGAGGGCGCGGCCATTGGCTGCGCCCCCCGGCTCAAACTCTTGGTGCGGAATCAGCACGGTGGTGGCAAAGCTACTGGTGATCAGAAAGACACTCATGATGCAGGCCGCGGTAATCAGCAGCACCCGCGTATTGTGAATTCGCCCCTTGGGGTTTTCGTAGGTATCGCCGGGTGCGCCTTTCACCAACGGCATGACGGCGACCCCCGTTTCAAAGCCAGAAAGCCCCAGCGCTAGTTTGGGGAAGAGGAGCAGCGCTACCCCTACCATCAGCAGGGGATTACTGTGGCGCGCAAAGAGGAGGTCTTGCCATTGCGTGATTTTCTCTGGATGCTCAAAGACGTGGAGGAGGCTCACCCCGACGACAACCAGGTTGAGGGCGAGATAAGCCCCGACCAGCCCAACCGCGATCCCGATTGCCTCCCCAAAGCCTTTGAGGAAGACTGCCCCAAGCAGGGCGATCAGCACGAGGGTGACGGGCACTTCGTAGCCATTTAAGAACCGGGTAAAAGGATTTTCAACAACGTGGGCAGTAGCATCGGCAGATGATAGGGTAATCGTGATCACAAAGTCGGTTGCCACGAAGCCAAGGAGGGCTAGCACAAAGAGTTTTCCCTGCCACCAGGAAAGGAGACGCTCCAGCATGGCGATCGATCCTTCGCCATGTGGACTTTCTGCGGCTACGTAGCGGTAGATTGGCAGCGCGCCAAATAAGGTCAGTAGCACCAGGATCAGCGTCGCGATTGGTGACAACAGCCCAGCCGCCAGGGCGGCAATCCCTGGCTGATAGCCGAGGGTAGAGAAGTAATCAACCCCAGTCAGGCACATGACCTTCCACCAAGGTTCTTCATGTTTGACATGGGCCTCATGCTCGAAGGCTGCATTGGGTTCCTGCACCTCACCTTGTAACAGCCATTGTGCAACAGGGCCCCGTTTGCGCGGTTTCGGGATTGGGCGTGGCGTGAGTAACAAATCATCAGGATGGCTGGCGGGGGCTTGCTGGACTACGCGCACATAGCGATCGCCAGGGTGACTTCCTTTGATCGTGCCAACTCTTGCTGGCTTCCCTATTTCAGCTGGTTTCGCCTTAGCAATTGGGTGTTTTGCTGGTGCTTCGGTTTTGTTTTCGCCAGGTTGATAGCCAATCGCTGGTTTCTTCTCTCCCTGTTCACTCATAGGAGGCTGGGAAGCCTCGGGCTGCTCGTTACTCATCTTCTCTCCGCTCATGGTCGACCCTCCAATCAGGTGCGACACGCGATGAATCCCCACAGGATACAGTACACCCTGGACAGGTGGAATACCACTAGGATCGACAAGCTTCTTTCCGCTACAATTTTCAGAGGAGGACGCGCTCGCGTCTTGCCGTGGTCAAGGCAGCGGAAGAAAGGTGTGACGTAGTGGCGCACGATAGCGGAATGGTTGTGGGGGCATTGTTGCCTGATTTCACCGTGCAAACGACTGCTGGCTGCACGATCTATCGGCGCGATTTTAAAGGCCGCCAGCATCTGGTGATCTATTTTGTTGCCGATGCTGAGCCCGCACTTATCCAGGCGCTGACTGCGGCATATCCAGCATGGCAGGCGGAACGGGCAGAAGTGCTGTTGATCACTGCGGTAGCACCGGCCGTTACCGGGCCATTTTCCATAATTGTCGATCAGGCGGAACAGTTGCGCTCACGTTTTGGCGTCGGCGATGCAGATACGCTCTTGATCGCTGATCGGTATGGCGAGGTGGTCTTGGCTGTGGCTGGTGCTGCCGCAGTTGTTGCACAATTGCTACCGACCGATGAAATCTTGTCCCTGCTGGAGCGTTTGGAAATGCAGTGTGCGTTGTAGGAGTCGGCATATTTCGTTGCCAGGATGCCGTGGAGGTCCCTTGACGCTGTTCCAGCGCTTTCTTATACTGATGCAGCCACATTTCCTTGCCGAAGTGGTGGAATGGCAGACACGACGGTCTCAAACACCGTTGAGCGAGAGCTCATGGGGGTTCGACTCCCCCCTTCGGCACCCACCCGCGAATAACCTATGCCAACGGATCAAGCCCCGCTGCCTCACTGCGTAACTAGCGATAGCCCGCGATTACCTAAGCGGGGCTTACGGTGCTGGGTAGGTGTGGTTTGCGCAGGAGTTTCTGCTACAATTGATGACGTTTGTGAGTGGCAAGACGTGCGGATTTTCGTATTGTCACCCGGGCAAGTGTTTTCCCCCGACCCTCTGCTTAGGAGCGTGTCTATGCCGCTCTCACCGCGTGTGGCGCAATTCAACAAGAGATTCACCAATCGGATCACCCAGTTGTTTGCAGCGCGTGTTCCAGGGTTTGCCCTGCTGACCCATATTGGGCGAAAGTCTGGCAAGGTCTACACCATTCCGATCAACGTCTTTCGTACGGCGACTGGCTATCGACTGGCCCTCACCTATGGGCCGGAGACCGATTGGGTCCGCAATGTCCTGGCAGCGGGCGTTTGCACCATTCGCACGCGCCGGGGCCTGGATGTCTGTCGTAACCCATACGTTGGTACCGATCCAGATAATCGCTGGGCGCCGTGGCTCGTGCGGCAGATCATTGGGCGGGCAGGGGTGACGCAATATCTGGATTTGACGATTGATGAGACAGCACACGGCCTGACGAAATAGCACCAGCCGCAGCCCACCGTGAGGATCTTCAGGAGGCCCAATGGTACAACTACGGATTGTTGAGGAAGGGGTGGTTGGTGCGCCAGCCGACCTCACCTACCGCTTGATCGCCGATATGCAACACCATCACCCGCAGTTCCTACCACCGGCGTTTCGTGATCTGCGCGTTGAGTCTGGTGGTTATGGGACTGGCACAACCTACACTATGCAAGTGACGCTTGGTGGTAAGACCCGCGCAATGCAGATGCGGATGGAGGAGCCGACACCGGGGAAAGTCATCACCGAAGCTGATCTGACAACACCACTGCAGACAACCTGGACAATCACGCCCGAAGGCGCACATTGCCGCGTACAGTTGGTCACGACCTGGTCAAGTGCCGCTGGGCTCCAGGGCTTCTTCGAACGGTTATTCTCACCAGCGATCTTGCGCCGTGTTTACCGCGATGAGTTGCAGCGGTTGGATCGCTACGCCCGCACACAGGTAGGCGCAACGCCCCAGGATGGTGTCGCTACAGGCGTTTGATGCGGGCGATCAGGTCGCCAACGTCGGCGAGCGTATCAGCGAGAATCCGTTCGCGTTCCCCTGTGCGGGGATTCATCATCGTTGCTTCCAAGGGGGCAACGCGAATCCGCTCGGGGATTTTGCTATCACCGCGTAGCCCAAAGCGAATATCGTCGATGACGACGCGGTTCGTGAAAGGGCCAAGTTGTGGGGCAAGTTCAGCCCAATCGTCACCATAGAGTGCCGCAAGGAGTTCCACAAGCCGCGTGTGTTGGGCGGTCGCGAGTTGCTCTGCGTGGAGGGCTGCGGCGCGTGCTTCTGCATCACGGCGGCGCTCACGGGCCAGAATTGCGTGTTGCTGGATTGTCTGTCCTTTGATTGTTGGCATCGCTTTTCTCCACCTGCCGAGGCCGCTTTTGCGCGACCAGTATCGCGACCATTGTTTGAGAAAACGTTAGGAATCAGCAATTCGTTTACCCTCATACTATACTGAGTCGTCAATAGTATGTCGCGGCACGCGAGTTGCGTTTCTGGCTAGGGTAATATTGATACGCACGGAGCAACGTGTGGTTCGCGATACTGGAGGGCTGGGTAGTGGAATTTAATGAAGATGCCAAGTTAGATACTTCGCAGGTTGAAGACAGGCGTGGTAGTGGCGGTGGTTTTGGCGGTGGCCGTGGCGGCGGCGCTGGCATGCCTGGGGGCGGGATGGTGATCGGCGGTGGTGGCGGTTGCCTCACGGTCATCATCATTATCGTTGCGTTGCTCTTGGGAGCCAACCCGATGGATATTCTGGTGGGGAACGGTGGGCAAACGACCAATCCGCCGATCCAGGCCACCAGTGGTACTGGCGGGGGTGTTGTGCAAACCGACATCCAAAGCTGCCAGACTGGGGCGGATGCGAACAAGCGCCAGGACTGCCGGATTCTGGGTTTCGTGAACAGCATCCAGAAATATTGGACCGATGAGTACGCCCGCAATGGGGCGACCTATCAGCCAGTACCAACGGTCTTCTACACGGGTGCAACGTCAACTGGCTGTGGGCAAGCCTCATCAGCGGTTGGCCCCTTCTATTGTCCCGTTGATAAGAAGGTCTATCTTGACCTCAGCTTTTACGATGAGTTGACCTCACGGTTTGGGGCGAAAGGTGGGCCATTTGCCGAAGCCTACGTGGTGGCTCACGAATATGGGCACCATATTCAAGACTTGCAAGGGATTCTTGATTCTGCCAACAGCAATGAGACTGGCCCCCAAAGCCCAGCCGTGCGGGTTGAATTACAGGCTGATTGCTATGCTGGGCTGTGGGCGAAGCACGCCGCCGAGACAGGCTTTCTGACTGCGCCAACCGAGGCAGACATTCAGGCTGGGCTGGATGCGGCAGCGGCGGTTGGTGACGATCGGATTCAGAAGGCGACGCAGGGTCGTGTACGCCCGGAAACCTGGACGCATGGTTCTTCGCAACAGCGGCAAAAGTGGTTCACCGTTGGGTATCAGACGGGCAACATTGGATCCTGCGATACGTTCAAGGGCCAAGTCTAGGCACCTCCCCAAGTACGTACATCCACTGCTATACTCTCTCTGCTACGTCCGTGGCACCTGCCATGGACGTAGGCACGTTTGCCGTAAACAACTGCTCAATGGCGCACAATCGCGGCACCGTTGCCAGAGGAGAGGGAGGTAGGATGAGAAAAGTCTTAGTCAGTGATCCATTGGCTGAACAAGGGCTAACATTGCTACGGGCGGGGGCTGTCGTTGATCTGTACACTGGCCTCGCTGCCCCAGACCTGATCACCATCTTGCCTGAGTATGATGCGCTGGTAGTGCGGAGCGAAACGAAGGTCACGGCGGAGGTGCTGGCGGCTGGGACAAAGCTGCAAGTTGTGACTCGCGCTGGTGTCGGCACTGACAATATTGATGTCGCAGCGGCGACGGCACGCGGTATCCTGGTCCTAAATACCCCTGGGCCAAACGCCATTGCCGCTGCTGAACATACGTTAGCGGTGACCCTGGCCCTACTGCGTCATGTAGCGCGGGCTGATGCCAGCCTGCGCGCGGGCAAGTGGGAGCGCAAAAGCTTTGTTGGTCACGAACTGTATCGGAAGACGCTGGGGGTGGTTGGCCTGGGGCGGATTGGCCGTGAGATAACGATTCGGGCGCGGGCTTTTGGGATGGATGTCATGATCTATGACCCCTATGTTTCTGCCGCAACTGCCGAAGCCTTGGGCGCGACCAGCGCCCCGCTTGATACGGTTCTGGCGCAGGCGGATATTGTGACGTTGCATCTACCACTCTTGCCCGAAACACGCGGGATTATTGGCGCGCGTGAGTTGGCGCTGATGCGCCCAGGGTCTTTTCTGATCAACTGTGCGCGTGGTGGGCTGGTTGACGAAACCGCGTTATACGCCGCCCTCAGCAGCGGGCGGCTTGCTGGGGCGGGCCTCGATGTCTTTGAGCAAGAGCCACCCGTTGACTCGCCCCTCCTCACGCTGCCAAATGTGGTGGTGACGCCCCATCTGGCGGCCTCGTCGGTTGAGGCCCAGGAAGGGGTGGGGATCGTCGCTGCTGAGACAACATTGGCCGCATTGCGTGGTGAATTGGTCGATAACGCGGTGAATCTGCCGGGTCTGGCCCCAGGTACTTTGGCAACCCTCAAGCCCTGGCTGGATCTGGCGGGGCAGTTAGGACAACTTTTATCAGCAGCGATCGATGGTCCAGCGGCGACGTTAGAGCTTGGTTTCACTGGCGATCTGGCGGGAATCAATCCAACGATTATTGGCTCGGCGGCGTTGGCTGGTTTCCTGCGCTCTGCCATCCCTGAACAGGTGACGCTGATCAATGCCCGGCAGATGGCAACCCAGCGTGACGTCGCGGTGAGCGAACGGTTTACGGCAGGCAAGGGCGACGAAACGCTGGTCTTTACGGTGCAGGCAACGGATACCCTTGCTGAGCAACAGGGCCATATCCACTCGGCATCTGGCACCGTTGATCCTAGCGGACGAGCGCGAATCTTGACCCTTGATGGGTATGCCGTTTCGCTCGATCTTGGGGGGCGGTTGCTCTTTATCTCGCATCGTGATCAACCAGGCCGGATCGGGGCAGTTGGCACGCTGCTGGGTCTGCGCGGCGTCAATATTGCGGCGATGCAGGTAGGGCGGCAGCAGGTACGTGGTGAGGCCGTGATGATTGTCACGCTGGATGATCCGTTACCGCGTAATGTGCTGGATGAACTGAAAACGATTGAAGGGTTGCGCCACGCCCACTATGTTGATTTGGGGAAACCACCAGCCGCTGTGCAGGCCGAACTCTGGTAGTTTTCTCTGCCGTACTACAGCAGCACGCAATTACGCCCCCTCCACAAGACGGAGGGGGCGTAATCAGTTGACCGTTATTCTGCGCCTACTGCCTGGAGGGCAGGATTTGCGGTCAGGGCAATGGCCAGGACCTCATCCAGGTGATCAACCTGGACAAACTCCAGCCCTTCGCGAATGACATCGGGCAGTTCGGTCAGATCCTTGGCGTTGCGGCGCGGCACGATGAAGGTACGAATACCGGCGCGATGCGCGGCGAGCGTCTTTTCCTTCAGCCC
>JBDHWF010000009.1:0-53113 GCA_039810045.1 Chloroflexia bacterium
GGTTTGCTGCCATTGCGCGGGAGTTTGCCGACTCGTTCTGCTGATGATGCACTGGTGCAGATTGTGCGTACCTTGCGCGGTTATGGAGATCTGCAACCCGCTGCCCGTCAGGCCCGTTTGGCTACGGCGCTGACTGAACTACGCCAACTGTATCGGTTGGTCAGAGCCCTGGGGGCAAACGACCCTACGGCGCAACCACGCTATATCGGCCCACCTGCCCGCCGTAAGCCGAAGGCGCAGCCCGCCCCCGCTGCCTCTGCGGCTAAACTGCGCGATCTCACCCTGGCCTCCCCGATCACCGATCTTCCCAGGGTTGGTGAGAATAATGCGCGACTCCTTGGCTTGCTGGGGGTCAAGCGGGTGGGGGATTTACTGACGATGCTGCCGCGTGATTACCGCGACTACTCGCAGGAATACCCGATTGCTCACGCCTTTTTTGGTCGTGAGGGTACCGTCAAAGGCGTCGTGCAGACGATTGAAACGCGTCAGCTTGCCGCCAAGCGGCAGATGGTGATTGCTGAGGTAGCCGATGGGACAGGGAGCCTGACCGCTACCTGGTTCAGTCCGTACATCGCGAAAGTATTGCAACCTGGCACGCCCGTGGCGCTCAGTGGCACCTTTGGGCAGCGGCGGGGGCGGTTGGTTCTGGAAGGGCCAGATTGGGAACGCCTCGATGATGAATTGCTGCATACTGGGCGCATCGTCCCGATCTATCGGTTGACCAATGGGTTACATCAGAAGGCCTTGCGCGGCTTTGTCATGACCGCGCTTGAAGCCTGTGTCGAGCAGTTAGGCGAGTTTTTGCCAGCAACCGTGCTGCGCCGCGCCAAACTGTTGTCGCGTATCGAGGCCACACGAGGGATCCATTTCCCTGCTGATGAGGAGATTCTGGGACAGGCGCGGCGGCGCCTGGGTTTTGATGAATTTTTCCTGTTACAGTTGGGGATGCAGCGCCGGAAGCGCGAGTGGCAGCAGGATGCCCCTGGACACCAGTTCCAGATCGATCAGGCGCAGGTCAAGCGCTTCGTTGCCACCCTGCCCTTTGCCCTGACGACAGCCCAACAACGGGTACTCGCTGACATCTTTGCCGATATGCGTCGCCCCATTGCGATGAGTCGGCTGGTGCAAGGTGACGTTGGCTCTGGGAAAACTGTAGTGGCGGCGGCGGCGATGCTGGCGGCAGTGACCGAAGGGTTCCAGGCCGCGCTGATGGCTCCTACGGCGATCCTGGCCGAACAACACGCCCGAACTCTGGAACGACTCTACAGTGGCTTGCCTGAGGCTGAACGCCCACAGGTGCGCCTGCTGATTGGTAGCACTAAGGCCAAGGAGCGCCGCGAGATCGCTGTGGGCCTGCAAGATGGCTCGATCACGATTATCGTTGGAACGCAGGCGATTATTCAGGCTGGAGTGGAGTTTGCCAATCTAGGGTTTGCGACCGTTGACGAACAGCATCGATTTGGCGTGATTCAGCGGGCGACCCTGCGCGCTAAGGGCCACAATCCCGACCTGTTGGTGATGACTGCGACCCCGATTCCCCGCAGCCTGGCCCTCACCTTGCATGGCGATCTCGATGTTTCCGTGATTGATGAGCTACCCCCTGGTCGACAGGCGATTGTGACCCGGGCCGTTGGGCCAGATGACCGCGACCGTGAGTATCAGGCGATTCGGGCCGAAGTACGCGCTGGGCGGCAGGCGTTCGTCATCTGCCCACTGGTGGAGGAATCGGAGCAGATCGAAGCAAAGGCCGCAACTGAGGAATGGGAACGCTTGCGGACTGAAGTTTTCCCCGATCTGCGG
This sequence comes from Chloroflexia bacterium, assembly GCA_039810045.1. Taxonomy (GTDB): domain Bacteria; phylum Chloroflexota; class Chloroflexia; order Thermomicrobiales; family CADCWN01; genus CADCWN01. The sequence continues at coordinate 1,801 of JBDHWF010000009.1, forward strand.
GTGGCGTTGCTGCATGGCCGGATGCGCCCCGCTGAGAAAGATCGGATCATGGCTGAGTTTCGCGACCGCGAGTACGACATTCTGGTGTCAACGGCAGTGATCGAGGTAGGGATCGATATTCCAAATGCGACGGTGATGCTGATTGAAGGGGCGAACCGCTTTGGTCTCTCGCAGTTGCACCAGTTCCGGGGACGGGTTGGCCGTGGGGCGGCGCAGTCGTATTGCATCTTGGTCGCCGATGAAGTCAGTCGCGACGCACAAAGCCGCCTGGAAGCGATGGTTGAAACGCAAGATGGGTTTCTCTTGGCCCAAAAAGACCTGGAAATGCGCGGGCCGGGGGAATTCCTTGGGACTCGCCAGAGCGGCTTGCCAGAGCTTGAGGTGGCGCAGATCGCCGATGTGCGCCTGCTGGAACTGGCGCGGCGGGAGGCTGAACTCGTGCTTGATGCTGATAGTGATCTCTCCCAACCAGCGCATCTGTTGCTGCGGGAACGGCTGGGTCTGTTCTGGAAGGGGGGCGCAGGGGATATCAGTTGAGGATCAGACTGGTTCGTATTCCCGCTCAAAGAGGGGTCGTTGGGTTGCAACCAGGCTGGCGATGATGGCAAAGAGCAGGCAACCAAGGCCAACGACGGCATTCTTACCCATTTTTTCTAAAAGTATCCCCGTGATAAAGAAGCCGAATGAGTGTGCCCCCAGAACAACTAAGCGGGTCAGGCTAGAGATACGACCACGGAGAGAATCGGGAATCGTTTTTGCAGAATAGCTGCTGGTGCCAACAAAATAGATGGGGTCAACCAGATAATAGAGGGCGGTAATCGCGGCCAGTAGCACCAGATTCGTGGCGAAAGAATAGAGCGCCATCACTATTGTACTGAGAATACTGATCACGAGCAGCAGTTGCCAGAAGGTGAGGCGACGGTGAATCGCCGGAGCGAGCAGTGAGCCAACAATCCCGCCGACCGCCCCAGTAGCAAAGATCGCCCCAATCTCCACAGCAGCACCTTGCTGTTCCCTAGCGACAATGATGATCATCAGCGTCAGCCCAGTGGTGATGAAGATGCGGAGGGCGGTGAGGACGTTGAGCAGGCGCAAGGTGTGCTGATTCCAGAGCCAGCGAATCCCTTCGGCCACTTCGTGTAATACGGCTTTGCGCTCGCCGTTTGTCTCAGCGCGTAAGGGAACACTGATCAGGAAGATGCTGATGGCGTTGTAGAAATATGAGAGGGCATCCAGCAAGATCGCGATAGCCCCGCCCACTGTCTGATAGAGGAAGCCGCCGAGTGGCGGGCCAGTCAGCAGGGCGATATTTTCGGCGGTGCCAGTTTGGGCTGCTGCCGCTGGAAACTGTTCACGGGAGACCACGCGGGTGAGGGCGGCGAAGCGCCCCAGGTTGGCGAAAACGAAGCAGGAGCCTTCGACGGCGCTGGCAAGCAGCAGTTGTGGGATCGTCAGCCTGTGCAATGCAAGTGCAACAGCGATACTTGTTACGGCCAGCCCGCTCCCCAGGTTGGCGACTGCCATGACTAGCCGCCGATCCCAGCGATCAATGACGACCCCTGCGGGGATCGCCCAAACGACGTAGACTAATCCCCGAATCGCCGCGACTGCCCCCGCTTGCGCTGGCGATCCCGTCAGTGCTAGGACAATCAGCGGCATGGCGATGCCGGAGATTTCTGTCCCAAGCCAGGAGGCCAGTTGACCACTCCATAGCAGCAGAAAATTACGCTGCTTCCAGAGTGGCGGTTGTGGCATAAATCCTCCCGCTTGAGTATCCTGAATAGTGCGCCGCAGCTACCCTCAATCGTCGCCAGCATACTGGATGCGGGTGCTGTTAGCAATAACGTTATCGGTGCGGTCAGCCCTTCCTGCGCGCAATGCCGACCTGCGCTGCCCACCAAACTGATTTGGGTTTCTACGATTCAGACTGAACATTCCAGTACTACCAGTCTCCGTCACTTCCTGAGACGAAGCCTTACAGTCTATCGTAGATTCCGTAGAACGATCGTGATCAGCGATCGAGGAAGGATAGTGTCCATGTTTAATCGGTCTGCATTCTTCAATTCGCGTCCCGATGGAATCAGTGTCCTCGAAGTGATTGGCGATGAACCAGTGCGCCAGTTTGTGCCGTTGCAACGCACTGTGGTGAGTGGCGAAGTGGTTGGGCCACTGGCCGCCCTGACGATCACCCATACGTATCGCTTCAGCCGCGCCGATTTTCCTAAGCCGATTGAGGCGCTCTATCGGTTTCCGCTCCCTGGTGATGCAGCAGTCACTGGCGTCATGGTTCATTTTGGCACGGTGACAATCCAGACGGAATTGACCGAGCGTAAAGAGGCTGAAGCAACGTACGAAGCAGCCAAAGAAGCGGGGGAACAGGCCGCGCTGGCTACCCGTGAATCGCCCGACGTTTTTACTTTGCGCATCGCTGGCCTACGACCAGATGAGCCAATTGTGGTGGAAACGGCCTACGTGCAACTGGCCCGCTCGACTGGTGCTGGGTGGTCTCTCCGTGTGCCGTTGACGACGGCGCCGCGCTACGTGCGTGAAGATGAAGCAGGGTCGCGGGCAGCGGACGGTCAACCGCTGGCCCTCTTGCGTGATCCTGAGCATCGGTTTGCGCTGGATCTGCTGGTACGTGGTGGGGCGCAGGTAACCAGTGCCACGCATGATCTTGCCGTGAAAGAACTGGCTGATCAGCGGCTGCAAGTGCGCTTGCAGGCGGGCGAGGTCGTGCCAGACCGCGACTGCGTACTGACCTGGGAGGGGGTGCAGGAGGCGAATCGGCCTGCGTTGACGGTTGTTTCCCACGATGACCAAGAGGCGAAACAGCGGTATTTCCTGGCCCTCGTTGCGCCGCCGCTGGCAGAAGTGCGGGAGCAAAAGCAGGCCCGTGAAGCAATCTTGCTGATCGACCATTCTGGCTCGATGACCGGCCCAAAGTGGGCGGCTGCCGATTGGGCTACGCGTAGCTTCCTTGGCGGACTCACGCAACGGGATACGTTTGCGTTGGGCCTGTTCCACGATACTACCACCTGGTTTGCGCGTGAACCACGCGCGGCCACGGCGGATACCGTTGAGGCGGCAACCGCGTTTCTGCTGAAGCATACAGATAGTGGTGGTACGAATCTCGGTGTGGCCTTGGAGCAAGCGTTAGGCTTGCCTCGTGACCGGGGCCAGCGGTCGCGACATCTCCTGATTGTGACTGATGCTGAGGTGAGCGATGCCGCACGTATCTTGCGACTCGCCGATAGTGAGGCTGGGCAACGCGCGCGACGGCGCATCAGCGTTCTCTGCATCGATGCAGCGCCCAATGCGTTCCTGGCGACCGAACTGGCCGAGCGTGGCGGTGGTGTTAGTCGGTTTCTGACGAGTGCGCCAGAGGAAGACGATATTACCACTGCCCTGGATGAAGTCCTCAGTGATTGGGCTGCGCCAGTTCTTTCCCAGTTGCAGTTGCGCCTTGATCGCCCTGATGTTGCATTGGCGCGGGGTCGCGCTGGCACTGACAAAGCTGGCGGCAGCACGATTGACCTGGGGGATCTGCCAACAGGGCGGGCGATCTGGGTGGTTGGTCGGGTGCCGCTCGATACGAAACCGCTGACCTTTACCTTAGCCGCTGGCGCCGCCGCCGAGCCTGTTGCCTCCTATCAACTGGCGCAGCCCAGCGAACAACTCCCTGCCCTGAAAGCCTTATTCGGGGCGCGGCGTGTGCTGACGCTCGAACATTTGCTCAATGCTGGCTACGATCAAACGGCACTCCGTGAACAACTGGCCTTGCAAGGCTATGATCCCAACGAAGTACTGGCGAAACGCCCGCGCAAGGGCGAGAAGGTCTATGCCGAGAATCGCCGCACCGATACTACTGAGGCGTTGCATGATCTCCTCGTCTCCGAAGCGTTGGCCTATGGGCTTGCCAGCGCTGAGACAGCATTTGTGGCAGTACGCCATGAGGCGGGAGAGCGGATCGGGGCCTCGGTTGTGGTGACGAACGCCTTGCCCGCTGGCTGGTCGCCTGACTTCCTCGGCGTGAGTCGTGCAATGTTCCGGCAGACTGGGGGCCGCAGTGGTTTTATGAAGATGATGGCGTTCAATGCGCCGCCGTCCGCTGCCATGCCAACGAGGACGGCGTTCGATGCTTCGCTACCGCCACCAAGTATGCCAGCAAGTATGGCGTTCAATGGGCCAGGGCAGCTGGCGGAAGCAGATCAGGCAGGACGCACGACGAAGGCTGCCCCAGTCTTCAAGGGCAAACCCACCTTGAAAGGTGGTGAGGCAGTCCTCTTTGATTCGACTGGGAAAGGCAAAAAGGTCCTTGCCCCACCACGCACACTGACACGGCTAGCGGTGCAATTTCCGCACGGTGCGCCAGACCCACAATCATTGCCCACTGGGTTAGCGATTGCGCTCTACCTGGATGATCCCGCCGTTCCCCGTGCCACGGTGCGGCTAGCTGAACTGTTGCGGCAGGGCGGCGAGCGTCCGCTCAATCTGGCCTGGCGCAGTGGACAGTTATTGCGGGTTGTCTTGCTCGATCCAACACAACATTGGGCGACGAATGCGCCAGAGATCGCGGTGGTTTTGGCCTGACGTGCTGTTATGCTGTCACTGGCGGGGCAAATGGATAGGTGAAGACGATCGATTCTTCTTCATCCGGCACCCCGCCAGTGGCGCGGTAGAGGCCCATCGCTGCCGTATTGCTGGGGTTGGTGATGACAAAATCTTCCTTGGCATCAAGTTCGCGGGCGAGTTGGTGCAATTCCTCAATCAGCAGGCGAGCTACACCGCGCCGCTGAAAGGCAGGATCCACGCCAATCTCATAGAGGAAGAATTGGGGCCGCACGGTGTCGATCTGGGCCAGCGCGTGAGCGCGAATAAACCCCGCTGGTTGGCCTTCGACCAGGCCCAGTAGCAGATAATTCCGTGGGTCGGCGAGGAAGGCAGTGGCGGCAGTGGCGTCTGGGGGGCGATCATACAGATACGCAGCGTCGAGAACCAGGGTGAGATCAGCGGTCGTCAAACGGCGGACTTCCATTGCATACTCCATACATAAGGCGGTAGCTGACGTGCGCGACAGTTCGTTGATAGAGTAGCATGGGCGTATTCATTCGCGCTGGGCCAATGGATGGGGGAGAAGATATGGGCGACGCTGATCAGGTGAGGCTGTTGATGAGGCGAGCATGCGCGTAATTGCGGGTGAGGCGCGTGGTCACAAGCTCAAAGCCCCTGATGGGCTGAAGACGCGGCCCATGACTGATCGGGTCAAAGAAGCACTTTTCTCGGTTCTTGACTCATTGGGCGTAGCGCCTGACCGGGTCCTTGATCTCTATGCAGGCAGTGGGGCGCTGGGGATCGAAGCGTTGTCGCGCTGGGCCGACCAGGCTGACTTTGTAGAAGGCCGTGGCGATGCCTGTGGGGTGATTCAGCAGAACCTGCAGCATACCAAGTTTGATCAGCAGGCCGTCGTCTACCATCAAGCGGTTGAATCATTTTTGGGGCGCCGCACTGATGAGCCGTATGATCTGGTCTTTGTGGATCCACCATATGCTGACCCACAGATTGTGGCAACGTTGGCGCGCTTGGGGCAGTCGGCGTTGGTCAAGTCCGATACGATCATCGTGTTGGGGCATTGGCCGCAACTGGCCTTGCCTCCCGCAATTGATTGCCTTCATTTCATTACCCAGCGGTGTTATGGGAATTCGTGTTTTACGATTTATGAGGTGTGGCCCCACGCAGGGCAGCAGCCCAAGCAGATTTCTGAGCAGGAGTAGTCATGGCCAGAAAGCAGTCCGTTCATCGCCCAACCCCCTGGTTACAACGTCGACCAACGCTGATCGCGGTAACACCACGGGTACGGTGGTTTGGCGTGATCTTGGGGTTGATCGCGCTGGTTTGGTTACTCCACGCGGCCCCAAGTGTCCTCGCGATCCTGCTTGGCGGCTTTACCCTCGCGCTGATCCTCTCATTTCCCATCCAGTTTTTAGAACGTTATATGGCGCGGGGGCTCGCAATCTTGCTGACGTTTCTGGGATTATTTGGCTTGATCGCCCTGGCGGCTTTTGCGTTGGTGCCAGCGTTGATCGATCAGCTCACTGCGCTGATCGCGGATGCCCCTGCGCTGACGACCAAGGCGAATCAGTTGTTGACTGATTTCCTGAAACCGTTTCAGGAGCGTGGTTGGCTGACTGGTACACCAGAGGATCTGATTAATCAGGCGCAACAGGCCGCGCTCAATCGGGCGCAGGAGTTTGCTCAAACGTTCCTCACCTTCCTCCTCTCTTGGGTGAAAGGGGCGCTCAATCTCTTGCTCAGTGTCGTTGGCAGCCTCTTTATTGCGGTCTATATGTTGCTGGATACCCGCAAGTTGAAGGCGACATTTCTGGCTGCCGCGCCAAAACGCTATCGTACCGATGTTGCTGAACTGTGGGAAGAATTTGCCCGCTCACTCTCGCGCTATATCGCTGGTCTGTTTGTCGTCATTATCGTACAGGGCGTTGCCTCGGCGATTGCGCTGAGTCTGTTGGGGATTCCCTATGCGATTGTGCTGGGGGCGTGGGTTTCTGCCACGGCGATTTTGCCAATGATTGGCGCTTGGCTTGGTGCGATTCCGGCGGTCGTCATTGCTGCCTTCATCTCACCATTCAAAGTGGTAGCGGTAATCGTGGTCTATGTATTGCTGCAACAGTTGGAAGGGAATCTGCTGACGCCAAAAATTCAGGGCCAGGCGTTGAAGGTTCACGCGATTCTGATCTTCCTGGCGGTGATTGCTGGTGGGGAGATCGCTGGGCTACCAGGGGCGCTACTGGCAGTACCTGCCCTGGCAATCTTGCGGGTGTTGTTTGATTTCTTCCGCCATCGGCTACGTGTCGTCGAACCAATGGCCATCCCTGATAATCCCCCAAGCCTGATCACCAGACCCACGGTGATAATTGAGGAACCAGTCGTGGTGCAGGAAGTACCGGCGCGGAACGTTGCGGCACCATCAGCAATACCTACCAAACACTCGCCCAAAAAGCCGTAGGCCAACGCTTGGCGGCTTAGACGATCGGTTGCCCCTGTTGCTCAAAGATGCGGAATGAGCCCGTGCCCATCGCCAGTAAGTTCCCTTCAGCATCGGTCACTCTGGCCTCTGCTGTCGCGGTGCGACGGGTACGATGGAGGACATTGGCGGTACAGGTGATCCGGCCACTGCTGACCGGCCCCAGAAAATAGACATTCATCTGTGTGGTGGCGACGCGTACCTTTGCCAGGGCAGAAACCGCAAACCCCATAGCATTATCAATCAGCGTGGCATAGACGCCGCCATGGAGTGAGCCATTGCCATTGAGGTGAAATGGCTCAATATCGATGTGCAACACGGCCTGACCAGGGTCAACTTTGTCGACCTTGGTCTGAATATGTCGCTCAAACGAGATCGCCGGACGATTAGGACGATATGGGGCGGCAGAATCCTGGTCGTCGCTCATCAGCTACTCCATTACAGAGACGAACGGGAGCCTGAACACAGGCTCAACGATTACCATTGCTCCCAGTGAACGATGGTGTCGAGATCGCTGCGCGAAGCTGGCTTGAAGTCAGTCCCCTGCGTATATGCCACGGGAATCAGTGCCGCCTGCATTACCTCAGCGTAGGGTATCCCCAGCAGCGCTGCGGCTTCTTCTTCATAGCGTAGATGGAGCGTGGTCAGGACGGTGCCAAGGCCCCGTTCTCGCGCTGCCAGCATGAAGCTCCAGGCGGCAGGGATGATTGATCCCCAGATTGCCGCCTGCCCGACAATCGGGGCAGTATCAGTGCGTCCACGAATGATGGGGATTACCAGCACTGGTACTTCGTGCAAATGCTCGGCAAGATAACTGGCCGAATCACGCACGCGTTCCTGGGTGGCAGGATCGCCGGTGGGCATTTGTGCTGCCTTCGATTGGCTGTACGGTATCCACGATTTGCGATACAGATCCGCCAATCCTTTACGTTTTTCAGGGTCGGTGACGACAACAAATCCCCAGCCCTGCCGATTAGAGCCGGTTGGGGCTTGCTGGGCCAAACGCAAGCATTCTTCGAGTACTTCGCGCTCAACTGGGCGATGCAGGTCGAGCCGCTTACGAACGGCGCGCGTTGTTGAAAGCAGTTCGTCGGCACTGAGTCCAAGTCTGGTCATTGGGAAGCCCTTTCGTTGCCGTGCCAAGATTGGCGTTTAGTAGGTACCAGGAGCGCGGCCAAGGTTCTGTTCCATATGAATCCGTAAGAGATTTGCTTCAATCGTCACTGGTTCTGGCAAGTGATCGAGCGCGGCCAGCACTTCGAGCAGGTCGTCTTCAGTATAGGCCTGCCGATACCACCCAGTGCCCATAATACCATCGTGGTTGAAGACGAAATCGAGCCGCTGTAAGGAATCAGTGATTATCCCAAAATCTTTCACTGCCATATGCAGCGATTTGCGATCACCAACAACATAGAAGAATCGAGGCCGTCCTGGTGCGATTTCGGTGGTCAAGGCCATCCTCGCGTTTGCCTCCTTCGTCGATCGTGCATCAAAGAGCGGTAGGGCAGCGCACGCTGCATCTCCCGCAAGTGTAGCGCAATACTCAGGTTGGGCGAAACAATGAGGCAGGGCACAGAGTAGCCCTGCCTCAGAACGCTGACTCAATCAAGCGGTAAATGTTAGTGTGCGCCGCAGCCACAACCGCTGCCGCAACTGCCACCCTGCATTTGATCATCGGTATGGATCAGGAAACCACGGCCCTGAGCGCCATAATCGACAAAATCGATGATTGCACCACTGAGCAGCGAGGCACTGCCGGGATCGATGATCAGTTTGATCCCTTCACTGCTGAAGGTGGTATCGTCAGCAGTTTGGTCGTCAATCCCCATGCCGTAGCTCACGCCGCCACTGCAACCGCAGCTACTCTGCACCCAAACCCGTAATCCACTCTCGGAGCTACTATCATTCTGCATCAGCCCACGGAGTTGTTCGCCAGCCTCTGGGGTAATCTGCACCATTGCGGGTATTGTTGCGGTCATTCTTTGCTCCCTCTGCACATCAGCCTTCGTGGAATTGATCGTATCTCTCTAATGATAGCCCTTGTGATGCCGCTGTCAAGCGACTTATGGTGCCTGATTGAAATGGTCAAATGCACCACCGCCGAGTGGTTGGGTGATGCCATCTGGCAGTATGAGCTGGATGGGCGGCCCGGTTCGTGGTGGTGCGGTAATCACCCCAATCACCGTTGGTACAGGCAGTTTTGCTTCGGGCAACAATCGTTGGAGTTGGGTCAGCGTCTCGGGCGGGCAGGCAAAGAGTAACTCATAATCTTCGCCGCCACGGGTGGCGAGCGTGACCCAATCGTGCGGGAAAGCCTGACGCACTGTCGTTGGTACGGGCAAGCGTCGTTGCTCAACCTGCGCTCCGACATTGCTCCGCTGGCAGATCTTGGCGAGATCACCAGCCAATCCGTCACTCAAATCCATCGCTGTACGCACGCCAGCCGCGATCAAAATGCGGCCAAAGGCTATGCGCGGCTCGGGATGATGATGCGCCTGGAGGAAGGCAGCATCTGCGGCAGTGGAACTGACTGGTGGCTGTAGCAGCCGTCGTAGTCCAGCGGCGGAAAGGCCCAATGGCCCACTGACCGCCAACAGATCGCCAGGGACGGCGCTATCGCGGGTGAGCAGCCTACCTGCGGCCTCGGGCCAGCTTTCCCCGACGACGGTGATATGCAGCCCCAGCCGCTCGGGCGAGGAGACAATATCGCCTCCGGCAATAATTACCTGATATTGGGCGGCGAGGTGGCCCAGCCCATGATAGAGCGCTTGTAGGTCAGCAACGCATTCTTGTCCAGTGAGGGCGAGGGAAATTGTCGCCAGTTTGGGCTGCGCGCCCATTGCGGCGATATCGCTGAGATTGACCGCCAGGGCTTTGTGTCCAAGGTCGTCCCAACTGGTCCAATCGCGCCGAAAGTGTATTCCTTCGATCAGGCTATCGGTGGTGATGACTGCACGAGTATTGGGCGTAGGAGTCCAGATCGCGGCATCATCCCCGATTCCTAACAGATCTGGCGCGGTCGCCGCCCCGCTCTCCGCCAGGGTTGCTGCCAGCTGATCAATCAGGGCAAATTCACCGATAGTGGCGACAGTCTGGTGTGCAGTGTCGCGGGATTGTTGTGATTTGGTCATCGTAGGGGCATCCATTCTGGTGACCAATTATTGCCGCTCTCTGGGGTCAGGTTGCGTGGGACATAGGCCTTGCTCGGTGTTGTTGGCTCGACGCTGATCAAGACGATATTCGATTCGAGGGGCGTTGGTTTCTGCGTGTTGGTCAGATAGACGATCCAGCGCCCATCGGGCGAGGGGCGGGCAGCGGCATCGCCGCTGCCATTGGTGAGTTGGGTGCGCACCACCTCGCCGGTAGCAGGTGAACTACTGATCAGCCAGAGGCCAGCGGCAGGGTCAGAGGTTGGCGGGGCGTCGGTGGTGACTTTCAGGCGTCCCTGCCCATCGGTGACTCCGCCCGTGCCATGCACCAATACCAGACGTTTGTTATCGGGCAGCCAGACGAAGTCATGTTCATAACGGTGACCACTCACCTCTTCATTCAGTGGTTTCGTAGTGCCAGTGGTAATGTCGAGCAGCGAGGTAATCTGATCGTCGCTAAGTGGCGGCCCAGCAAAAGTGGCGAAACGGCCATCTGGTGACAGATCAACGGCAAAGCCAATCGGGGCATCCTGGTCAGGTTTGAGGGTTGCCCCTGGCACGGCCTCCGTAATGACAATGCGTGGCTCACCAATTGTTTGCCCCACAGCGCAGATCAGGGTGGAACCATTGGTAGACCAATCGTAGATGATATTCCCTTCGTCTGGCACGATCGGGGCCAGGGCCTGCCCTTCAATGGTGATCGCCCGTAGCTCTGGGCGGCGATCAAACGGTTTCCCGGTATCGTAGAGCAACACCTGCCCGCCACGCAGCCAGGACGCTCGTCGTACGTCAAATGGCGGGGTCTCTTTGGTCAATTGGCGGTGTTGGCCTGTTTTGAGATCAAGGAGCCAGAGGTTCCGTACCTCCCGTTCGTCTTCCACCACATAGGCAATCATCGTTCCATCGGGTGACCAGGTGGGGAATGACTCCACGGCGGCATCATTGGTCAGGCGGATGACCTGCGTAATGTCTCCAGCAGTTTCTACATTGAGCAGGTAGAGATCGACTTGCCCGCTACGGTCAGAGACAAAGACAATCGTCTTTGCTGGATCGAGGTCTGTCAGTGGTGGAATTGGCATCGGCGATGGTTTGCCTGCGACAGAAGCGATTGGTGTGGGCCGGATAATGGCTGTTGGCGTGGATTCGAGCCCCGGTAGCCGACTTGGCGTACGGGTACAGCCCGCCACGCTGCTGAGCATCAGCGCAAGCAGAAAGCCAACGCGCCAGGAATGTCGGCGCGTAGGTGAGGCGTGATGATTGACTGGTGGGCGCGGCGTACTGCAATTCATTGGTGTTGTCTGTATGCCTCGTTTATCGTTTGTTCACCAATAGCGTATCGTAAACGGCGCGGGTTTCTGTAGCAGTGCGTGTCCAGGTAAACGGTGCTGCCTGGGTTGGGCCGCGCTGCTGCAATGTCGCGCGCAACGTGTGATCAGTGAGCAGCCGCCCAATTGCCGCGGCGAGGTCTGCGGGATTATGCGGGTCAGCAAGTAGTGCTGCATCACCAACAATTTCTGCCATCGCGGTTTTCGCGCTGGTGATAGTGGGTATACCACAGGCCAGGGCCTCTAACGGAGGTAATCCAAAGCCTTCATAGAGGGAAGGATAGACGAAGACCGTTGCGGCGTTGTACCAATGGGGTAGCTCGTCATCTGGCACAAAGCCAGTGAAGCGTACACGGTTGGTAAGGCCCAGCGCAGCCACCCGCGCCAGGGCTTCATCGTAGAGCCAGCCCTGGCCTCCTACGACCACCAGGGTGGCGTCAGTCTGTGAGGCAAGGCGGGCAAATGCTTCAAAGAGACCAGTAAGGTTTTTACGTGGTTCCAGGGTCCCAACGGTCAGAATCACGCGCTCCGGCAACTGCTGTTCGTGTCGAAAGCGGGTGACCGCGTCAGCGGCTAAGGGGGTGAATGCGGGATCAACGGCGTTGTGTACGACGACGACTTTGCTGGCTGGTACCCCCAACCGCCGCACAACTTCGTCGCGAGTGAATGCGGAAACAGCGATGATTCGGTTGGCGCGGCGGGCCGAGAGGGCAGTGATCAGGGTGAGGTAGCGGCGGCGGGCAGCACTCAGCGCAGCGGGATAGGCAAGAAAGGCGAGGTCGTGGATCGTCACCACCGTGCGCCCTGGAGCCGCCAGCGGCAGGGCGTTCACTGGCCCATGCAGCAGGTCGAGGCGTGCGCGGGCGGCGGCAAATGGCCCCCCTGTTTGTTCCCAGGCAATCCGCATCGGTGGTTTTGCCGTTGGTAGGCGGCTATGGACAAACTGAAGTTGCCCGGTAGTAGTGGCAGGGAGGAAATGCGCTGGCACAGCTTCAGGGCCAACAAACGCGGTGTATTCATGGTTCCCCGCTGCGGCCTGATCACTGGCAAAGGCACGCACCAGTTCTGCAATATAGCGGCTAACCCCGGCCTGACGATATGAACCGGCAAAAGAAAGGAGATGGGCGTCAATGCCAATGCGCTTACGCCGCTGCGCTGTCATCGCTCGGTGCCGCCTGAGCCGTGACCGCGCCCCTGAGCCGTGGCAATGATCTCCTCGGCTACATCAACCGCCGCTTCTTCGTCGATCACTTCAGCCGTGAGGGTAGCGAGCAAGGCCTCGGCAGTGCCATCAGTGCGATAGATCAGGTAGTAGCGCGGGCTACTGCGCCGTTGCCAGAGGCGCGGCGGCACAACCACAATCTTAAATTGATCATGCTGTAAGCGATGCTGATTCACAAAATCAAGGAGTATTGGAAGTGACCCGAACAGTTTCGAGACCCACATTGCCATCCCACCCTACTTGCCAGATTGATAACGAGACTCTACTCGATTCTGGCATAGGATGCCAAGAGGACAATAGCTGATTCGTGCGCGCACTTGTCTGACCACTGAGTTTCGCATTTGCGCTATTCGGCGTATACTCGCGCTAGAGCGGCAATTGGTCTGACGAAAGGAAAGATTGAGATGGCTGACATCCTTTGTCCTGCTGGTCCACTTGAGGCGTTTATTCAGCAAGTCTGTTTGGCAGTGGGAGCTGATGAACAGGCCGCCAATGAGGTAGCCCATCACCTGGTGCGTGCCAACTTGTCTGGTCATGATTCGCATGGGGTGCTGCGGATGCCCTGGTATGTGCAGCAGATCGAGAGCGATGTGCTGCAGCCAACAGCCCAGCCAGAAGTAATTCGCCAACGGGGGGCGACCGCGTTGATCGATGCCAAACGTTCATTTGGGCAATACTCGACTTTTTTTGCGCTTGATTGGGCGATGAAGACGGCGCGTGAGTTTGGGATTGCGACGGCGGCAGTACGAAACTCAATGCACATTGGCCGACTCGGTGAGTATTCCGAGCGGGCCGTTGCCGAAGGATTTGCCGCGATTGTTACCTACGGGGCGGCTGGGCCAGGCTCGGGAATCGTGGTGCCATTCGGCGGTCGTGACCGATTCTTAGGTACGAATCCCTGGTCATTCGGCGTGCCAGCAGCCGGAGATGACCTGATGCTCTACGATGCGGCTACCTCCACGATTGCCGAGGGGAAAATTAAGGTTGCGCTCTCGAAGAATGCCGAAGTGCCCGCAGGCTGTATCATCGATGAAAGCGGACAAGCCAGCACTGTGCCCAACGATTTCTATGCTGGTGGAGCCTTGTTACCGCTTGGTGGCAGCGTTGGTGGACATAAGGGTTATGGCCTGGCGATGACCGCTGCCCTCTTTGGCGGGCTGGCGATGATTGATAATGCCACCAAAGATTCCTGGGATATCGGCGCCCGGCATGGTCGTTCTGGCGAGCAAGTCGCTGGCCCTAGCGGCCACGTCACCGGCGTCCTCCTGATCGTGATTGACCCCTCCTTCTTCGGCGATCCCGATGAATATCAGGCCTTGACTGGGGCGACTCTGGCGGCGGCCCGACAGGTTCGCCCAAATGAGGGGGTTGAGCGCGTGCTTACTCCGGGCGAGCCAGAGAAGATCTCGCGTGAACGGCGCGAGCGCGAGGGGATTCCGCTGCCCGAAGCAATTTGGAATGATCTGAACGGACTTTCCAAGAAGTTCAATATTCCCCTGCCAACCCCGCTCTAAGCGGCGAGTGGCGAGTTGTGGGCAGTGGGGCGGGCTGGATATCCAGCCCGCCCCACTGCGTTGCTCAGCCAAGGAGTGCCGCAGTGCGGCGTTCCAATTCTGCGACTAAGGCTTGGTAATTGGCGACGAGGTGATCCGTTGTCGCGGTGATCGTGGCGACCAGGGCAGGGTCGAGGTCGGCGGGGATTTCATCTTCGTCGAGTACTTCGCAGCGACCATCTGGCGTAATCACCACGTCAACTTCCAGATCGCGCCAGGCGATTGCCGCTGGGGTGATCACCGTGTGATCACTGATATTGATGTAGAAGACTAGCGTTTGTCCGCGATGATCAACAGCGTGATAGACGTTGTAGTGACGGTTGGTCCAGAAGTACCCCAGGCAGCGGGTGCCACGCTCCAGGGCGACCCCACCGAGCCTGCCTTCGCCAGGGACGACATAGAGGGAGACGAGCGTTTCTGCCGATTGGTCGAGAACCGCACTGGCGAACTCGTGGCGATGACCGTTGAGTTTTTCTTTGACTTCGAGGATCGTTTTCGTCTGCTCCATTCGCAATCCTTACTTGATTGACACCAGGACGATTCCGGCAACTGAGAGGAATGTACCCAAAATACCGCGTGGGCTAGGGCGTTCGCCAAGAAAGATGACGGAGATGATCAGGCCGAAGACTGGGGCAGCCGAGCCGAGGATCGCTGTTTTTGCGGCCCCAGCCAAACTGATTGCCGTGAGGTAGAGAAATCCCCCGCCCGCTGTCCCCACAATCCCGCAGGAGAAGATGATGGCGAGGCTCTGGCGGCCAAATTTCTTGGGGGAAACCATCCCGGTTCGTGAGCCAATCAGGAATGAGACAAACGCGCTGAATGGTATGCGCACCGTATTGGCGGTGATCACGTCGATATTCTGCATGGCAAACCGCGCAGTGGTGGTAGAGAGCGACCAGCAGACTGCCGCTGTGAGGGCAGCGGCAACGCCAATCCAGTAGCCCGCAGGCAGGGCTTCATGAGTGCTGGTTTCTTCGATCCCTGCGCGACGGGGTAGGGCCACCATCACCACCCCGAGCAGTACTAATACTGTGCCGCCAATTGTCTGGATGGTGATCTGTTCACCGAGGAACGCGGCGGCGATCCCAATCGTGAATAGGGGAAAGCATGAACTGATCGGCATGGCGCGCGAGACCCCGATCCGCCCCATCGCGAAGAATTGCATCGTATCGCCAATCACCATCCCCAGGATGACCCCGAGCAGCAAGATCACCAGCGATTGCAAGGGAATCGCGGTGATATAGCTGGGACCACGAGTCAGGAAGAAGATCATCGCAAAGAAGATTGCGGCAAAGACACTGCGCCACGCATTGACCGTTACCGCCCCGAGGCGCACTGATTGCCCGCGCAGGATGACATTGGTTGCCGACCAGATAAACGCCGCGCACAGGCCAGCTAACTCACCCAATCTCTACTCTCAGTCGGCGACCAGCCGCGCCTATTCTCCAATGACAATACTGGCGCGGCGAACCTCGCGACGCTCGGAGCGCAGTAATGCATTATCGACATCCTCAAATGCAAAGTCCTGGTCAACTAATGCCGTCCAGGGATACCGTTCCTGGGTAGTGGCGAGCAGTTGCAGTGACTTCAGGAGATACCAGGGCTGATAGCGGATCACGGGAATAATTTGGACGCCGCGCCGATTGAGCAAGCCGGGGTCGAACTGGGTATATTGCCCCGGAGAGACATTGCCAATCGAGACGAAGCGCCCGCCAGGGCGTACCAACGCCACTCCTTCACTAAAAGCAGCGGGAACCCCGGTAAGCTCCATTCCAACATCAGCGCCCCAGTCGTTGGTCAGCCGCATTACTTCGGCAATGCGGGCCTCTGGGGTGGGGAATTCCCGCATATCGACGATCTCATCGGCCCCGAAAGCCAGTGCCGCTTCCAGTCGATAGCCGACGCCATCGATCACGATCACCCGTGCGCCACGCTCTTTCGCCACGGCGATTGCCGAGAGGCCCAACCCACCTGCCCCTTGCAGCACGACTGTTTCATCGGCGGTCAGCCGCGCTTCATCCAGGCCAAAGTAGACCTGCGAGAGGGCGCAGTTGGCAAACGAGGCGATGGCGTCTGGCACGGCGTCAGGAACTTTGTAGAGATACTGGTCGGGGTGGATACAGTAGTGGGTGCCAAAGGTGCCGTGAAAATGAGGTGCAGTATCGGGATGTTGCATCCAGAAGCGGTAGACATTTTCGCAGAGGTTGAATTGCCCCTTTCGGCAGGCGCGACATTTGCGGCAACTGAGGAAGTAGCAGGCGACGATACGATCACCAACGGCCAGCGGTTGCCCCGCGTAGTCGGTTGTCACCCCCGCCCCAAGCGTATGCACGCGGCCTACCATTTCGTGGCCGAGCACACATTGTTTCACCGTAGGATGCTGGCCGCGCCAGATATGTAGTTCCGAGCCACAGACATTGGCCCGCACGATAGCGGCAAGCACACCCCCTGGTTCTGGCTCAGGGAGATCATATTCACGATACTCGATCCGTTCTGGCTCGGCCAGAAAGACGAGTCGACCGCGGGTTGTTGGCGTGGTCATGGCGGGATACTCCTTCCTGCCCACCACTGGCGGGCGATCTGCTGGAGGTATTACTGCGGCGATTATAGCGGTCGCCGAGATTTTATGTGGTGGTTGCTAGCGCAGTGGCAACATCATCAAGGGTCCAGGCATTGCTCGGTGGGTGGGCGGGCCAACTTTCGAGACGGGCCAGCAAGCTCTTGACAATGCGGCCAGTCGCGCCCCAGATATCGTGATGTTGGTAGCGATAGACAAAGATTCGGCGCTTGACTTCGCGGATAATCCAGTCTTCCTCATGGTAGATCGCGGGGTCGAGCAAGGTTGATAGCGGTACTTCAATCGTTTCTGCAACCTCAAATGCGGAAAGCGTAAATGTTGGTGGGGTGGCGAGGCGGCCCACGAAAGGATAGATCACCATATTGCTAACGACAGTCGAGACAGTGGGGAGGGTCGCCAGTGGTTCAACCAGCGTCGGAAGAATTCCCACTTCTTCTTCGGCCTCGCGCAGCGCCGCCGCCCAGGGGCTGGCGTCATCTTGCTCGATTCTTCCGCCCGGAAAACCAATTTCGCCTTTATGATGACCCACACGATCAGTACGCTTGATGAATAGGATTTGGATGACTGCATCACGCTCGTAGAGGGCGACTAATACCGCACATTCGCGTGGGGGAAGTACCTTGTAGTTGGCTGTGGTTTGCTCAACCATCGTTGCTCCTGCTGCTTATGGTCGCGGGTAATCACGCACGTCATGGCGATTGTACACCGGGTTGCCGCGCTGTTGAGAGATCGTCGGCTATCGAGAGCGTATGCTATACTGCGTGCAGTTCATCTTCGGACAAGCAGCGACGCGCGTGGTTCGCTGCGATTTGGCGCAGAGGAGGCTCGCGGCTGTGCTCGACATTTTATTCATTGTCCAGACTATTCTGGGAGTGACGTTGATCATCGCGCTCCTGATGCAATTGCGTGGGCAGGGGTTCAGCGGCACCTTTGGTGGCGGGAGTGACTCGATCTACCATACCCGGCGCGGTGTCGAAAAGACCCTGTTCCAGTTCACCATTGGTCTCTCGGTAGCATTTATGATCATCGCTGTGCTGACCAGTATCTATAAGCAATCCTAACAGCTCTCTCGTTCGCGCTCTGCGTCGATAGCTACTGGCGTTCACAATGATCTTCCGCAAGAATTTGATATGGTGAGTAGATGAGAGCGCTTGGGCGAGGCGGCTGGCTTGCGGTTCTCTGCGGCCTGCTAATTCTCGCTATTCTGGCGGCTGGGGTCCTGGTCGCGTTCAATCGAGGATTATTACAAACACCAGCAGTCCTTTCCGGGCGGCTCGGTACGCCCACGGTGGGTAATCGCGCCGGGGTCTATCGCGAAGCTGTCGTTGGTGTACCGACTATGCTGAATCCCCTGTTGGCAACCAGTCGGGTTGATCGCGATCTCAGTACCTTGCTCTTTAATGGTCTGACACGGATTGATGCTCAGGGCAAGGTTGTTCCCGATCTCGCCACTGGCTGGAAAGTTGAGGACGATGGTCGTCGCTATGTCTTTACCTTGCGCGATGGGGTTGTCTGGCACGATGGGCAGCCGTTTGGAGCGAAGGATGTCCTCTTTACGGTTCGGTTGATGCAAGATGCGGCTTTCCCTGGCGATCCCTCGCTGGCTGATTTCTGGCGAACCGTGACGGTGGAAACGTCAGACGAGCGCACGGTGATCTGTACGCTGCCGAAAGCGTATGCGCCATTTCTCGCCTATACCTCAATTGGGATCTTGCCAGCGCACAAGTTGGCAGCGGTGAAGGCAGGCGACTTACCGAATGATTCGTTCAACTTGCAGCCAGTTGGTACCGGGTTGTTCGCCTTTGCGTCGCTCGACCCCGTGAAGGTAGAAGTTGCATTGAAGCGGTTTGAGCAGTTCTACGGCCAGAAGGCGCAGTTGCAAGAAGTGCGGTTCCGCTCCTATGCCAACAACGCTGCCGCGTTGCAGGCGCTGGCGCAGGGAGAGACCGATGGGGTGAGTTATATTCCCCCAAGTTCCCTGGAAAGTGCTGGTGGGTCGCTGGGTAATGCCAATATCTATGGCCCTTCGGTCGCTGGCTATACCGCAATCTTTCTCAACCTGAAAGCACCACAGTTTACCGAGCGCGAAGTGCGGCAGGCCCTGGCGTTAGCAACGAACCGCGATGAGATCGTCCGTGAAGGCTTGAAAGGCTGGGGAACGGCTGGGGCGAGTCCGATTCTGCCAAGTTCCTGGGCCTATGCCGAACAGCAATGGCCCACTGACCCTGAACGGGCTAAGAGCCTGCTTGATACTGCTGGGTGGAAACTCAATCCAGCGGGAGTGCGGGAGAAGGCGGGGCAGCAACTGGCCTTCACCTTGTTGACTGATAATGATCCGTTGCGGGTGGGCGTAGCGCAGGTTATTGTGCGCCAGTATGCCGCAATCGGGGTGAAAGTTACCGTATCCGCCACGAGCGGCCAGGAGTTAGCACAGGCGCTTGCCACGCGTCGCTACGAGGCGGCCCTCTCTGGGTGGGAGGGACTGGCGGCTGACCCTGATCCGTACCAGAACTGGCATTCGAGTCAGGCTGATGCGGGCTATAACTTTGCCAACTGGACGAATTCTGCCGCGGATAAGGTGCTGGAAGATGCCCGCCTGACCACTGATGAAGCGAAGCGTAAGGTGAGTTATGCTGAGTTTCAACAGCTCTTTGCCACCGAGGTACCGAGCCTGATCCTCTATTACCCGCAATATCACTATGCCATCAGTAAGCAAATTACTGGCCCCAATGCCGATACCCTGAATACGCCAAGTGATCGGTTCCGCACCATTGCCACCTGGCAAATGACACCCTAACGTTGTTGGGTTAACTATCGCCAGCGACACAGCGGCTCTGTAACAATCAGAGCCGCTGTGTCGCTTGGTCTGGGGTTGTATTGTGTTAGTGGCTGGTGGTCGAGCGATAGCGGAAGACTGAGAGGGGGATAAAGATCGCTAAGATAATCAGTGAAAAGCTTATTGATGCAGCGATTGGGTGTTGCAGTGACCAGGCTGTGCCAGTGTACGCTGCGCCAGGATTACCAAAGAGTTGGCGACAGGCGGCTACCGTGGCGCTGAGCGGGTTCCAGTCCGCGAAAAAGCGTAAGAATGGTGGCATCCCCTGGGTTGGGACAAACGTGTTGGCGATGAAGGTGAGCGGGAATAGCGCGACAAAGCCCAACGTATTCGCCGTTTCTGGGGTGCGCACAATGATTCCAATAAAGGTGCCGAGCCAGGTCATCGCAAAGCCAAAGAGCAGTAAGACCCCGAACCCGGCTAATGTTTGCAACAGGCCGTTATGCGCCCGCCAGCCAACGACCAGCCCACACAAGGACATGACCATGATTCCAAGGATACTCTGGGTCAGGTCAGCAATAGTCCGCCCTACCAGAACCGCCGAACGGGCCATTGGTAGGGAGCGGAAGCGGTCGATGATCCCTTTCTCCATATCATTCGCTACCCCGACCGCTGTGGTGATCGCGAGAAAGGCGATACTCTGGGCAAAGATCCCGGGTAACAGGAATTCGCGATAACTACCACCACCGGGTACCTGAATGGCGCTGCCGAAGACGTAGGCAAAGAGCAGCACGAAGATAATTGGTTGGAGCGTTACGTCGAGCAAGCGCTCTGGTACTTGTCGGATATGGGCGAGGTTGCGCCGCGTGATCGTCAGGCTATCGCTCAGTGCCCAACGCAGTCGTTCGAGCAGTGACGTTGGTTGGAGTGGTAACTGGACTGTACTCATTCAGACCTCCTGGTTGAACATAATATGTCGATTCCTGCTTGATTCTCTAGTGGGTCAGGGCGAATGCTGGCTCGCTGGTTTCCTGGTCAGCAGGGGCTGCAATGGGGTTCCCCGTGAGTCGGAGAAATACTTCGTCAAGTGTCGGGCGCCGTAAGGCTAAATCGTCGGCGGCGATCTCTGCGGAGTCCAATTCTCTGACGACTTCGGTCAATACGCTGACGCCGCCTTGTACGGCCATCGTCAAGCGGCGAGTTTCTGGATCGACGATTGGTTCGGCCTGACCTGCCCGCCGCAATGCGTTCACTGCATCAGCTAACTGGTCAGCATGACGGATGACAACATCGATTTGCTCGCCACCGACCATTGCTTTCAACTCATCAGCAGTGCCTTCGGCGATCACCTGCCCCGTATCAATCACCACGATCTTGTCCGCCAGACGGTCTGCTTCTTCGAGGTATTGCGTCGTGAGCAGAACAGTCGTGCCGCCTGCCACGAGGTCTTGAATGATTGCCCAGAGGCCCAGGCGACTGTGTGGGTCGAGTCCTGTCGTTGGCTCATCAAGAAAGAGGATGGGCGGGGAAACTACCAGGCTGGCCGCCAGGTCGAGGCGACGGCGCATCCCGCCCGAATAGCCTTTGGCGATGCGGTTCGCGGCATCAGTGAGGTCGAACCGTTCCAGCAGTTCATCAGCCCGCTGCCGCGCAGCCTTGCCTGAGAGGTGGTAGAGGCGACCAACCATTTCCAGGTTAGCGCGACCAGTCAGTAACTCGTCAACTGCTGCCTGCTGTCCCGCTAAGCCAATCCGATACCGTACCTGTTGGGCCTGCTTGACCACATCGTAGCCAGCGACCATTGCGTGACCCTGATCTGGCGTGAGCAAGGTGGTCAAGATCCGCACCATCGTTGTTTTGCCTGCGCCGTTTGGCCCCAGCAAACCACAGATCGTGCCACTATTGACCACGAGGTCAACGCCACAGAGGGCCTGGGTTTTGCCATAGCGTTTCTGTAATCCAGCGGCCTCCACCGCCCGTTCGCTGATCGTCATGCAGTTACCTCCTTCGGTGATTGTTCGGCATCTGGTGCCCTCAGTATAAAAGAACATTTGTTCTTGTCAAGTCGTCACAATGCCATCATAGAGTGTTCACTATTGCTATGCTAAGGATAGTTGTTTGGGGTGATTAGTGTCTTCGGGCAGACGATCATTATTGGGGTGATAGTTCAGGCAGGGCGATCCTGCACTTTCGGTCAGTGTCGTGGGGGGTGGTGCGTGATTGCCCTATTGGGATGGGCAATCACGCACCTGAGTGGTTACGCTTCTGTCGATTCCTCATCTTCAGCGAGGATGCGGTAGAGCGAGCGGCGGGTATTGGCGATGAGCTTACGGGCCTCGGCGATCTGCGCTTCGGTCCCAGATTGCATTACCTGCATCGCGGCCATCGACACCTGGCGTAGCAGGTCGCCGAGTTCCTGGGCCTTACTGTCAACCCCTTCAGCCATGGTTTCCCAGGGAGCCGCAGTCTCGTTGGGATGTGCAGCGATATATTCGCGACCTGCATCGGTCAGGCTAAAGGTACGCTTCCCGTCGCTTTCCTGCGCGACGATCAGTCCTTCGTCTTCCAGTTGCTGTAGGGCGGGGTAGACCGCCCCGGGGCTGGCCCGCCATGCGCCGATGCTCCGCTGGCTGAACTCCTGGATGATCTGATAACCGTTGAACGACCCTTCTTGCAGGAGGGCCAGAATGCCACCGCGAACGTCGCCCCGACGAGCGCGAGGTTGGCGTCCAAACGGCCCGCCGCCAAAGCCAAATGGTGGGCCTCCTTCACTGCGCTGGTTCCCTGGTCCACGGAATGGGTGACGACCCTCCAACGGGCCTTCTTGAGGACTGAACCGCCGTCCCCGCCCACCGCCACGACCCATCATCGCCATGCGGCTAACGCCAGCCACGGCGAGCGGCATCATCAACGGGAGGGGCAGTGCGCCACGACGATGATGACCATGGCGGGAGCCAGTCCCTCGTCGGCGATCACCGCCGCGGCGGTTAGGGTGGTGGGTGTCAGCGGGTGATTCGGGTTGAAATGGTTCTTCCATGCGCTTCTTCCTTTCATTCGAGTCTATATCGAGAAACAGTCTCGATAGTATAAAGATATATCTATATAACGATAATGTCAAGCCCTTTTAAGGAGCAATGTTCAAAATTGGCGATCATTGATCGGGGGCAACGCAAATACGACATATCCCCACTGGTTGGCGATGGGGATTGGATCGGTCGGATTGGTGAGCGGGAGACTATGCGCTTTGCACCATTGCTTTTCTGGGGCTGCTTATGAGTTTGGTTGTTTGTTGGTGATTGGTACGGGCGCGGGCGCTGTTGTGCGGGTTTCGCGCACCAGGAAGGCAAGGGTAAGGGCCGATGCCGCGCCGATCGCACTGAGGAGCAGGGCAGTGGAGAACAGGCCGAATGCTGTTGCGACCGTCCCCACGACGAGCGGCCCGCTCGATTGTCCAGTGTCGCCGATCAGCCGCCAGAAGCCGAGAAACTCACCAACTGCGCCGGGTGGGGCGAGGTCTGCGCCGAGGGTCATCATTGTGCCAGAGCCAAGGCCATTCCCGAAGCCAATAATGGCTGCGCCAAGGAGTAGTGAGCGAAAGTCATGGGCGAATGCGACGACAACCATCCCGATCGCCATGACAGCAAAGCTTGGGACAGCGGCGACCTTGCGCCCAAAGCGATCCATCATCAGGCCAGCCGGGAAGAACATCGCTACGTCCAGTAACGCCGCAAAGGAGATGATCGAACCAGTGACCGCTGGATCGAGGCCAATCGAGATACCAAACAGGGGAATCAGCAATTGCCGTCCCGCGCGGATCATTTGCGCGAAGATCTGGGCGATTCCCGCTGCCGAAAGGTCGCGCCAGTGGGTGCGTAGCAGTTGACCCACCAGATTCCAACGCATCTTGTGCCCGCCACCAGCACTGTGGCTGATCCCAGTTTCTGGGACAAATATGAACGCGATAATTGCCGTAAATCCGGCCAAAATACCAGAGAGGAAGAAGACACTATTGAGGCCAAATGCGGTGCCGATCACGCCACCAAAGACTGGGGCGAGGAGGCTGCCTGCGCGGTTGATCCCCCCAAAGATCGAGAGTGACCGCCCGCGTTCTGCTGGGGCGATCACATCGGTGATATACGCATGGCGCGAAAGTGCCCAGAGGGCAGTGCCTATCCCTGCCAGTAACCGTAAGAAGATGAGGATCGTGATATTGGGAAAGAGGCCAGCACAAAACGTGGTCAGTGCGACCAGGCCTGCACCAAACAGCATGGCCGGGCGGCGCCCAAGGCGGCCCAGTACTGCGCCTGCTGGCACGTCAGCTATCAGCGTCCCAATGCCCGCCGCCGCGACGATGAAGCCAATCAGGGCCGCAGTGGCCCCGAAGCTCTTGGCATAGTATGGCAATGTCGGCACGAGTAACCCTTGTCCAAAAGCCAGTAATGCCGTTGGAATATAGACTGGCATCAGCATTGCGCCATTACGGGCGACTACGTCACGTCCTTTTTTGCTCACCTGGCCCTCTGTTGTCCGCTTGTCATTTGCCATCGCTACTGTGGGATCTTGCGGGGGCAATCGTCGCAATAATTTGCTCGAACTGCAAGTCTGAGCCACGAAGCACCACCAATGAGGGTAGGCTGAGGCGCTGCCAGAGCGGGTATGGTGCAGTGCGAGTTTGGGCGGCGACAAAGAGACTGATCACTGTGCCATGCGCGACGATTGCCAGATCGCCAATGGCGGTTGCGATGAGGTGGCGGTTGACAGCGGCGGTGAACCGTTGGCAGGCGGCAGTGGCCGTTTCCAGCCCGAAGACGAGCTGATCAGGTTGGGCGAACAACTGGGCAATCGCCGCCTGAAAATCCTCGGGGCGGTCGAAGAAGTCGTCAGGTCGCCGGCTGTGTTCCCGTAGATCATGGTCGCTGATCAAAGGTATTGGGCGTTGCAATGTCTCAGCCAGGATCGTTGCCGTTTCCTGGGCCTTCAGTTCGTCGCTGGTAACAATCGCGCTGAGCGCATAGGGTGCGAGGTGTTCAGCCAGCGCTGCTGCCCCCTGGCGTCCTGCGGCGGAGAGCGGCCAGTGGGCTGGGGCGATTGTCGGGGTAATGGTCGGTAGGGCGTGCTTGATCAAGAGCAGGTGGCGGGTGGCGCTGCCCTCGTGCTGAGCCATTATTCATGCTCTGCCAGCAGGTCAAGTAATGGTTGTAAGGTTGGGTAGATTGCTTGTGGTGCTGGCCCAGTCGTGGGCAGGGGCAGATTGAGGCGATTGTGCCAGACGACAGGTTGCCCCACGCCTGATGCCCCAGGAATATCGAATGGCGACCCCGCAACAAATAATGCGCGTTCTGGTGCAACGCGAAGCTCAGCCAACGCTAAACGATAGGGATGTGGATCGGGCTTATAGTAGCCAGCGCGTTCGGCGGTGACGGCGACCGTGAAGGTTCCTCCTGTGCGGGCGATGGCCCGCGCCCCTAAAGCCTCGGAACAGTTTGTCACGACTGCGAGCGGGACAGCGGCTGCTAACGTCTGGAGGACAGCTGGTGCTTCGGGCCAGGGCGTTAGCTCGTCCCAGCGGGCGAGCAGCGTTTCGGCGAGTGTGGATGGCAACTGTGCTTGCTCAGCAGCTTCAGCGACCAGCGTCTCGTAAGGACGATACGCGGCAGTAGCATAGGTATGCTGGAGATAATGATTTCGCCAGCGGCGGCCCGTTGCTTGATCGCCAGCCACGCTATCCCAGAGTGACCACGAGTCGAGCAATCCACTGAGCAAATCAAAGACTATCGCGTCGTAGCGCATTGGCACTCCTCTCGTTCGCCTGCTGCATTGTGGGTGGTATTGCCTGCAGCAAGCCCGTAGTATCGCATGATTTCGTCCGCTTGAAACAGCAAAGCACGCAGAAGGGTATAATCCTCTGGCATAGTGCTAGTAGTGGGCCGAAAATACAAGGAGGATACTGTGGCGAGTGGCCTGGAACGTTTGCTCAATGTGGTGATTGAGCGAGAGATTTTGCGGGTTGAGCAGAAGAATGTGCAGCTAACGGCTGGCCCGAATGTGCCAGCGGAAACGGTTGATGCCAATCAGGCGATTGAGCGGGAGCGCGAACAGCACCGAGCGAGTTCGCTCGGTGAGGCGTTTGTCGCGGGTTTGCGGCGGGCCTACGCCGCGCAGCAGGCGGGGGATACTGCCCTGATTCTTGACGATCGGCAGGCGGCGGAGAACGCGATGGCCGATGCGTTAATCCAGTTTCTGGTTCGTCCACAACTTGCCACCTCCAATAGTGAACAGACCGAGCCGAATCATTATCGGTATCACCTGATGATCGATTGGCCGCGGCTGACGCAGTTGGCGGCGAGTGCCGATATCGATCTTGCTGATGAACTGAATCGCCAGTGAACCTGCCAGAACGATCGCTCCCCGATCCTGCGCCAGAGACTACCGAAGCGACACGCTTGAGTGCTGCCGAGTCGGCCTTAGAGGTTGCCTTTCAGGATCGTACCCTACTACGGCAGGCCCTGACGCATCGCTCGTACATCAATGAGGCAGGGCTGGATAGTCGCGATGCGAACGAGCGGTTAGAGTTCTTGGGGGATGCCCTGCTAGGATTTTTGGTTGCTGAATGGCTCTATCGGCGGTTCCCTGATCTGCCAGAGGGCGCGCTGACCGCCCGTCGCGTTGCCCTGATTCGTACAGATACTCTGGCGCGATGGTCACGGCAATTGGGAATAGCGCCGCTGCTCTACCTCAGTAAGGGGGAAACGGTGCCCGATCAACTCAGCGATCGGGTGCTGGCGAATGCGTTTGAGGCATTGCTGGCCGCAATCTATCTCGATGCCGGAATTGGCACGGCGCGGGATTTTTTAGAGCGTCGTTTGGTCGAGGCCGATGCGCTGATTGCGCGACTCACCAGTGAGAATTACAAAGGTCGGCTACAGGAATTGATGCAAGACCCAGCGTTGCGGCCAGCGGTCCTTGCCGACGATCCTGGTGTGCCAGTTGGCAATGGGCGCTTTACGCCTAT
This sequence comes from Chloroflexia bacterium, assembly GCA_039810045.1. GTDB lineage: Bacteria > Chloroflexota > Chloroflexia > Thermomicrobiales > CADCWN01 > CADCWN01. The sequence goes on from JBDHWF010000009.1 coordinate 28,455, forward strand.
TTATGTCGTCGTTGCGCGGGGCTTGCCCGCTACTGAGACAGCATTTACGGTTGAGGTGCGGGTAGAGGGCCGAACTATTGGGGTAGGCGAAGGCACCAATAAGCGACTGGCTGAGCAGGCCGCAGCGCGCGATGCCCTCGTCAACCTGGAGGCCCCACCCCACTACCGTGAGGGCTAGCCGTGTGGTGCGAGATGCCGTATGATCGCTTGCGGCGGGGAGAGGAGGCGCAACTTGCGCGGGGAGAGTTGCCGCGAGTCGTGCGACGGTAGGAGGTGGTGCTGATGCCGCTCTATGACGAGTTAACGATTTTTGGGGGCAATGCCCACCCGACGCTGACGGCGGCTGTTTGTAAAGATATCGGGATTCATCCTGGACGAGCCGAGGTTTTCACCTTCAGTAACGAGAATATCTTTGTGCGCTTGCAGGAAAGTGTGCGCGGTAATGATGTCTTCGTGATCCAGCCGTTTTCTACGCCACTCAGCCAGTCGATCATGGAACTGCTGATTATGATTGATGCGCTGAAGCGTGCTTCGGCAGGCCGGATCACGGCGGTAGTGCCATATTATGCCTATGGGCGCACTGACAAGAAAGACCAACCACGGGTGCCGATCACTGCTCGGCTGGTTGCTGACCTGATTACGACGGCAGGCGCCGAACGTTTGCTGACTGTCGATCTGCATGCAGGACAGATTCAAGGCTTCTTCAATATCCCTGTTGATGAACTGACGGCGATGTATCTCCTGGCTCGACATTTTCAGGAACAGCGGATTCCCGATCTGGTAGTTGTCTCGCCAGATCTTGGAAATACGAAACGTGCCCGCAACTTCGCTGAATTTCTTGATGCGCCGCTGGCCATTATTGAGAAGCGGCGTACTGGGTTGGAGGGGCGCAGCGAACCACTGAATGTGATCGGCGATGTGCGCGGTCGGCGTGTCTTGTTAGTTGATGATGAGATCGATACAGCGGGGTCAGTAACGCAGGCTGCACGGCTCGTCCTGGAACAAGGGGCGATCGATGTGTCGGTTGCAGCCACGCACGCGATTCTCTCTGGCCCAGCGATTGAACGACTACGAGAAAGCCCTATCCGCCAGATTGTCGTGACTGATACAGTGCCATTACCGCCTGAAAAGCGTCTGGACAAGATTTCGGTGATCTCGATCGCCCCGATTTTAGGGCAGACGATCCAACGGATTTATACAGGCACCAGCGTTAGTATGTCCCACCGCGAGATGGATCGGGTATCGTTGACATCGTAAGTGCAGCGCTGCAAATAGCAGCGGCGCAATGAGGAGCAATAGCAGCGTGTCCAGCACTAACCAGGTTGCCCCACTCATCCATCCGCAGCCCGATACTGTGTATGTGATCGGCCATCGTAACCCCGATACCGACAGTATTTGTTCGGCCATTGCTTATGCCGCCTTGCGGCGTGAACTTGATCTGCCTGGGGCCATCGCCGCGCGGTTGGGGCCAGTTGGGGCAGAGGCAGCCTTTGCCCTTGAACGGTGTGGCGTAGCGCCACCAATCCTGATCGAAGATGTGCGCCGTCGCGTTGCCGATGTGATGAATCACGATGTGATCATGGCGACTGAGGCCGATACGCTCTATGAAGCGGCAAAGTTGATGCGGGATGGTAGTAAGGGACTGCTACCAGTGGTTGATGCAACGCAACGGCTGTTGGGGGTGATCACTGTTGATGAGATCGCGGCCCGCTACCTTGATGAGTTGATGGTGGTGGCGACGAGCAAGGCCCCGTTGATGCTGGATCGCCTCTTGCCGATCCTTAATGGGGAACTGCTGACTGGGGAACTCTCACGCTCATTCAGTGGCCGGGTTTGGATCATTGCGTCGCATCCCGATTCGGTGGCGCACTGGCTCCGCCCTGGTGATCTGGCAATTGTTGGCGATCGCGAAGATGCTCAGCTTGCCGCACTGCAATGCGGCGTAGGGTGTTTAATCGTCATTGGCGGCACCAAGCCAACGGCAGCCGTACTGGAGCAGGCAGAAGCTCGGGGCGTCGTCGTCCTGACCTCGGCTCACGATAGCTATGCCACTGCGCGATTATTGAGCTTGAGTCAGTCGGTGACGGCGGCGATGCGCCACCCTGGGCGCACGGTTGAGCAGAGCGATCTAATTGATGACATTGCTGATCAGTTGCTGACAGCACGTGGGCGGGCGTTGGCCGTTGTTGATGAGGAAGGCCGCGTCTGTGGCACGGTGTCACGCTCCGATATCTTGCGGGGTTGGCGGAAGCGCGTCATCCTGGTTGACCACAACCAGCGGGTGCAGGCGGTTGAAGGGATCGACGAGGCGGAATTACTCGGCGTTGTCGACCATCATAATCTGGGCGACTTGCAAACGGCTGAGCCAATCCCCTTTCTGTTAGAGCCGGTCGGCTGTACGGCGACAATCGTCCTTGATCGCTACCAGCGGGCGGGGCTCACGCCGTCACCCCCTATTGCGGGCCTGCTGCTCGCCGCGATTATCTCCGACACCCTGATGTTAACCTCGCCAACCACGACTGATCGGGATCGCACTGCCTTGCAACAGCTGGGGGCGTTGGCAGACCTTGATCCATTGATCTTCGCCCGCGAACTTTTTGAGGCTCGTAGTGACTTTAGTATGACCACGCCACGGGAGATTATTCTCAGTAATCTCAAAGAATATACGTTTGGTGGGGCGTCACTGGCGATTGGGCAGTCAGAGACCCTCGCCACCGATTATTTCCAGCAGCATCAGGACGACTTTGTGGCTGAACTTGATTGGCTGAAAGATGAACGCTCCTACGACTATTGCCTTTTTCTAGTCACTGATATTTTACAGAGCGAGAGCGTGGCCCTCTATCCGGGGCAGGTCGAGCAGGGGTTGGTCGCCACAGCCTTTGGGCTAGACTCCGAGGCAAGCACAGCGCACGTTGCGGCCTTACCGGGGATCGTTTCGCGCAAGAAGCAGATTATCCCCCCGCTGGCTCGCGCCCTCGACCGGCGCTGAGCTGCCCGCGCTTACCGCTGGCTGAGAATTCGTCGGCCAAATTGTCCCAGAAGCACCTGATATTGCGGGTCGGTGTTTTCGGGATGATACTCAAATCTGGCTCGCTCGAAATATTGCACCAGGTACGGCTTACCATCTTCGAGTGTTTCGGTAAACTCCTCGCTGATCGGATAGCCGAACTGCGGTAGGCCCCCGTGGGCCTGCCAATAGTCCGCAAATCGCCCACCTAGATTATGCCCTGTTTCGGGGTAATGCGTGGCCCCTGCCAGTGGCGCTACAGGCGGATCAGCAGGGTGAATTCGGCGGCCAAATTGCCCCAGTAATACCTGATAGCGTGGGTCGCTCATCTCTGGGTGATACTCAAACCTGGCCCGCTCGAAATATTGCACCGTGTAGGTATTCCCATCTTCGAGCCGCTCAGAAATTTCGTTAGTGAGTGGGTAGCCGTAAATTGGCAAGCCGCCATTGGCGTTCCAGTATGCCAGGAATCGTCCGCCAACGGTGAAACCCGTCTCTGGGAACGTGCGTGTTTGCGCCTGCGGTTCCCAGTGGGGCGCGGTTCCTAGGCCAATCACTGGGCCAGGAGTGAGGGTATCGCGGGCGAACAACTGGATCTGTTTGCTATCGCCAGCGGCAATCGCGATCCAGGCCAGATCGGGTGAGAAGGAGAAACTGCTGCCCGCCGGGACCGTGGTGATCGTTTTCGCTGTGCCATCTGCCGGGTTAATCAACTCAAGGGTCGCTGTGGTGCTGTTGCGTGCTGCCTGTTTGCGTACCACAATGCCACTGCCATCGGGAAGCCACGTTGGCTGGAAATAGTAGACCCCGGTGCGGGGCAGCAATACCCGCTCCAGGTAGCCATCGGGACTGATCAGCACGAGGCGCGACCCCTGTACTGGTTCTTCGGCGAAGGCATCGTCGCTCAGGACGAATTTGCCGGTGGTGGGTGAGAGATCGAATCGCGTGCTACTGGTGCCATTAAAAAGAAGTTCTGGCGTGCCACCTGTCACTGATACGCGCATGATCGCGGTGATTCGGCTGCCAGCACTGCGAATGTAGACGATGCTAGTACCATCGGGCGACCAGCGCGGCTGCAAATATGACCAGTACAGTTCTAGCTCGGGATCACGGGACTCTGGGGCTACCAGCACCCGATTGGTGCCAGTCGCGAGATCGGTGATGACCAACTGCCCTCGATAGGGGTCACTGGGTAATTCGTCACTGTAGACCAGGAATTTGCCATCGGGCGACCAGCGCGGGGTGGCGATTCCGCCGCGTGTCGCTATCGTTCGTTCCCCCTGCCCATCAGCCCCCACCACGCGCAGGGTATTGTTTGCGCCCTGGTAGGTGATTCGTCCGCTGGGAGTCGGTGCTGCTGCCACACCACTCAGGGTACTCGATCCAAGGATTGTTACCAGCAGGAGTAGGCCGAACCAGAGCCTGAGCTGTCGCATGAAGCCTCCTGAGCAAACCGATGTACACCATGAACGTACATTCCTGTTGATACTGTACCATATTGCCCTTCTGTGTAGCTTCTTTGCAGCAGCGGGGCCAAGAGCGGGTACAATAGTGGCAATGAGCCAGCGATTTCAGCAGCAGATGAAAGGAGCAGAGGGATGAGCACAGCGCCTGAGCAGCGAGAGCGTATCGCCGAGGCACTCGATCAACGGGTGTGGGCGGTGGTTGGGGCTTCGACTGACCCTGGCAAGTGGGGGTATCGGGTCTATACTGCCTTGCGTAAACGGGGCTATCAGGTCTATCCCGTCAACCCCCGTGCGAAGCAAGTCGCTGGCGATCAATGCTACCCAACGCTGGCGGCATTGCCTGAGCAGCCAGATGTGGTCAGTGTGATCATCCCGCCTGTGCTGGGGGAGGCGCTGGTCGATGAGGTGGCTGATGCGGGCATCACGCGACTCTGGTTTCAGCCAGGGGCGGAATCGGCAGCGAATCTGGCAAAGGCGCAAGCGCGAGGGATCAGTGCCGTTGCCAATGCCTGTGTGTTGGAGGAAATGTCAGCACGCGGTTGGCGCTAGTTCGCTGCCCTTTGGTCTGGGGTAACGAAGTGGGCGGCCTCGCAACATTGTTACGAGACCGCCCCATCCTCACCTTCCCACCTCAGTCGCTCGTTGTTAGTCATGGCGGACTCCGAGGACCGAGTATGAGACAAACCTTTTACCATTACCGCGCGGCAGTATAACACAGCTTGATCTCGCCGTGCGTAACGAATCTCGCCGATGAAGGGAATGAATGTAGGTGGCAACGATTACGCCCACGGTCGAAGTCATTGTATTGAGCGCGGCTGATGCCGTCGCCGCTGAGCATGGCGGGGCGAATCGGCTTGAGGTGGTGCAGACAATTGCGCTTGGCGGGCTGACGCCCGCGCTGGCAACGTTCAAAGAGATTCGGGCGGCGACGCAACTGCCGCTACGGGTGATGCTGCGCCCGAATGGGGGCTATGCGGCGACAGCGGCAGAGATCGCGACGTTGTGTGCTGAAGCCCAGGCGTTGCAGGCAGCCGGAGCCGATGCGTTCGTCTGTGGTTTCCTGGCCCCAGATGGCACGATTGACCAGCAGGCGATGAAGACACTGTTAGCGTCGATTGCGCCCGCGCCTTTCACCTTTCATCGCGCGTTTGACCACACACCTGATCTACCAGCGGCCTGGGCTACGGTCGCTACACTCGGTGCCGATCTGATTCTGACCAGCGGTGCGCCAGCCGATTTGCCGGTTGGGCTGGCTGCGCTGGCAGGCCGCGCCGCGTGGCAAACGCCAGCCCTCCATTGGCTGGTTGGTGGGGGCCTGGCGATCGACCAGATTCCGCCGTTACGCGAGGCTGGGCTCAGCCAGTTTCACGTTGGGCGGATGGTGCGCTTCGGGGCTAGTTGGGACGCTCCTATCGACCCAGATGGGGTTGCTGCCCTCCGCCAGATGGTGGTGGGCTAGCGATAATCCTGGCGAACGGCGTGCGAGGCTTATTGGGCGGCGTAGCGGCGCATTTTTTCTTCATCGAGTTCAACGCCCAGTCCTGGCTTCTGCGGCACAGCCATGCAGCCGTCAGTGGGGTCAAGTTGGACTGGCTCGGCCAGATACCACTGGAAGACATCGCTGCTCAGGCCAGGGAGGTCGTGGAAGACTTCGACGTAGGGACAGTTGGGGATCGCCGCGCAGAGGTGAAGATGGGCCACGAAGCCTAATCCGCCACCACCGTGATGTGGCGCACAGAGTTTGCGGTGCATTTCGGCATACGCGCAGGCTTTGCGTAGTTGGGTCATTGTCTCGCCCACCATCGCTTCAACCTGAATTACATCATAGCAATCGCGCTCGATCAGCCAGCGATATTCGTGGAGACCACGGTTATTCTCGCCACCGGCAATCAGGATCTCGACTGCGGCAGAGAGCCTACTCAGCCCTTCAAAGTCATAACGATCAAGCGGCTCCTCCAGCCAATAGACGCCAAGTTTTTCTAGTTCTCGTGCCGTTTGCAACGCCCGCTCATAGGTCCAGGTAGGGCCAATTTCCGGCTGCGGTGTCCCTGGTTGCTGTGCCTGGTTCGCATCGACCAGGATCGTGAAATCGTCGCCAACAGCGCGGCGGACTGCTTCAATCTGCGCTAGGTCCTCCTGCATCGTCCAGTCGTGGATGCGGAGTTTGGCTGCGCGCCAGCCATCAGCCTGGATCTTCAGCATATCCTCGGCGCGTCGTTCGCCCGAGCGCACATCGATCTGTGAGGCATAGGCCGGTACGCGGTCTCGAAAACCGCCCCAAAGCTTGTAGACCGGGACATTGCAGGCTTTGCCGATGATATCCCATAGGGCCATTTCGATACCCCAGGCCTGCCCCGCGTTGCGAAAGATTCGGGCGTGTTGTTCCAAAGCGAAGGGATCTTTGCCGATCAGTTGGGGCTTGATCCACGATTCAATAATCGGGGCAGCGGCGTATCCTGGCGAGCCCAGGCCCACAATCCCTTCATCAGTGAAGACTTTACAGACCGTACCGCCCCAGCGTTGCCAGGTACTGCCAGGAGCCCAGGCCGGATGCATTGGTTCGGCTAATTCTGGTCCGGCGAGTTGGAATGTCTGAATATCGGTGATCTTCATCACAACCCTCACTTTCCTGGTTATCCACGGCCCCACGCGAGTAACTGCCTGCCGCTTGGTGCATCGTAGCAGAGATAGGGGAAGTTGGTTGGGGCTGGCTTAATCGCCTTCTGGGATCGCCGCCGTGACATTCGGACGGCTAGCGCGGACTGCCTTATGGGTGGGGTGCAGCGTGATGGCAGCGTCAGCGTCTGGCACGCGCAACGCAAAGAGTGAGCCGATCAGCGCTAACCCCGCAGCCGCAAAAAATGCAGTGCGATAGGCCACGATATTCGGTACAACTGCCCCGGTGGCTGTCGTGGTCAGCGGGCCAAGCAGCGCGAGCAATGTACTGAGGGTGGCAACGCCACTGGCCGAACCAAGTTGGCGCAAGACATTAGTGAGGGTGGAGGCCCGGCCAGTATCTGCTGAGGAGATCGTGGCAAACCCTGCGGCCTGGTTTGGCAGAAAGATGTAGGACATCCCCACCCCTAAGCCAAACATCAGGATCCTGATCAGCCAGGTACTTCCTTCGAGCCCAAACAGGCAGAGCAGCGTAATGTCTGTGGCGACCCAGAGTAAGCCGCCAGCCATCAGGCGGCGTGGGCCAATGTATGGATAAATTCGGGCGACGATCTGCGTGGAAGCGACGACCCCCAACGCTTCGGGAAATGTTGTCAATCCTGAGTTCAGCGGCGAGATCCCCCGCGCTTCTTGCAGGTAGAGCGGAATGAGAAAAAGCACCCCTAGGAACGCACTCGATGCGAAGAAGGAAACGATGATTGTGGAGTGAAAGAGGCGATTTTGCAGCAACCGTAATTGCACCATCGGGGCGGCAACTCGTAGTTCGACGAAGATAAAAACCAGGAGCAACGCCGCGCCAGCTAGTCCAGGGAGCAGGATCCCCGGTGTGCCCCAGCCTTTCAGCGGGCCTTCGCTCAGGGCGTACATGATCATGGCGAGGCTGCTCCCCGCCAACAGAAAGCCAGGGAGATCGAACTTCCCGGCTCCGGCTTCGCGATGCTCGTGTAGAAAGAGACCCCCAAATGCCAGCGCAGCCAGACCAATTGGCAGGTTGATGTAGAACGCCCAGCGCCAGGAGAGATGTTCAATCATGAAGCCGCCGAGGATCGGGCCACAGGCTGGGCCAAGAATCGTGGCGAACATCAGCACGCGGGCGACGCCAACACGCTCTTGGGGTGGGAAGGCCCGGTAGAGCATCGCCATACCTACTGGCGTCAGTAGCCCCCCACCAGCACCTTGCAGAATCCGAAAGAGGATCAGTTGGTTCAGGCTGGTCGCCAACCCACAGAGCGCCGATGCACCGATAAAGAGGGCTAGCGCGAGCAGATAGGTGCGTTTTGTCCCCCACCGATCGCCCAGCCAGCCAGACATCGGAATAAAGATTGCCAGACTGACGATGTAGCCAATCACCACCCCTTCGGTGGCCGCTGGGGAAACGCCAAACTCACGGCTGAGGGTCGCCAGGGCAACCGTCACCATCGTTGAGTCGAGCGAGTTCATCAACATCCCACAGATATAGATGATCGCGACGACCATTTTTTGGTTTGGTGTACGCATGGTAACGGCGTTCTCTTTCTTCTTGTTCGAAGCCGTTACGGTTATGCACTGAGGTGTGTAGACCGTTGGCTGTGTGTCCAGATCTGCAGGGCGTGCAGAAGATCGTAGTGAGGATAACGCACGGCACGGTGAAATGCTACCGTGTGCAGGGCCATCGTTGGCTCATTCGTCGCGCCAGGTATGTTGTGGCTGGTAGCCCAACTCAGTTTGCGCTTTGCCAATGGCATAGAGCGGACTATATCCGGGCAATGAACCGCGCACCTCTGTTGCTGGCAGATACATCTGCGTCATCTCCGCGGTTGGTGCGGACAGGAGGGTGTCGGCGGCACCGATATTGTAGGCCTGAAACCCGTTGACCTGAGCCGTGAGGCCAAGCCGACACGCTTGTGCGGCATCGCGTATGTCGACATAACCAGACAGATTGTAGAGGGAGGCTGTGGTAAGTTCATTCAGGGCCAGGGCCGCGGCCTTGGCCTCACCGGGCAGGCTAATCCAGTGAAAGCGGTAGGCGAGAATCGTCACTCCACAGCGGCGCACAAACATCTCCGCTGTGCGCTCATCGACCTCTTTTGACAGCGCATACGGCTCATGCGCGAGCAATGGATGTGCTTCATCAACTGGGACATACTGTGGCGGGAAAGGCGTTTCACTCCAGGCCATCCCATAGGCCGAGCCACTGGAGGCGATGATCGCCCGCTGAATCCCGCTCAGCATCGCCGCTTGCAGGACGTTGTAGGTAGCGACGACATTATTGCGGAAGACGACTTCATCGGGGTGACTCCACGGCGCAGGAATTGCGCCGAAGTGCAGGACTGCCTCACAGCCAACCAGCGCCCCGCTGATCTGCCCCAGATCATTCAATTCGACTGCGCGGTAGAGGATTCCTGGCTCAGGGGTGGCGGGCAGTTGCCGATCAATGCTGATCACTTCGTGGTCGTGATCCCGCAAATCACGGCCTACCCACCGCCCCAGGCGTCCATTGCCCCCAGTGATCAGGATTTTCATCGCTGCTCCATCATGTTCTTGTTCGCGCGTACCCTCTACCCTATGCTGGTAGTGAACGACTGGTATACGCGCTTGGGCCGAACGGCGAATATCGCCGTTCGGCCCTTTGCACTTGCTTTAGTCCAGCGGTAGCTCGATCGTCTTGCCTTGTTCAATTGAGCGGAAGATCGCTTCGGTCGTCTCCATATAGCGCAGCCCATCAGAGAAACTCGGCTCGACGGTGCGGCGACCCTCACGGATCGCGTTGATGAAATCGACTTCGGCGGTCCATTCGCGGCGTTCCTCGGCGGAGATAGGCATCTCCTGTAAGGTTTTCTCGCCAACCTTCCCCGCCAGTACAGTATTGAAGCCACCTTCGGCCAGATAGTGGATCGTGCCCTCGGTGCCATAAAGCTGGAAGCCGTTCGCTTTGTCAGCGAGCGCTGCCACGCCACTGCAGGTGATCGTAGCGAGTGCGCCATTTTCTAACTCAGCTACAACCGAGAGTGTATCGGGGCGCTCAACGGTGGCGGTGCCACCCTGGCCGTCTGGGCGGTTGGTGGTGAAGGTGCGTTCAAGGGCGGTGACGCGCTTCATTGGTCCCAGCCAGCGATTCGTAACCTCGATCATCATCCCCAGATCAAGTGCGTTGTAGCCAGAGATTTCCCATTCCTGCCGCCAGTGGCGCGGGGTGCTTGGGTCAAGGTAGGCCGCGTTGTACGACTGCACCACAATATTGCGTGGCTCACCAATATATCCTTCAGCAATCATCCGGCGAACCATCCGATCGCCGGGCATGAAGTGGGGTGGCGGTGAGATCATGGTCGTCTGGTTTGGATGCTGGGCAGCAGCATCGTACATAGCGCGGGCATCGGCGTAATTCAAGGCCATCCGCGCCTGGGTGAAGACGTGCTTCCCGGCAGCGAGCGCCGCCTCGGTGACGATTCGGTGCATATAGGGGTGCGCCCCAATCCAGACAATATCGATCTGGGGATCAGCGATCAACTGCTCCCAGTCGTCATAGGTGCGCTCGATCCCAAACTCCTCCGCCGCCTTCATCGATGATTCCTGGCTGCGGTTGACGACACCGTAAAACTCGACATTCTCCGCGTTGCGTAGCCCTGGAACGTGCCGATCGCGCACGATGCCGCCCGCACCAACAAACCCGATCTTCAATCTGTCATTCTCCATCAGAGCCTCCTTCTGCGCTAGTCACCTTGACCAATTAGGGCGGCGCGGTTGGTGCCAGCGCCGCCGCTTGCCGTATTGTCTGATAGGTTGCGCAATAACGCGAATTGGTGGCTCTGGCGCAAAGAGGTTACTATCGCTGATCTGGATGTGCCAGTCGATAGAGCGTGAGCCATTGATTGAGCGTGAGATAACTCGGTTTAATCGTTGGAGGGAGGTGTAATTGTCGAAAGATCTGCTGCACCGTGCGGCGTGTGAGGTGTTGGCGCAGGCCAACTTGTAGTGGCTGGCCTTGGGCAAAGGCCACTTCAATAAAACGGTGATATTGGGCGAGAGCATCGAGCGGGAGTAACGCTTCTTCGCGTTTCTTGATTCGCCATAACACGCTGTCCACCCTTGGCATCGGGGTAAAGTCGGATCGCTGAAAACGATGGACAATGTTAAACGTGAACCAGGGCTGATATTTCAGCGAGAACTGATTCTGATGCGGGAGTCCTGATAGGCGTTCGGCGAACTCGGCCCGTACCACCAGGTAGGAATCTGTTGGGGGCGTAGGCGCGGTGAGCAGCTTGCGCACGATCTGTCCTTCGATGGCAAAGGGGATATTCGCAAAGACCTTATACGGCGTAGTTGGTAGGGGATAGTGCAGGAAGTTGCCAGAATGGACAGTGAGCCGTGGTTCTGCTGGGAAGAAGCGTTCGAGATGGAGGACGAGCTTGGGGTCAAGCTCAATCGCGATTACCTCTCTGGCAGTACGCAGTAAGGCAGCAGTAAGCAACCCCTTGCCGGGGCCAATCTCCACCACCGTATCGCTGGAAGATACTGACGAGTTGCGTACCAACTGCCAGATCAGTCGCCGATCAGTGAGAAAATTCTGCGAGAGTTGTTTCCGCCGTTGCGCGAACACGGCGGAGTACCATCATCATATTCATCGTGTCGGGGAGTATAGCATAGCCAGTACAGTATGGTGCAGCGTTCCCCGCGTTGTGATGACAGATCACGTGCCCCTGCTGATTCGACCGCAGTACCAAGGCGTGCTACTGTTATAGGCGTGTCTAAGAGTTGTGTGGAGGGAGCAACAATGACAGCACTGCGCGTAGCGCATTACGGTAATCCTGGGGCAAATACTGAGGAAGCAGCGCTGGCGATCTTTGGGCCCAGCGAGACGGTGCCTTGTTCTACTTTTGCGGCGATCTTTGAGGCTGTTGCCAGTAATACCGTTAATTTTGGCGTGGTTGCGGTAGAGAACTCTCAGGCTGGTTCGATCAACGATACCTACGATTTGCTGTTAGCACACCATCAGCAGGTGGGGATTCATGGGGAGTTTGACCTCTGGGTGCATCACTATCTGTTGGCCTTGCCTGAGGCCACGCTCGATCAGATTACCGTTGCCTTATCGCACCCCCAGGCATTGGCCCAGACCCACGGTTTTCTGACGCAGCACGGGATTCGGGGTGAGATTGGCGGCGATACGGCAGGGAGTGCGAAACGAGTACACGAAGAAGGGCTTATTGAGCAGGCGGCGATCGCTGGTCTCCGCGCTGCTGAATTGTATGGCTTGCAGGTGCTAGCCGAACGGATCGAGGATAACCCGCACAACTTCACGAAGTTCCTGATCCTCGCGCCAGCAGGCACGCTGGTACGCCCTGAGCAGTTTGCGCTGCCGCCCGTGGCCCCCAAAGTGGTCAAGCGTTCGCTGGTCTTCTCAGTGCCCAATACACCAGGATCGCTCTATCGGGCCCTTGGCCCGATTGCGACGAATGGACTCAATCTGACGAAGATCGAGTCGCGCCCTGCCCGCGAGCGACCGTGGGACTATTATTTCTACGCCGATGTCGAAGGTGATCCAACTGATCCCCGCTATGAGCGGGTGTTGGATGAACTCCGCCAGCATTGCATCTTCCTCACTGTCCTTGGGTCTTATCAGGTGCTGCGCTCAGCCCGATCCGAGAATCCGCAGGGCGCTGCCACACCAGCACACTGATGGGGGATACTGTCGATGATCTGCGATCTCGATCTGATGGCGCAGCAGGCGCAAACCCTCTATCAACTTGATGGCGTGGGGCGGTTACTGGCCGTGAATGAAGATGAGGTTCCAGCGCCTCCACGGCTCTTTGTGGGACGGACTACTGCGGGTAATCTCTGGCACACCCGCTACGATTTGCCCGCGTCACTGGTGGCAGAGATCGATGCTCTGCTGGCCACGGAACCGCCCGCGACCAACTTGCAAGCACCACTACACTGCGAGGCTGCACTACGCGATCTGCTTAACAAGCAGGCGCCAATCACGGGCGAATGGTCTGGCCCGGCCTGGTGGTGCCCAGAAGGGATCGCTGGGAAGCCTCACGTAGTGGCGGTGCAATTGACCGATAACCGTTTGTTGCAGGCCAACTTTCCTGGTTGGGCGCGGGATTTTGCGGTGTCGCAGCCGTGTGGGGCAGTTGTGGTCGATGGTGCAGCCGTCGCTGTCTGTTGTAGCGCACGCGTGTCGGCGGTTGCCGCTGAAGCAGGTGTGAATACAGCCGAGGCCTATCGTGGCCGAGGCTATGCCGCCGCGGCGGTTGCTGCGTGGGCGGCAGCGGTGCGGGCGAGCGGTCGCCTGCCGCTCTACAGCACCTCCTGGGATAACGTCGCGTCACAAGGGGTTGCGCGCACATTGGGCCTGCGGCTCTATGGTGCTGATCGCTCCTTTACCTGAGGATATTGTGACCACTGCGGGGGTGAGACAATGAATGAACAGATGGGAACAGTCCGCGTCGCCGTCGTGCAAGATACGCCAGTTCACTTTGACCGCGAGGCGACGATTGAGAAAACGGTGCAATTGTTGCGTGAGGCGAGTAAGGGTGGAGCGCAGGTCGTACTTTTCCCTGAAGCATTCATCCCCGCCTACCCCCGTGGTTTGAGTTTCGGTGTGGTCGTTGGCAGCCGGAGCGATGAGGGCCGTCGCCTGTTCGCCCGCTATTATCAGAACGCCGTTGATGTGCCGAGTGCAGCAACCGAGCGTCTGGGTGCTGCGGCGCGAGAGGCCGGGGTCTGGTTGGCGATTGGGGTGATTGAGCGGGCGCAACTTGGTGGCACCCTCTATTGCACGCTCCTCTATTTTGGCCCGGATGGGACCCTATTGGGTAAACATCGTAAACTCAAGCCAACAGCGGCAGAGCGCTTGGTGTGGGGCGAGGGCGATGGCAGCACCCTGCCAGTCATTCCCACACCATTTGGGCGGATTGGCGGCCTGATCTGTTGGGAAAATTATATGCCGCTGGCCCGTACTGCGCTCTATAGCAAAGGTGTCGAACTCTATCTCGCCCCAACTGCCGATGCCCGTGATTGCTGGCAGGCAACGTTGCAGCATATCGCGCTGGAAGGACGCTGTTTTGTCCTGGCGGCGAATCAGTATGTCACCCGTGAGAGTTATCCACGTGATCTTGGCCCAGAGGCAATGACCGACCTTGAACAAGCCCCAGCAGAGATGTGCCGGGGTGGCAGCGCGATTCTCTCGCCATTGGGGGAATACCTGGCTGGTCCACTCTACGGTCGCGCCGGGATGCTCTATGCCGACCTTGACCGTGCTGCGCTAGCTGGGGCACGGTTTGACTTCGATCCAATCGGGCATTATGCGCGACCAGATATTTTCACCTTTACAGTTAATGAACGCGCTTATGGTGACGAGCGCTAGAAGCGATGGTATCACCCGGCGAGAATAGCTAATGAATCTGGTGGAGAGACGACAATGATGCGCCTGAGTACGCTCTGGCGGGTGGATCAAACGATTCGGGCGGATGGTAGCAGCCCGGTGGCCGATGCGATTGCGGCCCAGTGGGGCATGACGGCAGGCACTGCGCGGTTCGTGCGTTCAAGTGCGAACTTCGTCTACCGTTGCCAGCAACCCGCGCGTTTCTTGCGCTTTTCTGATAGCACCGAGCAGCAGCGCGCGGCGGTTGTCGCTGAGGTGCAATTATTGCACTGGCTTGATCAGGCCGAGTTCACGGTGGCTGTGCCATTAGCCTCACAGCACGGTGAGTTTGTGGAAACTGTGGAGACTGCATGGGGGACCTTTCATGCAGTCCTCTATTCGGCACTGACTGGTGAGCAACGACAGATCGCGACTCTGCCTCCCGCCAGAGCCGAGGCGTGGGGCCTGGCCTTAGGACGGCTGCACGCCGCCATTCGTGAATATGTTGGCACGAATGCAGCGCCACGCCCTTCCTGGCGTGATCTCCTCACGATGATTGCTGCGGTATTACCAGCGGACTGCCCCGCTGTGCAAACGGAACTGGCAGAGATGCGCATGGCGTTGCGGTTGCTGCCGCTAGCTCCTGATAACTATGGCCTCTGTCACGGTGACTTTGAGCTTGATAATCTGCTGTGGCACGGTGATCAGATCTCCGTCCTTGATTTTGATGATTGCGTTTATCTCTGGTACGTGGCCGATATTGCGTTGGCTCTCGGCGATCTCCTGGCGACCAGTGTCGCGACGAATGATCCCCGCTATCGGGCGTTTATTCAGGGATACCGTCGGGCTTATCCGCTTGATGACCAAGCGCTGTTACAACTCCCCTTATTCCGGCGCCTGGCTGACTTGCTGAAATATGCCAGGGTGAAACGGGCAACCGATCTGGTGATCACTCCTGAACACCCAGTTTGGCTGGCACAATTGGATCAGAAACTGCGCCAGCGGGCAGCAGAATACGAGACTGGCATTGCGGCACGATAAGCCGAAAACAAGCGGATGCTGGCGATAAGCGGACTCAGCCCCCGCTCACTGTGCCATGATCACACTCGCCAGAGTGGGCAACTGCCCACTCTGGCGAGAGATCGGCCCCCGATCGTTGCCTATTATCGTTGTCGTCGCGCCATCCCAGTGGCCCCAGCGAGCAATGCAAGCAGGCTCAGGGCGAAGGCACCGACGATCAGTGTGTTCTGCGCGTCAGCCTGTGCCGCATAGCCGCCACCTGTTTGGGGCAGGTTCGTGGGGGCAGCTGTCAGGGTGTAGCGGCCCTGGGTCAGCATGGTGCCAGCGGCGTTCATCGCCTGCACCGTGTAGTCCCCTGGGGCATCCTTCACGGTGTCCAGGTTGATACTGATGTTGCCGTTGGCGTCAGTGGTAACTTGCTGCCTGGTCAGTACTGCGCCTGCGCTCATTGTGGTGATCGTCAGGCTTTCACTGGGTGGCAGCCCAGTCATCGCGACGTTGATCGGTGTCCCTACCGGGGCGTTGTTCGGCGTACACTTGGTGGTTGCCACCGCCGATGCGACCATCGGCAGCATCACCATTCCCATGACAAGCAGGATCAGGCTGAGTAGCCCTTGTCGAGACCATCGCGATCTCCTGACCACCTTGGTGTCTGGTGTGGTTGTCGGTCGTTTCAACTCTGATGAGAAGGGTTGCGCTATGGTGTAGGCTGACATGTGCTGTTCCTCCTTGGTCTACGTCGCAGATCCAACGATACGATTAAGGATCGTATCTCTCTCATATTACGGAGCAGCTATCTATTTTGTCACGCTGTATTTCCAGCTTGGCGGGGGAATTAAATAGCACGGTACTGATTTGTTGGATTGTTCGGATGTTCAGTCTTTGCTAATGATCTTGTGGTGGTGAAAAAACGCATTCCCCACTCAGTACTACAACGCTGAGTGGGGATGCGTTTAAGGAAAAGTGTAATTGGTGTCTAGCGGCGTGGTGCCGTTTGCTTCTTGGCGCGGGCGCGGTCACTCTCTTGCAGCAAGCGCTTGCGCAGGCGAGTGTGCTTCGGCGTGACTTCCAGTAACTCATCGTCGGCCAGGAAGTCGAGCGATTGTTCCAGGCTCAGTTTCAGTGGTGGGGTCAGGCGCACATCAATGTCAGCAGTTGAGGAACGCATATTGGTCAGCTTCTTCGCTTTGCAGACATTGACGGTCAGATCGGCATATTTGGCGTTCAGGCCGACGATCATCCCTTCGTACACTTCTTCACCCGGTTCGATGAAGGTCTGGCCGCGCTCCTGTGCTGCCGCCAGCCCGTAGCTAAGCGCGGTGCCGGTTTCGTGGGCGATCAGCGCTCCATTGCGCGTGGTGCCGATTGGCCCAGCCAGGGGCTGATAGCCCAGCAAGAGACTGTTCATCACCCCTTCGCCGCGTGTTGCCGTCAGGAAGAGGTTGCGGAAACCGATCAGGCCACGCGTTGGTACTTCAAATTCCAGACGAGCCCGCCCGTTCTCTTCGTGAACCAGGTTCGTCATCACGGCGCGGCGGGGGCCCAGTAACTCGGTGACTGCTCCAATCGAATCTTCTGGCACATCGATCACGACAGCCTCAAATGGCTCTGACTTGACCCCATCGATCTCTTTGACGATCACTTCTGGGCGGGAAACCTGGAACTCAGAGCCTTCACGGCGCATCGTTTCCACCAGGATCGAGAGATGCAATTCGCCGCGTCCGGCCACTTCAAAGACTTCCGCTGAATCAGTTTCGCGCACCCGCAGGCTGACATTCGTTTCAATCTCGCGATCGAGGCGACCTTTCAGTTGGCGCGACGTGAGCGGGTTACCATCGCGACCTGCAAAGGGGCTGGTATTGACTCCAAAGGTCAGTTGCAGAGTTGGTTCTTCCACAGCGATCGAAGGCAATGCTCCAGGGGCAGCGGGGTCGGCAATGGTGTCGCCAATCGTCCCCTCGGCTACGCCAGCCAGCGCGATGATGTCACCCGCCGCGCTGCTCGGCACTTCGCGGCGGCCCAGGCCATCATAGGTCGCCAGCCAGGAGAGTTTGCTGATCGTCGTGGTGCCGTCCGGGCGCACCAGCGCGACCTGCTGATTGGCGGTGATCTGCCCCTGACTGATCCGGCCAATCGCGATGCGGCCCCGGTGTGGATCATAGTCGAGTGTTGTGATCAGCATGCGCAACGGTGCATCAAGCTCCGCCTGTGGGGGCGGTACGTGTTCCAGGATAGTGCGGAATAGTGGGCCAAAGTCACTGGCTAAGGTCTCTGGTGTGGCTCCGGCCAGCCCTTGCTTGGCGATTGTGTAGATTACCGGGAACTCTAGCTGCGCTTCATCGGTCGCCAGATCCAGGAAAAGATCTTGGGTCATCGATAGAACTTCCGCTGGGCGGGCACTGGGACGATCGATTTTATTGATCACGACAATCGGTTGTAAGCCCATGCTGAGCGCTTTACTCAGGACAAAGCGTGTCTGCGGCATCGGCCCTTCCACGGCATCGACCAGCAGCAAACAGCCATCGGCCATGTTCAACACCCGTTCGACCTCGCCACCAAAGTCGGCGTGGCCCGGAGTGTCGATGATATTGAGCTTGACTCCTTCGTAGACGATGGCGGTGTTCTTGGCGAGAATGGTGATACCGCGTTCGCGCTCCAGTTCATTGGAATCCATGATTAGCGTCCCGGCGGCGTTGGGATCGCGGAAAACGTCGGACTGTTTCAGTAAGCCATCGACCAGCGTAGTCTTGCCATGATCAACGTGGGCAATAATTGCGACATTGCGAATGTCGGTGCGGACTCCCGCTTGCGGGGCAGCCGTGGCAATCGTCATCAGGGTTATCCTGCCTTCCTGGCCCCCTCGATCCCTCACGATGGGAGGAGTGAGCAACTACTATATTGGGGACCGAGGCTAATGACGCGCACGTAACGGCCCGTGCGTCACCACACGGGCCGCGTGGTCATTAGGTTATGGGAAGTATACCATGTCTAGACTGGGGAAGTCGAAGGAATTGTGGCTTGATCGCAGGGGTTTTCCTGTTGCAGAATGCCTTTAGCGTCGCTTGCCCTTCTGCCCAATACCCAGGACTGCGCCAGCACTGCCGATACTGAGAATCGAGCCAGTACTACCAATGCTGAGGATACTGCCACTACTCCCGATACTCAGCAAGCTCCCAGCACTCCCGATGCTCAAGATGCTGCCAGCACTGAAGAGACTGTAGATGCTGAGAAAGCTATAGTGGCTATGGATACTGCGCCAACTCGTACTCGTCATATCAGTAGGTTGGCGACCTGGTTTGCTTGCTGGATCGTTGCTCATCGTTAATCTCTCCTGCTCATTCAACCGTCAAGGAGATTTTCCAGGCTCCGCAATCCTACTATGCACCAACAGTATCGGCAACAGGCTAGCGCACTTGTAACGCTGCGTTTGCCTGCTCTACGGCGTGATCAAGTAATTCATGCGGAGAGCGCCGCGGTTCAGTCAGTGCCAGCAATAGGGCTTCTTCCAACGCTTTGCGGGCCTCAGTCACGCCTTGCACCGTTGGCTCTGGCAGGGCTTGCTGTGGTAGGACGGTGACGGCGACCCGATACCCCGGTTGGGCATTGATCTGTTGCACCATTGCTGGTTGGGTCAGGGCCGATTGCCGCACAGGAAGGTATCCCGTTGCCGCAGCCCAGCCTGCGGTTGCCTCGGTGTCGGTCACATATTTGAGGAACAGCCAGGTGGCAAGTTGCCGCTCTGGAGTGGAGCGTAGGATGGCGAGGTTGCTGCCAGAAAGGATTGTCGTTGGTGCAACACCGCTGCTGTGTGGGAGTGGCGCGAGGCCCCAGTTGAATTTGCCACCGCCAGCAACCAGATCACGATAGTAGCTAAAGCCACTGCTGGCATCGATGGTGAAGACCGCCCGACCAGCCCCAAAATCGCTTTGATCAGCAAATTGCTTCTCGATCAGATAGGCACAGCCACTGGTGACGAGATCTTGTAACAGCGCGAGCTGCTCGACCCCAGCCGTCTCATTGAAGCGCCAGGCTGTTTGCTCTGTGTTGAGTGCTTGCCCGCCACGCGAGGAGACGGCGGCCAGAAAACTGGAGGCGTTGATGTTGATCGCGTAGCCTTTTGTTTCCCCAGTGAAGCGCTTACAGGTTGCGGCAAATTCGTCCCAGGTTTCGGGTACTTTGACCCCGGCTTCCTGCAACTTATCGGCGTTGTAATAGAGGGCGAGTACGCTTTTCGCGAATGGCAATGCCAGGAGTTGCTCTTGCTGGATCGTTGCCGTGAGGTACGCAGGATAGAAATCGCGGAGATCATTGGCGCTGAGGCCATATTGCGCTGAGTTGACATAGTCGTTCAATGGGGCGATGAGGTTGGCCGTACGGTATTCCGTCAGTTGATTTTCGGTTGCTGTGATCAGATCAGGCGTGCTGTTGGCGATGGCGGCAGCGCGTACTTTGTTAAACAACGTGCCGCCCTGATACTCCGACTTGATCGTGATCTGCGGATAGCGGGCCTGGAAGCCCGTGATCAACCGTTGTAGTTCCTGTTCGCGTACCCCTGGTGGCTGCGCGTGCCAGAACGTTACGGTCACGGGCTCTGTCAGCTTTATTGTGTCAATCGAGCTGCCCCGACCAGGAGTAAGTCCGAAGGGATTGGGTGTCGCGGCGGTGCGTGGAGTCGCTGGGCTACTCGTGCGTGTTGGCGAAGCAGCGGGCCGACTGGCGGTAGCTGGATTAGTTGTTGCCGTTGTCGCGATCGTGGGGCTACCGCTACGCGGCAGTGCGGCGATACTGGTAGGGGTATTGCTATTGCTCGCTGGTGGTGCGGTTGCCGTTGGGGTGTTGCCACTGCCGCAGGCGACGAAGAGCAGTAGCCCCATGATGACCAGCAGATGTTTCAAGCGGGCGGCGCGCAGGCACAGTCGTTGTTCAGGATAATGCATGCTTGTTCTCCTATGATTCGCCATGACGCAGGCAGATTTAGTAGGCGACCCAATGCCACGGTATGGCCAGGGCGGCACAAGCGATCTGCCTGCCAGCGATACAGCGTAATTGTGGTGAAGGGTGGCCCTACATAATACGAGGGCCTGCTACGGTGGAGATTGCCGCAGCGCGAAACCAGAGCGGTTCACTATTACTGTACACCGTGATCGCACTGTTGATCAAATCCTGGGTTTGCAGCAGTTGTACTGCTATCGCTCAGCTACAGGCTGTTTCCGAGCCTCGATCAGCACACCAATCCCATCCAGGATTCGTTCGAGACTGAAGGCAAACTCCCGATCTGCGCCTTCGTCATTGGCAAACGCTCCACCGTGGACAGCCGCAACGAGCGCGGGAAACTCGTGCGGATCAAGGATTTCGGCCAGGAACTGGTTGTAGTGGGTCATGATCTCGGTTGGCTCAGGGGCAGTTGAAACCGCCAGATCAGCGACCAGACTTGCTTCAGAGCGGATGTAGCTATTCAGCAATAAGACAAGCAGCGGTTTCTCTGCATCATGGAGTGCAGTATTCTGTAATGGTCGTAACGCCGCATCAAGCCAGCGTAGCTGATTCGGCGTGGTTGGTGGTCCGCTAACTGGAATACGCACGACCCAGAGATGCTGATAAAGGACGGCGCGGGTTGCCCAGGCCCAGGCCGATAGCCCGCGGCGCCAATCAGGCGCCGCGGTGAGGCTGGCTGGTGGCTGCCCCAGGGCGGCATCAAGCATCAGCGTGAACAGTTCATCCTTGGTCGCCACATAGCGATAGAGCGACATTGCGCCAGTCCCTAACCTGTTCGCGACCCGCGCCATCGTTACGGCGCCCAACCCTTCGGTGTCCGCAATCGTGATCGCTGTATCAACGATTTGTGCCACACTCAGCCCTTGCTTTGGTCCTTTGGCTGGTCGTGCCCTGCGCCCCCAGACGGTGGCAATGCTCGCTGGTAATGACACCTTCTGCGAATTTTCCACACCAAACTCCTTTTCA
The DNA here is from genome assembly GCA_039810045.1 of Chloroflexia bacterium. Classification (GTDB taxonomy): domain Bacteria; phylum Chloroflexota; class Chloroflexia; order Thermomicrobiales; family CADCWN01; genus CADCWN01. The sequence goes on from JBDHWF010000009.1 coordinate 49,927, forward strand.
CCCTTGACAACTCCTTCTACTGAGTATATCATACGCAATATAGCGTATGTGATACGCAGTAGATTGCTAGGGTATTGATTGTGGAAAGAGAGTGAGGTGAGCAAGCGATGGAATCAACAGCAACGTTACAGAATCAGCGTGTATTGATTGTGGGTGGGGGGATCGCTGGACCAGCGCTGGCCTATTGGCTGCGGCGGTATGGCTTTACGCCAACGATTGTGGAACGCGCGCCTGAGATTCGCCCTGGTGGTTACAAGATTGATATTCGTGGCGCGGCGGTGCAGGTTGTTGACTGGATGGGCCTGTTGCCGGTTATGGAGCAACGGCAGACTGATATTCGTGGTGGCGATTTCTTCAACAGTGCTGGCAAGAAAATCACCACTGCGAACGGTGATCTGATCGGCTTCCGTGACCCTGGCGATCTGGAACTGTTGCGGGGCGACCTCGCGCAGATGCTCTATCAGGCCACAGAGCAGGAGGTTGAGTATATCTTCGACGATATGATTACCAGCCTGACGCAAGACGAGACCGGGGTACAGGTTACCTTTGAGCAGGCGCCTGCGCGCACCTTTGACCTGGTGGTTGGTGCTGATGGTTTGCACTCTCAGGTACGCTCGTTGGTATTTGGGACCGAGGCGCAGTTTGCGCTACCGCTTGGCCTCAACGTCGCCATTTATAGTCTGCCGAATTATCTCAAGCTCGACCAGTGGGAGGCTTCATATTCCACCCCAGGCCATATCGTCAATCTCTATAGCGCACGGCAGACCGATCAGGCACGCGTCCTGTACTTTTTCCCCACTCCTGCCGGAACCTATGATCGGCGTAATATTGCCCAGCAGCAACAGTTACTGGCAACCGCTTTTCGGGGGCATCGTTGGGAGGTGCCGCGGCTGCTGGCCGCAATGGATGACGCCCCTGATTTCTACTTCGATCAGCTAGTGCAGATTCAAATGCCTCAGTGGTCGAACAAGCGGGTCACGCTAATCGGCGATGCTGGCTACTGTCCATCGCCTGCTTCAGGCCAGGGGACCAGTCTGGCCTTAGTGGGAGCCTATCTGTTAGCGCGAGAACTTGCTGCGGCCGATGGCGACCATCAACAAGGGTTTGCCAGCTACGAGCGGATCATGCGCCCCTATGTGGAACTCAATCAGCAACTGGGGCGAACGATCATTCATCAACTCGTCCCTCCGACGCGCTTACGGGTCTGGCTGAACAATCTGATGATGCGCCTGCTGCCGTATATTCCGAATCGCCAGAAAATGATCGCCAAGATCATGGAACCAATCCGCAAAGCAGCGAATGGTATTGTCCTGCCCACCCCGCTCTAAACTGGTTACTACCGCTTACTTATTCTTCGCCGATTTGATGCCCTGCCTGCCTCAGGGCATCAACTGCTGCAGGCAGTGATGTAGCTTTCAGAAAAACGTAATTGGTATCAAAAGTAGAGTGGACAAACACGGGGATTGAGTATTCAGCTAGTGGATCGAGGACGGCGACGAGGATGCCCGCCTGATTGAGCGGTTCAGGGGTATTTACGCGTAGCAGACACCAATCGCGGTCTGCCGCAATCTCCTGTGGTGCCAGCGAGGCGGGACAGACGACAGAGAGTTCGGTATTCGTGCGGGTGAAGGTATACCAGTGGCCCACAAAGGCCCAGGTAGGGATCGCAACAGTCTCAGCAGGCAGGTTCAAGATGGCAAATTCACCCGCCATAATCGTGAGATTGAGTTTGGGCCGAAGCCGTTCGCTCATGCGTTTCTGCTCCGCAATCTACATTCATCCTGAGAGAACCAATACACGTTTTGATCAGTGTAGCAGCTATTGTTGAGGTCAATCAAACACCGCTAAAACTTTCTCGCCCCCGGTGCATTACTCCACCTATGGAATATTGCTGATTGGATCAACGACTGAGTAAACACGCTGAGAAAGGCAGGCACGCAATGCAGGATAACGAAGAACGCGAACAAACATCTGCCACGCCAACCACTGAGGATCAGGGCCAGAGCGACCAGAAGGACAATAGTGCCGCACAGCAGCAGATCAGTCGGCGGCGGTTTGTAGCGGGAGCCACGGCGACGGCGCTGATTGCCAGTACTGGCGCATTGGCGTTCGCCGCTCGTCGGGGTGGAGTTGGTGGCCCTACGATCACTCCTGAACCCACGCTCCCAACGCCAGTTGCTATCCCTGGCACGGTAACGCCAGGGGCGAGTGAGTCGGTGAGTAACTATGTCGCCACGGCTCCGAAGCTGTTGCGGGCAGGTGGGGTCGAGACAGTTGCCTTTACGTTGATGAATGGCGACCAACCTACCACCACGAAAGTTGCTGTGGCGCTGGTCAAAGATGGGAAGACTGTTGCCAGCGGGGAAGATTGGATTAAGGGGCGGGGTGGCGTACCACTGCGTATTCCCGTTGGTACAACAGGAGATTACACCCTCAAGGTCAGCGGGCGCGGTTTCTCCGACGAAGGCACGGTGCGCGTTGAAGCGGGGAATGTCCTGTTCCTCGAAACTGATAAACCGATCTACAAACCAGGGGAAACGGTGCAAATGCGGGTGCTGTCGCTCGATAGCGCCTTGCGGCCCCTGGCTGGGCAGGCCACCGTTGAGGTCGCTGATGCGAAAGGGATCAAGATTTTCAAGAAGACCCTGAGCATTGATGAGTGGGGAATGGGTACCCTCCAATTACCGCTCTCGACCGAGCCAAATCTTGGTGTGTGGAAGCTGCGGGCAATGGGTGGCACGAATGCCAGCAATGGTAGCACCGCGCAACTCGATATTCGCGTGGAGCGCTATGTCTTACCAAAATATGAAGTGAAGGTGACGTTGCCGAAGAACTGGGCTCTGGTCAACGAGCCGATCACGGGAACGATTGGGGCTGAATATACCTTTGGCAAAGCCGTGCGGGGCGAGGCGACGATTGTGGCCCAGCGCTATCAGGGCACCTGGCAGGAATACGCCCGCCTAAATCGCCCAATTGATGGCAAGACCACCTTTGAGATTCCGGCTGCCCGCTACAGTGCTGGTTCACCGGGCAATGCTGGGGCGGGTGCCGTGCGCCTGGAGGTGACAGTGCGCGAGGAAGCGACCGAGTATGAGGAAAAGCAAACAACGCTGATCACCATTGTCGCCTCGCCGGTCAGTGTGCGCCTGCTGCCCGAAAGTGGGGCATTCAAGCCAGGATTACCGCT
>JBDHWF010000010.1:0-52107 GCA_039810045.1 Chloroflexia bacterium
CATCCACCGCTGCGCTTCGGCAGTGGCTCCGGCAAGATCATCAAACGCCAGTGCGCCATCGATCACCAGCGACCGTAAGTGGTCTTTTAGCGGGCGAATCCAGGGGCCGGGTGGGCGGTCAAACAGGGCCATCAGGGCATTGCCATCGAGTGGACTTTGCAACTGTGCCAACTCCTGCTCGGCCAGCAACCGTTCACAGTGCGCCGCCAGACCATCGATCCGTTCCTGAGCGCGGCGGCGTACCTGCGGGCGCGCACTCGTCACATCAGCCCGCGCCAGATCGAGCAGATCACCCAGCCAGGGGCCAGTGTCGAGCATCAGGCGGCGCACAGCCCCATCGGTCCAATCAGGCCCGTAATGGCTCGGTCGCCCGTGCAACTCGATCAAGATACGCACAGCATCGACCAGTTCTCGCGCCAACCGCAACCGCGAGAGCAGGCTTCTGGCCTGCCGTGCGCCAGCCAGTTCGTGCCCAAAGAAATGAACCACGCCCCCATGCATACTATACGTCTGTGGCTTCGCCATATCGTGGAGCAACGCCGCCCAGCGTACCACCGGGCGCGCAGGGGTGGCGGCAGTCACAAGGCGAGTGTGAGTCCAGAGATCTTTTGAACCTGGGGCATCGAAGCACAGCAATGGCAGCAGTTCCGGCAAGGTCTGTTCAACCAAGCCAAGACGAGCAAATTCCTGTAGCGCTGCGGCGACATCGGCTGTCAGCAAAATTCGCGTCAATTCCGCACCGATTCGCTCGTGGCTGATCTGTTTCAGTCTGTGCCGATCCTCACTGATCGCAGCCCTGGTCTCTGGCTCGATCACCGCCTCAAAATCAGCAGCAAACCGCACCGCACGCAAAGACCGCAAGGGATCCTCAGCGATGCGCTCAGCGGGGACGGCGACACCGCGAATAGTGCGACGCAGCAGATCACCCTGGCCGTCAAATGGATCAACGAGCCTGCCAACTGCCTCACCAGCCCGACCAACAATGGTCAGGGCCAGCGCGTTGCAGGTGAAATCGCGGCCAGCCAGGTCAGCTTCAATGCTGCCAGCGCCGCGAAAAGTCGTGATCTCAACCTGTTCGCCTTCAAGGATCAATCCCACGGTGGCGAACCGCTCATTCGCCGAGTGAATCGCTGTTGCCCCAGCGAGGCTTACGGCGCTCCGAATTTCCTCTGGCGTACCATCAGTGGTAAAGTCAAGGTCGGGCACAGGGCGCTGCAACAAGAGATCGCGCACGGCACCACCAACCAGATAGAGGGTCAGATTACTTCGAGCAAAGGCCGCAGCAAGGCGCATGACTGCTCGCCGCTGCGCCTCCGTCAACTGACCAAGTAACTGTTCACCATCTACCGCCACGCTCGGCCCCTGTCGCCTACTATCTCCATAGTCATGCCACCAGCCCTAGCACGCGCCAGGTAATCGATGATGGCAGACAGGATGGTACCATAGTGATTGTCAACGCTGCCCGATTCACGCGGGAATCCCCATAATGAACACTGAGTGCGCAGGAGGACGAAATGAGTAGATCTGGAAATGCCGAAGAACAGGCGATTATCGAGGCTGTCAGTATCGACGACCTCTGGCAACATACCACCACCCTGGCGCAGTGGATACGACTCTCTGGTAGCCCTGAGGAAGCCAAAGCGTTCGACTATGTCGCTGCAACGTGCGCCGAATACGGTATGGACGTACAACGATACGCCGTCGAAGCATTGGTGAGTTGGCCGCTGAAAGCAACGCTGGAAATCGTTGGTGACGAACCCCGTACTGTCCCCTGTATCACCCACGCCTTTGCCGGCTCTACCCCCGCTGAGGGGATTACAGGGGCAGTCGTTGATGGGCTGACAGAGGGTGCCGATCTCCAGGGCAAGATCGTCCTCAGCGATGGCTTGGCGAACCCCGGCAAGGCGATAGCCGCTGAGGCAGCGGGCGTGTTGGCGCAGATCAATATCAATGATGACTATGTGCATGAGATGATCATTACCCCGATCTGGGGGACACCAACGCCAGCGACTGCGCCGCTCCTCCCCAAGCTAATCACGATTTCGGTCAACGCTGCTGATGGGGCAGAGTTACGCCGTTTAGCGGCGACGGGCGATCTCCGGGCGCGAATCACCACTGAGGTTGATACCCAATGGCGGCAGATCCCTGTCCTCACAGCAGAGCTAACGGGCGACGACGATCGGTTTGTGCTGTTCAGCGGTCATATCGATTCATGGCACTATGGCGCGATGGATAACGGCACCGCGAACGCCACGATGCTCGAAGTGGGCCGCCTGCTGGCAGCACGCCGCACCCAGTTACGCCGTGGTCTGCGGCTGGCGTTCTGGTCAGGACATTCGCACGCCCGCTATGCCGGCTCCGCCTGGTATGCCGACCAGTTCTGGCCGGATCTCTATCAGCGCTGCGTGGCCCACGTCAATGTTGATTCCGTTGGTGGCAATGGGGCCACGATCCTCAGTGAAGCAAACGCGATGGCTGAAACCGTGGGGTTCGGCGGACGCGCAATTCGGGAGATCGCCGATCAGGAGTTGGAGTACAAGCGATTTGGGCGGGCGGGCGATCAATCGTTCAATGGTATCGGCCTACCTGCGCTCTTTATGTCCCTCTCAGGCCAACCAGCCCAGGGCGGCGCAGTCGAAGAACAGATGGCCCGCTTACTTGGCACTGGTGGCAGAAGTCGGAGCGGTGGGCTGGGCTGGTGGTGGCACACTACTGAGGATACGCTCGACAAGATCGACCACGACTTTCTGGTACGCGACGCCACAATCTACGCGCTAACGCTCTGGCGGCTCTGTACTGAGCGACTTTTACCATTCGACTACAGCGCGACGATCAACGAGATGCAGACCACGTTGAACGAACTCGCTGCGGTGATTGGCGACCGCTTTGACCTCACGGCGGTGCTGGCAGAGGCCGACCGCGCTCTAGCGCAGGTTGAACGATTGCAACAAGCAACCCTGCAGCAGCCTGACGATGCCGCTACGCAGCGGCTGAACAACTGCCTGATGGCCTTGGGCCGGATTCTCACGCCCGTCAACTACACCCTAACGGGGGAATACGAGCATGATCTCGCACTTGGTGCCCAGCCGATCCCCGTACTCCAACCACTGCGGCAATTAGCGGCGCTACCGCCAGAGAGCGACGAAGCGCGCTACCTGGCAGCCCAGTTACGCCGCGCCCGTAACCGCGTCTGGCACGCCTTCTACGAAGCCCAACAGGCCGTCAGTGCGGCACTCGCCTAAACCAGAGCGCAAAAGCAGGCCGCAGGCATCAATGCCTGCGGCCTGCTTGATTCGTGATTGAAGGGAGGGGTTAGATCTCCTCGCGGCGCAGTGGTGCGACCTCGGCCTGACGTGCGGCAGTCGCAACGGGCTCAGCCTTGGCTGCAACAACCTTGGTCGCCTCAACTTTGGTTGCCGCAGCCTTGGCTGCCGCTTCCTCAGCTTCCTTGCGGGCCTCTTCTTCAGGATCAGTCACGTTGGTCTTGAACTCTTTGATACTCTGCCCAAGCGCCCCACCAACCTGGCTCAGCTTACCGGCCCCAAAGACCACCAGCACAATTGCCAAGATCAGCAGTAAATGCATCGGTTGTAGCGCACCAATCCCCATCGAATCCTCCTTGAGCTTCCCGCCCCTCGCCGCGAGAGGCACTTGTCGTAATCTATCGCCCGACTTCCATTACAAAATGAGGAAGATACCCCAAAGTATAGCATATGGCGATTCAGTGCTACACGGTTTCGCGTGGGTCCTCACCGATCAAAACGTACTGCCAGCGCGAAAAGTTCCAACCAATGTTAGGGCGCTAATCTGGCGACGTTGCCGTGCGAATCAACGCGCCGAGTGCCGCAAAATCAGTAGACTGTTGGGCAAAGGAGCGAGTTAATTGCGCCCGCGATCCCGGATGGTAGAGGGGAATCAGCAAACGACCCTGCCAGCAAACAACCTGCCCCACTGCTGTTCGTAACGCACACTGATGGGCCGCGATTCGCCCCAATGCCCGCAACGCCACGGCCCCCAGAGTGACGATGAAAGGTGCGGGGATCAGTGCCAGTTGCCGCGCCAGGAGTTGATTGCAGTTGGCAACTTCGCCAGTGGTTGGCGTACGATTCCGCCCCTGCTGATCGCGGGGGTTGCAGAGCGCCGCATTCGTAATAAAGATCTCCGTCCGGCTGAGGCCCGCGATCGCCAGGAGTTGCTCAAAGTTTCTGCCAGCCTGATCGCCGCTGAACGGCACGCCACTCTGTTCGCCGCCATGCCGCCCAGGGGCCTCGCCAATAAAGATCACGCGGGCATCAAGCGGCCCATTTTCCCGACTCAGTAATCGGCGACGACCCTCCATCGCCGGGCACAGCCGACAGACAGCCGCTTCAACGCAGAGTTGATTAAAGAGCAACTGGCGATCTGGCAGTGCTTCCACAGTCGTTTTAGAGTGAACCTTTGTAGACACCACCATCGACCAGCAGATTGGTGCCAGTGATGTAACTGGCCCGCTCCGAGGCCAGGAACGCCGCCGCCGCTGCATACTCCTCGACCCGACCATAACGCCGCATGGGGATCTCTGCCTCAGCAGCGGCCCGGATTTCGTCGACCGTCTTCCCGGCCCGCTGTGCGCCGATCTGGTTGTTCTTGATCACGCGGTCGGTATAGATCGACCCTGGCAGCAGATTATTGACCGTAATCCCTTCGGCGGCGACTTCGTTAGACAGGCTTTTCGCCAACCCGATCACGGCGGTACGCACGGCATTAGAGAGCAATAGCTGACCAATCGGCTGTTTCACGGCAACGGAGGTGGAGTTGATAATCCGGCCCCATTTGCGCTCCCGCATTCCTGGCAAAACGCCCCGAATCAGGCGCACACTACTGAGCAGCAGGAGGTCTACCGCCTGTTGCCAAGCCGCATCATCAAAATCATCGAAGTAGCCTGGGGGCGGGCCACCAGTGTTATTGACCAAAATATCAATCTGTCCATACTGCGCCAGCACCGCCGCGATCAACTGGTTGATCTGTTCGCCAACCGTCAGATCCGCCGCAAAGACGAACGGTTGGTGCCCGCTTGCCGTATTGATCTCCGCTGCTGCCTGTTCTAGCTCAGCCAACGAACGCGAGGCAATCGCAACCTGCACCCCTTCGCGGGCGAGTTCCAACGCGACGGCTTTCCCCAGCCCTTTGCTGCCCGCAGTCACCAGCGCTACCTTGCCCGTAATCCCCAGATCCATAGTCTTCCTCACTTTGCTATGGTCAATTTCAACCTGACCTGAGCATACCACGCCCGCTCAGCCTGATTAACAGCTCAGTGCCCCTGATTTACCGATCAGGGGCACTGAGCAGGTTGAACGATTCAGAATCTTATGCGGGTTGTGGCCGGAAGATACCGCCCGCTGGTGGTGGTGGCTCAGGCTCCTGCCGCTCCACCCGCCGTTCGGGTTGTGGCTGCGTTTGCGTTGCAGCGACTAACGCGGGTTCGGTGATTGGTGGGCCAACCAACCGTGGCTTCGGCTTCGGTTCCTCGAAGAACTGATCGATCTCCGTACCGTCAATCGTCTCTTTCTCCATCAGCACATCAACGATCTTGATCGTCTCGGGCATAAACTTGGTCAACAGTTCCATCGCCCGCTGATAGGCAGTGTCGATCAACAGCTTCACTTCGGCGTCGATCTTGACCGCGACAGCCTCGCTGTAGTTGCGCTGCTCGCTGATCTCGCGACCAAGAAAGACCATTTCGTCTTTCTTCCCATAGGCAATCGTGCCAAGGTTGTCGCTCATCCCAAACTCAGTGACCATCTTCCGGGCCAAACTCGTCGCCCGCTCAATGTCGCTGGTCGCTCCCGTCGAAAGTTCGTCGAAAACCAGCCGCTCCGCAACGTGACCACCCATCATACAGACCAGCAAATCTTGCAGTTGAGAGCGCGTGTGATAAGAGCGATCTTCTTCTGGCAGGTAGCGGGTATAGCCACCCATCATCCCCCGTGCCACAATCGAGATCTTCGCCACAGGATCGGCATGGGCCAGTACCCGCGCCACGACTGCGTGACCCGCCTCGTGATACGCCGTCATAATCTTCTCGCGCTGGCTGATCACCTTGCTCTTGCGCTCTGGGCCAGCCTGCACACGGTCAATCGCTTCTTCTAACTCCGACTTACCAATCGTCTTCTTATTCCGCCGTGCCGCCAGAATCGCGGCCTCATTCACCAGATTTTCCAGGTCAGCGCCAGAGAAACCAGGCGTCTGCTTCGCCAGTGACTCCGCATCACAGCCCTCTTCCAGTGGCTTGCCACGGGTATGCACATCGAGAATCGCCTGCCGCCCCTTGATATCAGGGCGATCAAGCACTACCTGACGGTCGAAACGACCGGGGCGCAACAGGGCGGGGTCAAGCACATCTGGACGGTTGGTCGCCGCAATGATGATGATATTGGTGTTCGAATCGAACCCGTCCATCTCCACCAGAATCTGGTTCAAGGTCTGCTCACGCTCATCGTGTGAGCCACCAAGCCCAGCGCCGCGCTGCCGACCAACCGCGTCGATCTCATCGATGAAGATAATACAGGGGGCGTTGCGCTTCGCCTGATCAAAGAGGTCACGCACGCGGGAGGCACCGACACCAACGAACATTTCCACGAACTCGGAACCACTGATACTGAAGAACGGTACCCCGGCTTCACCAGCCACTGCCCGCGAGAGCAGGGTCTTGCCAGTTCCTGGCGGGCCAACCAGCAGCACACCACGGGGAATCCGCGCGCCCAGGGCCGCAAACTTGTCGGGGTACTTCAGGAACTCGACGACTTCTTGCAGTTCCTGCTTGGCTTCCTCCACGCCAGCCACATCCGCAAACGTGACCGTTGGACGATTGCCCGTAAACATGCGGGCGCGGCTCTTGCCAAACGAAATCGCCTGATTATTCGACCCCTGCGCTTGCCGCATCATGAAGACAAAGATCCCGACCAGGAACAGGGTTGGCAGCAGGAAGGTCAGCGTACTCAGCACCCCGCCCCACTGGCTGGCTGGCTTTGTTTCAATCCGCACATTTGCCGTGGTCAGATCAACCTTGTAGGTGCTGAGGAAATCGTAAATCGTTACCCCGTCCGAGAGATGGGTCGGTTTTGGCTCTCGTTGCCCCTTGTAGTAAATCAGGACGTTATTTGAGCCAGTTTGCGTCTCGATCCGTTCAACCTGTCCCTGCGCAATATCACTTGCCAGTTGCTTCCCATCAATATCTGGGACTGGCGCACGATTCGCCACAAAGGTGAACCAGATAAAGATCGAGGCCAGGACTAGCAACACCCAGACAAAGGTGTGCTTCGCCCACTTGTTATTCGGCATGAATTCCTCCGTGGCCGCTATGCAGATGCAAAACTCAATCCCTCATCCCACGCCATGCGATTACGACGTGCCTGAAGGAGTGTCTCGTCGTAGGCTGTGGCTCGCCATTGATTACGAAAAAGTATAGCAGATGCCTCTACCGCCTTCATCAACAATGGTGAACGAATTAAGCACAACGGTGCCGCAATTTTGCCAGCGATGCTGGCACCACTCGCCATCAACTGCAGTACATAACGTCGCAGCATGAGCGATGGTCACAGCGAGCCATTTTCTTCCACAGCGGTCAACGACAAGACCCCGAGATACGGAATGTTGCGATAGCGCCCCGCATAATCCAGCCCATAGCCAATTACAAACTCATCGGGAATCGTAAAACCGAGATAATCGGCTGGCGGCACGATCTGGGAGCGTTCGCGTTCTTTCAGTAAAAATGAGCAAATTTTCACACTGGCGGGATTCCGCCGATTGAGTAGATCAAGGAGGTAGGCCAGCGTCAGGCCACTATCAATAATATCTTCCACAATGATCACATTGACCCCTTCGATTGGTTCGTTGAGGTCTTTGAAAATCCGCACTACCCCACTTGATTCTGTACTCGCCCCATAGCTGGAGACCGCGATGAAATCGATGGTAACTGTAGGCAGGTCGATCGCCCGAATCAGATCGGCCATGAAGACGACCGCGCCCCGCAGAATCCCAACCAACATCAACGGTTGCTCAGAATCTGCGTAGTCAGCCCGAATCTGTGCACCAATCTCCCGCACCCGCGCCTGAATCGTCTCCGCCGGAATCAGCACCCGGGCAATCCGCTCTCGCTGCCCATTGATCACCAGTTCTTCCATCACCGCTCCTCTAGCAAATCCCGCCGCCTTATCGTTCGCAATCGCGGTCATTATAGAGCAGTTGCACCTGTTCATTCGGGCCATCAGCAGGGGCGCCGCCGGAGGCAAACGCGGCGACACCAGCGATCCAGAAAATCTGCTGCCCTGCGGCCAGTAAAACGAGATGCCCGCGCAAGTAACGCGGGGTGTAATGGTCAACGAACCAGTCCTGTAATTTCTGGCTGTTTCCATTGCGCAGCAGAAGGCGATCCCCCGGCTGCCAGGTACGCAGTACAAGCGGTTCAGCCGTTGCTGGCAGCCGATAACTGGCTGAGTCATTCGCAGGCGCCACACTAGCAAGTCGCTGCACAATCCAGCCCGCAGAGAGTGGCACCCTGACTAACTCAGCCACCGAGATAGACCAGCCCGGGGAGACGAATGGCAACTCGCTTTGCTGCCGCAGTGCGGTTTCAATGGCGTTGGCCGGGCCGATCACCGCTCGCGAACGCTCGACCAGCAAGCGCAACCCGCCGGGCAACGGCCATTGCCCACCGCTCTCGGCAGCGACAATCCCCACTCGTGCCGCCTCAATAGACCGCGCTCCCACGCCCAGGGGCGCACCAGTGGGGTCAAACTGCGCCACAGCTTGGCGGAGTACGCGGCGTTGCAACGCCAGATCTTCGGCGCGAAAGGCGGCGCGGTCGATCAGCAGCAACGGACCAGCGGTAGTCACAGTGCGTGACCAGGCCGCTGCGGTCAGCGCGTGCAGCAGATCGTCTTCCGCAGCAAACAGGTCGGCTTCGCGGGCGAGGGTCAGCGTTGTGCCAGGGAAGAGTTGTTCAGCAGCGGGCAAGAGGTCGTGCCGCACGCCGTTGCGCCGAAACGCTACGTCATCATTCGATTCGTCGTGGATTGGCTGGAGCTTCCAGGCGCGACAATAGGCCTCAATTGTCGCGCGGCTCACCTCACGCAATGGCCGCCAGATCGCGGGGCGTTGCAAGATCCCTGCTGCATCAGCTGCAGCGAACTGATCCAGCAAATCGCCTGCACGCCGCACCAGCGGCATCCCCCGCAGCCCACCCAAGCCGGCACCACGCAGCAGATGCAGTAGCACTGTTTCCGCCTGATCGTTCGCCTGATGCCCCAGGGCGAGCGTTCGGGCACCAGTTGCTTGCGCCACTTCCGCAAAGAGGCGATATCGCTCCTGCCGCGCCCCTTCTTCGACCCCGCCACCCGCCGCTAATTGCGCTGAATCAACAACGCGCACTGTCGCGGCAATGCCCCAGGCGGCACAGAGCGCCGCATTTGCTGCTGCTTCGTCCGCCGCCGTTGGCCGCAACTGATGATCAATGATCACCGCGTGAATCTCAGCGCCCGTTTCCGCAGACCAGCGCATCAGCAGATGCAGTAAGGTCAGCGAATCCGCACCGCCCGAAAAGCCAACCAGAATTGGGGCCGCCAGTTCGTCAGGGTGCAAGACGTGCGTGGCTGCTCGCAGCACTGGCAGGAGATCTGGCGCGGAGTGCGTGGCCCGCCCCTTCATCACAGCACCATCATCGCCATCAGGAACCGCAGCAGCCTACAGGTCTTCTTCGTTGTCAGGATCGAGAAAGGTCATCTGGGCAGCGGCCTGCGCCACCGCCGAGGCCGCATATTTCTTCCCCAAATGCTCGTAGGCTCGTCGCGTAGCGACCCGCCCACGGGGGGTGCGTTGCAAGAAACCAAGCTGGATCAGGTATGGCTCGTAGACATCCATAATCGCATCGACTTCCTCATTGGTCGCTGCTGCCAGCGTCGCTACACCAACTGGCCCACCTTCGAATTTATCGATAATCGCGGTCAGTACCCGGCGGTCGGTTTCATCCAATCCTAACGGGTCGATCTCCAGACGCCCCAACGCCTCTTGCGCCACCGCGCCATCAATTGTCCCATCCGCCCGCACCTGAGCATAGTCGCGCACGCGCTTCAACAGGCGATTCGCCACGCGGGGCGTACCGCGCGCCCGCGTCGCCAGTTCGTGTGCGCCATCCTCATCGATCTGCACACGAAGAATCTTGGCCGAGCGGCGCATAATTTCCAGCATCGCCTTGTTATCGTAGAAGTCGAGCCGATGGATAATCCCAAAGCGGTCACGCAGCGGTGAGGTCAGCAACGCTAATCGGGTTGTGGCTCCAACTAGGGTAAAGCGGGGCAGGCTGATCCGCATCGAGCGGGCGGCGGGACCTTTACCGATAATAATATCGACCGCATAATCTTCCATCGCCGAGTAGAGGACTTCCTCCACCTGCCGCGCCAGTCGATGAATCTCATCAATAAAGAGGACATCGCCCGCTTTCAGGTTGGTGAGAATCGAGACCAGGTCGCCCGCCCGCTCAATCGCTGGGCCGGAGGTAATACGCAAGCTGACGCCCATCTCAGTCGCCAGAATCTGCGCCAGCGTCGTCTTCCCCAACCCCGGCGGGCCGTAGAGCAACACATGGTCTAGCGCCTCGCTCCGGGCCTTCGCCGCCTCAATGACGATTCGCAAGTTTTCTTTGACGCGATCCTGGCCGATATATTCGTCGAGGTGCCGTGGGCGCAGGCTGGTCTCAACGGCGCGATCTTCCTCACGCTCGGTGCTACTGACTAGCCGCTCTAGCGACATCGTTGCCCCCTGTCATACGCCCGCAGTTCACCAGAAAAGTATAGCACACCGAATAGAACATATGTTCTTCTGGCGTAATGCTAATCACAAACAGCAGGTTGCCTTGATTCGGTGGGGTGCAGAAAACCCAAGCGCAGCACACTGGCGCTCAACGCAATTAAACCCGATCACCCCCATCAGCGCATCACCACCCTTGCTGGTATCGTTATTGCGCCACTGTCGCCAACCTGTGCAAAGCGCAGGCCCAATAGTGAACGAAGGAGATGATGATGACAGAAGAACGCCGCGATGCAATTCCGGCCAAGCCGGAGGTTGGCGAACTGATCACCGAGCAGATCAATGACGACCCCTTTGAGGACACCGCTGAAGTAGAGAGTACTCGCGGACTGCTTCCCGAGGATGCGGGCGGGGATACACCACCCGAGACCGACGCCCTGACCGAACTTGAGGAAGCAGTTGGGCGCACCCTCAGTGATGACCTGACCACCGAAGTGACCCGCCTTTCCAGCGATGACGACGACCTATCGTCGCTGCGACGACGTAGTTGAGTCTAAACAACCACCTCCTCTGAAAGCGCGGTTTTGGTACACTCGCCTGCACCTGATGGCAGGCGAGTGTGCGCTGTCCGTATTTGTGAATGGAGACTGCCTTCAATGCTGCTGGCTCTGGCGATTGCGCCGCAACGTTCAACACTCTACAGCGATCTGGCGCAGTTCCTGACGTTGCCCGAACTGCTGGCCTCACCACTTGGCCCGCGCCTGCGCGACCACGAGTTCCAATCGCTTGGCGGCCTGGAGTTCCTGCTGGTCGATCTTGATGAGCCAACCGAAGCCGATCTGGCGATCCTTGACTACTTTGGCACCATTGCTGGCGTCTACGATTATTTCCCCGATCTAGCTGGGCAGGAAGGGCCTTTCTTGCGCCCGCGTGATCCAGCGGCGGTTGCCTTTCTTCCACCAGAGCTGATTGAAACACGCCGTTACCGGGGCAAAACGAACGAACTCTTTACAATGGTGCTACTCAATCTGGCAGTTTTCGCTGGTGAGTTTGCCACGCAGATTGGTTCACGGCTGCGGATCCTCGATCCTCTTGCTGGCGGCGGAACGACCCTATTTACCGCCCTGGTACGGGGCTATGACGCCTTTGGGATCGAGCGGGAAAAGGAGGACTTCGACACAACTGACGCCTATTTGCAACAGTTCCTCCGCGCCATTGGCACCCCCTATCAGCGCGTCGAAGAACGGGTGCGCTCGGTCGGGCGGCGGGCGATCTTCACAATTGGCCGCAAAGGTGAGCCAACGCGAACGCTGGGCCTGCTCCACGGTGATACCGTCAATGCTCTGGAATTACTGGCCGGGATTCCCGGCGGCTCGCGCTTCCACGCCGTTGTCAGCGATCTGCCCTACGGGATTCAGCATCAGGGGCAGATCCAACACCTGCTAGAACGAGCGTTACCGCGCTGGGGTGAGGTATTGCTCCCTGGTGGCACGATGGCCCTCGCCTGGGAGGCCAGCAGAGTGCGGCGTGAGATCGCAATCGCCGCTGTCGAGCGCCATCGTGGGCTGCGTGTCATCAATACCCCGCCATACGACACCCTCGAACACGCCGTTGATCGTCAGATCAAACACCGCGA
This sequence comes from Chloroflexia bacterium, assembly GCA_039810045.1. Lineage (GTDB taxonomy): Bacteria > Chloroflexota > Chloroflexia > Thermomicrobiales > CADCWN01 > CADCWN01. The sequence goes on from JBDHWF010000010.1 coordinate 12,419, forward strand.
CATCCTGGTGGTACAGCGCGAACGGTAAACGAGCACGCTTGCTCACCCCACGCACCCATGCGACACTCTGCGTATTCAGCGTAACGCCGAAGAAAAGGGAGTAAGCAATGAGCAATGGTGCAGCAGCCAAACTGACAACGTACAAGCAGGGTGTCATCGCCTCATGCGCAATCGTCGCCTCGAATCACCCCTTAGCCTCAATTGCTGGGGCCGAGATGTTGGGCATGGGCGGCAATGCGGTCGATGCCGCCGTCGCCACCCTCTTTGCCCTCTCGGTCGTCGAGCCGATGATGGTGTCGCCTTTCGGGGCAGGCTTCTTCGTGATTCGTGATGGACGCTCAGGAGCAGTGACCACGATCGATAACTATGCCACTGTCCCCGCCAAGGCCACGCCGGATATGTTTAGGCCAATTCCGACCAGCCTCGACTACGAAACGGTTGACAAAGAGAACGACATTGGTTATCTGGCTGTGGCCACTCCAGGTAACCTGAAAGGCTGGGCGCACGCGGTCGAACAGTATGGTCGCCTCCCGCTCGCCCGCCTAATTGAACCAGCGATCCGCTTTGCCGCCAGCGGCTTCCCAGCATCAGCCTACCTGATTCGGATGATCGTTGATGGGCAGGCGGCACTGAGCCGTTTCCCAGCCTCAGCCGAAGTTTTCCTGCCAGGGGGTAAAGTGCCAACGGTCGGCCAGACGATCGTTCGCGCCGACTATGCCCGCACCCTGCGCCAGATCGCCGACGAGGGGGCGGAAACCCTCTACACCGGCGCACTCGCGCAGGTGATCGCCGACGACATGGCAGCAAATGGCGGCCTGATCACTCAGGATGATCTCGCCAGCTATCGGATATTCGAGCGTGCGCCGATTCGTGCGACCTATCGCGGCCATGAGATCGTATCGATGGCTCCGCCATCATCCGGCGGCACCCACATTGCCCAGATCCTCAACTTGCTCGAAGCGTATGCGGTGGGTCAGGGCGACCTGCAATTCGGCTCACCGGGCTATCAGCACCTCTTTGCCGAAGCCTTGAAGATCGCTTTTGCTGACCGTCGCCAGTATATGGCTGACCCCGAAACAACGAACGTCCCGGTCGAATGGCTGACCTCTAAGGACTACGGCAACCAACGCCGCGCCGAAATCGATCTGACCAAGGCGAACGATTTTGCCGCTGGCAAACAGGCGGAAGTCGCGCAGTTCCTCGGCGGCGAAGGAGCCAATACAACCCATCTGACGGTGATGGATGATGAAGGGACTATCGTCAGTGCGACCCAAACGCTGAATAGCGCTTTTGGCTCGAAAGTGACCTGCCCTGGCACGGGAATGTTGCTCGATAACTGTATGGTGCTGATGGACCCGACCCCAGGCCGCACAAACTCGATTGCGGGCGGCAAACGGATTCTCTCGTCAATGTCACCGACGATTGTCCTGCGCGATGGTGCGCCGTTTATGGCCCTTGGCACCCCAGGGGGCAAGCGGATCTTCGCCGCAGTCACTCAGGCGATCATCAATGTGATCGACCACAAGATGACCTTGCAAGAAGCCGTCGAAGCGCCCCGTTGCTGGACACAAGGCGCCGACCTGGAACTGGAACGCGGCTTCCTCAACCTCGACACCCTCCAAGCCGAACTGACAGCGCGCGGGCATCAGGTCACACTGGTCGAAAAGGTGGCCGGCGGGATGAATGGCGTCATGGTTGACGACGCTGGCCGCTTCCACGGTGCCGCCTGCTGGCGGGCTGATGGAGTGCCACTCGGAATTAGTGGCGGCACAGCGCGGCCTTCTGCCGAAAGTGGCGTACCAGCCTAACTAACCCAGCAGCAACGACGAAGGAGTGGACAGGACCAATGACCGCAACACCAGATCTCAGCGCAGTCTTTGCCTACATTGACGCGCATCGTCAGGACTATCTCGACCGCCTCTTTGCCTACTTGCGCCAGCCGAGTATCAGCGCGCACGGTCTGGGGATCGCCGAGACTGCCGAGCATATCGCGGGAATCATGCGCCCGCTGGGGCTTGATCCACAAATTATCCAGACCAGCGGTTGGCCGATGGTGCTAGGCGCACGCAATGACCAGCCCCACGCGCCTACCGTGCTGCTCTACGGTCATTACGATGTCCAGCCACCCGACCCACTCGATGCCTGGGAATCGCCGCCATTCGAGCCAACGATCCGCAATGGCCGGATCTACGCCCGTGGTGTTGGCGACAATAAGGGTCAGCACCTCGCCCAGATCCTGGGCATCGAAGCGACGCTGGCGGTACTCGGTCAACTGCCGTGCAATGTCAAAGTGTTGCTGGAAGGCGAGGAAGAGATCGGTTCGCCGCGAATGCCCGACTTTGTCCGCAGTCACCGCGACCAACTCGCCGCCGATCTGGTGGTCACAGCAGACGGCCCCGCCCACGAGAGCGGGCAGGCGACCCTGAACTTTGGCGTACGCGGAGTGCTATCGTTCTCGCTGCACGCCCGTGGGGCGAACCACGACCTGCACTCCGGCAACTGGGGCGGCGTGGCCCCAAACCCACTCTGGACATTAGTCCATCTCTTAAGCACGATGAAAAGTCCACAGGGCGAGGTGCTGATCGACGGCTTTTACGATCAGGTACAGCCATTAACGCCGTTAGAGCGGGCAGCGCTCGACACACTGCCGATCGATCTGCCCGCCGTGCTGCAATCGCTTGATCTCAATGAACTCGATGCGCCCACTGATCGCGGTTTCTTCGACCGCCTTTCGGCCTGGCCGACCTTCACGATCAACGGATTACACGGCGGCTATAGTGGCCCTGGCTCCAAGACGGTACTGCCACACGAGGCGATGGCGAAGTGCGACATTCGGCTGGTCGAAGCGCAGACCGCCGATGATATTTTTGCCAAACTCGAAGCCCACGTACAACAGCACGCCCCCAGCGTACGTGTTGAGCGCCAAGGATCGATGGACCCATCGAAAACCCCGCTCGATTCGCCGTATGCCACGCCACTTCAGGCGGCGATCGCTGCCGCACAGGGCGCACCACTCCTCGTCCCAGCGCTGGGCGGCAGCTTGCCCGATTATGTCTTCACCAAGATTCTGGGCTTACCCGCTTTTGGCACGCCATACGCCAATGCCGACGAAGCCAACCACGCGCCAAACGAAAACCTGGAAGTGGCGCGGTTTTATAACGGGATCAAGACCAGTGCTGCACTGCTGGCCCATCTGGGGGCAATGACCACCACCGATGACTGATAGCTACACTGCGTATGCACCGCATTACGACCGCCAGGGGCTGAGCCAGTGGAGCGCCACACTGATCGCGTTCGTTCAGCAAACGCTGTTACCACGCTATCAACGGCAACCGCGCACAGCACTCGACCTCGCCTGCGGTACTGGCACCGCCGCGATACAACTCGCCACTGCGGGATTGTGGACGGTGGGCCTTGACCGCTCGCTGGCGATGCTGGCCGTCGCCCAGGCTAAGGCGCGGCAGGCGCAGGCAGCCTGTCAGTTCGTCTGCGCCGACCTCCGCGCCTTCGCCTTCCAGCAACCATTCGACCTGATCACCTGTATTTTCGATAGCCTGAACTACCTCACCGATCCGGCAGATTTGGTACAAGGGTTGCGTCAGGTTCGCGCCGCCCTTGCTGACAATGGCCTGTTCATCTGCGACCTCACCACTGCTCGCGCCTACGAATCCGAACCAGCCGAACCGACAACGTTTGACCTGGGCGCGGTCGCCTACCGCTGGGCCACGGCCTGGCACCCAGCCAGCCAGCAAGCCGCTACGACGCTGAGTGTGATCACCCGCGAAAATGGCATCGAGCAAACAGTGACGGAAGATCATCGGCAGCGAGCCTACAGTCAGGAAGAAGTGCGTCTAGCCCTGGAATCAGCAGGGCTGCACATACTCAATAGCTTTGCAGTCAAACCAGTGCTAGAACTAACCCTGGAACCACCGACTGCTGACGATGCGCGCATTCTTTACGTCGCCACCACCCAGGCAGGAACCACCAATGGCTGAACAGATCCAATGCCGCGCTTGCGGCACGACAAACCCCACAGGCAACAACTTCTGTGGACAGTGCGGGGCGTTCATTGGACCACAAACTATCGAACCGGCAATCGTCCTGCCAGCCACTAAGACTGATCGCGAACGCCGTGCACAGCGACAGGCGTTTGTCGTCTACGCCATCACTGCCCTCTTTCTGCTTACCTGCGCCATTCTCGCCATCGTCGTCATCATCTGGCGGCCATAATCGCCTGGGGACAGCCTGAACCAATGGTCGTAGCACGCTGTCCGTGCGACCTCTTCTCGGCGCGGTAGTAGGAATGTTATACTGATGGTAGCAGAGTGCAAACTCGGCCCACGGAGCGTATCCGAGGGCCGTGCTGTCTTTTCAACACCGGGCAACAACATCAGAGGCGAGAAAGAAGATCGATGGTCACAAAGCCAGATTATTACACAACACTTGAGCTAGATCGCAACACCAATAATGCTGAAATCAAGAAGGCCTATCTGCGGCTAGCGCGGAAGTATCACCCCGATGTGAACAAGGCACCAGAGGCCGAAGCACGCTTCAAGGAGATCCGAGAGGCCTATGACGTTCTCTCGGATGACCAGAAACGCGCCGCCTATGATCGCTATGGTCACGCCGCGTTTGAGGGTGGTATGGGCGGCGGTTCCCCCTTCGGCGGTGGCTCACCGTTCGGTGGCGGTTCCCCCTTCGACGACCTATTCGAGAGCTTCTTCGGTGGGGGCGGGGCGCGGCAATCCGGCCCACCCCGTGGTGCTGATCTGCAAACGCAGATCGCGCTTGACTTTGAGGAGGCGATCTTTGGTGCAGAACGTGAACTGAGCGTCACGCGAATGCAAACCTGTCAAACCTGCAACGGCAACCGTGCTGAACCAGGCACACAGCCAACCACCTGTCTGGCCTGCGCTGGTAGTGGTCAGGTTCGACGGGTGCAGAACACGATCCTCGGCCAGTTTATGACTGCCGCCCCCTGCGAACGGTGTCAGGGCGAAGGGGTCATCATTAGCAGCCCCTGCAAGACCTGTAACGGCGAGGGGCGGGTACGCCAGACCTCCACGCTAACCGTCACCGTCCCAGCTGGGATTGAGGACGATGCTACGTTGCGGCTAACTGGACAAGGGGAGGCTGGCCCACGTGGTGGTGGTCCTGGCAACCTCTACGTGCGTATCCGTGTCCGTCCGAAGAAAGGGTTTACGCGGCAAGGGAAGCAGATTCATACCGAGGAAATGATCGATGTGGCGCAAGCCGCCCTTGGCGATGAAATCACGGTTACGACCGTTGATGGCCCAGCCAAGCTCAAAGTTCCTGCAGGCGCCCAAACCGGGCAAACGTTCCGCTTGCGCGGGCATGGCGCACCAACGGTTGGCGGCGGCGATCGCGGCGATCAGATCGTCACCGTGCGCGTTCAGGTGCCTACCAAGCTCACCAGTGAACAACGCGCCCTGTTCGAGCAACTCGGCGCATCGTTTGGCCGTAAAGCCGTGGCGACCACTGGTACCGAACATGACCATCACGGCAAAGGAATCTTCGAGCGCGTCAAAGAAGCAATTATCGGCCCTGACGATCAGTAACGACTGCCAGACAAATGGCAGGACGGCACGAGGCGGCGGTGGCAACAGTCACCGCCGCCTCACTGTATTTCATGAGTAGTGAAGGAGTGCGCCGATGGCGACCGCAATGATTGACACAATCCCCATCTGGGGCGACCACGAACCAGGAACACTCAGCCAGATCCAGCGTTGTGCCGCCGACAAGCAGGTTGCCGCCGCTGCGCTGATGGCTGATGGTCACCTGGGCTATGCGATGCCGATTGGTGGGGTGGTGGCCTACCGCAATGCCATCTCCCCAAACGGGGTCGGGTTCGACATCTCCTGCGGCAACAAGGCCGTGCAGACAAACCTACAAATTGACGATATTCGCGCCGACCTCAGCGGGATTATGAACCAGATCGCCAGCACCGTCGTCTTCGGCATCGGCCAGACCAGTGGCCGCAACCGTGAGCATCCCCTGTTTGACGATCCCACCTGGCGCGACGTGCGCCCAATGGGCAAGTTACGACAATTGGCCCGCGAACAGTTGGGAACCGTTGGCAGCGGCAATCACTACGTCGATCTTTTTGCTGATGAGGCGGGGAGCGTCTGGATCGGTGTGCACTTCGGCAGCCGGGGGCTGGGTCACCGCACTTGCACTGGCTTTCTCAATCTCGCGGCGGGGCGGGACTGGGATGATAAAGCTCCGGGTGAGGCGATGGACGCGCCAGCAGTTGTCCTTTCGCTCGATAGTGCGCTGGGGCAGGATTACTACGCCGCGATGCAACTGGCGGGGCGGTATGCCTACGCTGGTCGCGACTTTGTGGTGGAACAGGTCTTGGCGATCCTGGGAGCCACGGCGATCGACGAGATCCACAATCACCACAACTACGCCTGGGAGGAAACGCATGGCGGTGAGCGAGTGATGGTGGTTCGTAAAGGAGCCACGCCCGCCTTCCCCGGCCAGCGCGGCTTTATCGGCGGCTCAATGGGCGACATCAGCGTGATTATTGAAGGGATTGCGAGCGACGACGCGACGCTGGCACTGCACAGCACGGTACATGGCGCGGGCCGTGTGATGAGCCGCACCCGGGCAGCGGGGAAGCGCCGCTGGACAAAGGTTAATGGTCGTCGCGTCCAGGTACAGTTGCGCCCAGGCGAGATCAGCACCGAGATGATGCACGACTGGCTGCGTGAAGCGGGCGTAGAACTGCGCGGCGGTGGCACCGACGAAAGCCCTCACGTCTACCGTCGGCTGCCAGAGGTGCTGGCCTACCACGCTGGGACGATTCGTATTCTGCACACCCTCAAGCCGCTCGGTGTGGTGATGGCTGGCGAAGATATCTTCGATCCGTACAAGGATTAGTGCACGCAGCCGCAGCACTGTACTGCGGCTGCGCGGCAATCTTTCCTGAATTGCGCCACAGAAATACGGTAGCCACTCCCTCCTGCTATTGCTATCCTTAGCAATCGGATCAGGGCGAAGGGAGCGGGCGTGATGCTGAGCCGAGAAGAAATGGTGGCGCGGATGTTGGGGGCCGATCCCACAGCGGACGGCCAGTTCATTGTCGCCGTTCGCACCACTGGGATCTATTGCCTCCCCTCTTGCCGCCCTTCACGCAAGCCAAAACCAGAGAATGTCACGTTCTATCCTACACCCACTGAAGCGCGGGCCGCTGGCTTTCGTCCTTGTAAGCTCTGCAAGCCCGATGATTTCTATACCGGGCATCATGCAGAGGAACTGCTGATCGAAGAACTGGTCAGCCGCGTGCGGCAAGACCCTGGCAACTATCCCAACGTGGCAGCGTTGGCACCAGCAATCGGTGTTGGTACCAGCAAACTCCACGCGCTCCTCCGCACCTATTACCATACAACCCCAGCTACGTTGCTCAACCGCGCTCGGATCGCTGCCGCCCAGCGGGCATTACTGACAGAATCACGTGCCGTCGCCGAGATCGCCTTTGCTGTTGGCTACGAGAATCTGTCAACCTTCAACGACAATTTCCGCAAATATAGCGCCATGGCGCCGCACGATTATCGCCTCCTGCGCGAGCAATCGACCTTCACCCTCATCTTGCCCACCGACTACCCATTACGCCAGATTCTGCCGTATCTCGGACGCGATCGGCAGAGCCTGACCGAGCAGGTCTGCGACCAGCGCTATACCACCGTGCTGGCTGTTGAGAACCCGCCCGCCGAGCCAATCGCGGTTGGGATCGCCGTCACGTTCGCTTCAGGAGTTGCCCATTGCCAGATCACTGCCCTAAGCACGCTCACCAGTGCCGCCAAAGCCCAACTGCACACGCAACTCTTGCGGATCCTCGGCCTGACCCATCATCCCGCGCGCTTTGAGGCCCAGGTCAGCAGCATACCTGATCTGGCACCACTCGTGGCCGGGCAGCATGGGCTGCGCGTGCCGTTAATTGCTGATCCGTTCGATGCCCTCGTCTGGGCCATTACCGGGCAACAGATCACCCTGGCCTTCACCTACACCTTACGCCGCCGTCTGATCGAGCGCGTCGGCGAGCAGGCGATAAACGGCCTCTATGCCCCGCCAACAGCTACGGCTCTGGCCACGCTCCTACCAGCAGAGTTGATCGCGCTGGGGTTCTCCAGGGCTAAGGCAGCGTACCTGATCGGGATCGCGCAAGCCGTCAGCAATGGAGCACTACCACTCCCCACTTTCGTTAATCAATCTGCGCTCCAGATCGAGCGCAGGCTACTAGCGATACGGGGCATTGGCCCCTGGTCGGCCCACTACGTGCTGATGCGGCATTATGGTTTTCTCAACTGCGTGCCAGTGGGCGATGCGGTCCTCACCGCAGGGCTACAGCGGTTCTTCGCGCTCAATATCCGCCCAACGCCCCGCGAAACGCTGCAACTGATGGCGCGGTTTAGCCCCTATCAGAGCCTGGCAACCTTCCATTTCTGGCAACGACAGGGCACCGCTGCCTGACGCGAATTGCAGCGGACGGATTCGGTAGAACATCTGTACGCGATCATTGATACTGAGTAGCAGCGAATTGATCGACACAACAAACGGAGGAACAATGCTACGCAACCGTGAAACAATGGTGGAACAGATGCTTGCCTCAGACGCTACGGCAGACGGCAAGTTCATTGTCGGAGTCCGCACCACGAAGATTTACTGCCTACCTTCATGTCGGCCACCGCGCAAACCAAAGCCGGAGAATGTCACCTTTTTCGAGACGATTGCCGAAGCCCGCGCGGCGGGCCTCCGCGCCTGCAAACTCTGTAAGCCCGACAACTTTTACCTGAGCCACGGGATCGAGCAGCTCCCCGCGCAAGCAGCCAAGATTGCGTACCTGGACACCGTATTGGAAGCGCCGGGGCCACTCGCTTTCGCAGTCGATCGCGCTGGCGCATTGCTCTGGCTAAAATTTCTCGATGGGCACTATGATCGCTCCCTTGAAGCAGAACTGACTGGCGCTGGCTATCAACTGACCCAGGACTCCGCCCGCACCGCGCAGGCACACAGGGAGATCAGTGAATATTGCGCGGGGAACCGCCAGGAGTTCACGCTGCCCCTGGCGCTGCACGGCACACCCTGGCAGCAGACCGTCTGGCAGGCATTAACCGCCATTCCCTTCGGTGAAACGCGCACCTATGGGCAACTCGCCCACGCGCTTGGTCGACCAACCGCCGCGCGCGCGGTTGGCTCAGCCAATGCCGCCAATAAGATTCCGCTGGTGATTCCCTGCCATCGCGTCGTGGGCGCTGACTACTCACTCACTGGTTTTGCCGGAGGCATCCATATCAAAAAGCGCCTACTCGCCCACGAAGCGCGGGTTAAAAGCGAGAACAGTTGATTCACAGCCCTTATATCGCTCGGTGGAGACGCTTGGCGATCAGGGCATCGACACTCCAGCGGCCCGCCCCAGTACAGAGCAACGCCCCAGCGATCCCTAGCACTGCCAGCCACTCGATCCCTGGGATACGCTGAAATACCAGCAGGAGCAACCCTGCCCAGCCGAGCAGCAAGAGGACGACAACAACGCGTAACCCCAGCCCAATCAGAAACAGCAGCGCCAAGAGCAAGGCGACCAAGCCACCAGCCTGCCAGTGCGCGAGCGCATACCAGCCCAACGTCAGGGCAAGCCCCAGCCGCAGGAGGGGTGGAATAATCCACGCCTCCTGCGGCAGCACGGCTGGCGCACGGTCGCGTTCTTCCTCCTCCAGCTTATCAATGGCGCGGTCAGCGCCGAGGAATGGGCTGCCGGACAGAACAATTGGGAACAGCCCACAGATCAGAAGCAAGAGCGCATTACGGGCGGTTTCTTGTCGGAACAGGCCAGCGAGCAGAGCATCTTCGCAGGCCGCCAAACAGCGCAGGGGCAAATCAAACTGCCCTATTGCCAGGGCTACCGCTAGCAAGACAGTGCCAACCACGGCACTGACGCGGGTGAACGCCCCCGCAATCAGGAGCAGGCCAATACCAATCTCCGAGCAGCCGACGATGAACAGGATTGTATCGGTCGCTACGGTGCCAAGCCCCAAACTGGCGGGATTACCAAGGCGCACAGCGAAGGCGGCTGGCGCAGAACCGAAAACCACCACGCCACCGCGCAAAAGAAAGAACAGCCCAAACCCCAGGCGCAACGCCACAATTGCGTAGAGAATCCGCCGTCGCTCGATGGTCTCATCGTCGGGATAACCAACGAACTCCCACAGTTGCGCCGCAAAGGTCTGGCGTGGTGGTGGTCGCCCCGGTTCTTTGCGTGTGGGATAACCAACACCGCTCATCGCGGGCGCGCAGCTTTGCGCTGGCGACCATCGCCACGGGTTGGTCGCGCCAGGTAGAGGGCCAACAGGAAGAAGAACACACTCATCACCAGCGAGGCGAGAATATAGATCAGCCAGGGGCCAACTACCAACACGCTACCGCTTCCTGCGCCAAATGGATTACTCATGGTATAGAAGAAGAGCGATTTATTGGACATCACCAATGCCTCGGTGAGGCCACCAGCGATGAACGGATTGAGCGACAGCAAGAACCCGCCCACATAGTAGAGCAGCCCGCCCACAAATGGCGGCATAGTACTTGCCCCGCCAGAAAAAATCCCCACAATAAAGGTGAACGCTGTACCAGCGACGATTGGTAGCGCCACAACTGGCAGCAGCATTGCACCATACGCGAGGACTGCCGCCCCAATCGTCGAACGCATCCAGGCCGAAAAACAGAGCCCAACGGTGCCAAAGACGATCGCTGACGCAAAGAGCATCAGAAAGGCGATCAGCACTTCTTCTGGGGCCACGCCGCCCAGAAACAAGCTCATCGCCAACAATGGCAGCACGGCGATAATCAACAGGAAGACATAGGCCAGCGCAGCAAACAGCTTCGATGCCAGAATCATGACTAATGGTAACGGCGTGGTCATCAGCAGATCGTACGTTTGTCGTTCACGCTCCCCAGAGATCGCCCCAGCAGTAAACGAAGGCGCAAGAAAACAGACCAGCCCCATTTGAAACGCCACCAGACCCAGAAAAACGGGTTTCCCCACAGGGTCGGTCGGACTTGCGGTCGCCGATAATTTCGCAAAGAAATAGATCATCAAGGTGAAGCCAGCCAGAAAGAGCAGATAGACCGTGAGGACAACAAAGGCGATTGGGCCGCGCATCCGCCCGCGCAGTTCCTTCGCCAGCATCCCCTGGATCCGAATCCAGGTTAGTGAAGGGGTCTGCTCTGGCTGTTGCTCTGGCGCACTCTGGGCCGCTGGCTCAACTGCCATTGCGGTCATATCACTTGCCCCTTTCGTTGTGCTGACATCAGGCGACCAAGCCACGGGTAATCCGCATGAAGGCATCCTCCAGATCGCCAACTTCTTCAGTAAAACCGTAGACAGGTAAGCCCCGTGTCATCAATTCACCCAACAACTGGTAGAGCCGATAATCATCGCCATCAAACTCGATCCGCAGCAGGCGGGCAGGCACAGCGGCTGCTTCAACCGCCAACCGATGTTCGACAGTCAGGGGATCAGCTTCGGTCACTGGCAATGCTGGCGGCACTGGTTGCAAGTGTGGTGCGGCTACTTCTTGCCCGGGGATAATCTGCGAGAGAGCGTGCGCCCTGGTCGACTCCATCGCAATCACCGCTGGTTCGCCACGCGGAGCAGTGTGCAACAGTTCAATCTCCACGCCAAGCACGCCAGGAATTGTTCGCACGCGCTCAGCAATCGCCTCATCATCCAGGCGGGCATCGGGCATAATCCGCGCCAGCACCATCCGATTGGTCTGTACTTGCCGCAACAACTCGGCAATCGAGCCAGAGGCTAATAAACGCCCGCGTTCGATAATTCCCACTTCATCACAGATATCAGCCATCTCAGTCAGAATATGCGAAGAAACGATCACCGTCTTGCCAAGTGCGCCAAGCTGTCGCAACAAGGCGCGCAGTTCGATCCGCGCCCGCGGATCTAGCCCCGATGCAGGCTCATCCAAAATCAGGAGTTGGGGATCGTGAACCAGTGTGCGGGCCAGACAAAGCCGTTGCTTCATCCCCCGCGACAGGGCTTCAACGTAGCCCTCGCGTTTATCGTAGAGATCGACCAGTGTCAGCAGATCGTCGATCAGGCCAAGCCGCCGCGCTGTGGGGATACCATACGTAGCAGCGAAGAAGTCGAGATACTCCCAGACCTTCATATTATCGTAGACACCGAAGTTGTCGGGCATATAGCCCAGAATATCGCGAACTTTCTTCGCTTCGCGCACAACCGAATACCCCCCAACCCAGGCTTCACCCGCGGTAGGGGTCAGCAAGGTTGCCAGAATCCGCATTGAGGTCGTTTTGCCAGCACCGTTCGGGCCAATAAACCCAAAGACCACACCTGGTTCAATCTTCAGATTCAGATCATCCAGGGCGCGAAAACTCCCATATTGTTTGGTCAGGCCGCGTGTTTCCACAATCGGCGTCATACTTCTCTCCCTGCTCGCACTACACTACCAAGTTTATGGTTGGGGCACGCCCTCAAGGATCGCTTCCTGGATCACCAACGTTGAGATATTCCGCTCCTCTGCCGTGATCTTGAGGTCAAGTGGAGCATCAGCACGCCAGAATAACACCTGAATAATCCGTCCACCACCAGGAGTGACAGTCGTAGTTGAGGTTGCTGGCGTAGCCACTGCGGTTGGTACTGCGGTTGGTGTACCAGGGCGTGGCCGGGTCGTTGGCGTGGGGCGCGGCGTTGGGGTCTGATATGGCGATGAGTAAGAAGGGATTGAGTAATCGATCACGCCACCACTCAATGCATTTAAGATATTTGCCCGCCGTCCATCAACCCCCAACGAGCGCTGATGAGAAATATAGCCATAATAGGCGGCCCCAAGACCACTGCTGAAATGATTACCAGACGATACTGGCAGCCAGTTGATTGTTGCGCTTGCCCCTGGTGCCAACGCCCCAACTTTCTCATACTGATCGTTATACACCAGGAGAAGATCCTCAACAGCGCCCCCAGAGTTGTTGGTGATTACTCCTACGACTTTCGTGCCATCCCAGCGCAATTGCAGGTCAAGCGCCACCTTCTTGGGATCGACCATAGCTTGGGCGGCCACCGTGCGCTGAGTCCATTGGGCAAACGAAGCCGCCCGTACCGTGCTGCTCGCCCCTTGCTCAAACCGCACATCATCGCCCAGATCGCCAACATCGCCAAGCCCCACTTTGGAGAAGGGCAACGCCAGGGCTTCTTGCGAAAAACTCAGATCGCGGATGCCGCGTGAAGGTGTGAAGATGCCATAAAAAGCCAGAGCTTCGGCGCTGCGTACATCGGGACTAACCCGGATCACCGAAGCACTATTGAGGACAAGCGACCGCCCTTTGGTGACGGTGCCTACCCCATAGATCACCCCGGCAAACGCCAGCGTGATCAGCGGAATCGTCACCCAGGCCAATTCGCGGCGGTCTATGGCCCGCAACACCAGATAATTCACCAACCCAACCAGCAAAATAAACGCCAGGAGTACCAGCATCAGGAGCCAGGTGGGCGGCAATGCTAACCCCGGAATATCGCGCAAAACCTGAATCAGTTCTGAGACCCCACCCGCATAAGAACCGCCGCCTCGCGTAAATGGGTCAGCCAATGGCTCTGGCGGTGCGGTATCAACCGCCAGTTTGCGCCAGAAGATGTTACTGCCAGCCCAACTGGTGAGCGCATTGGCGGCGGGATCGAACGCCAGTGACGTGACTTTGCCGCTACCCCAGTTCCGCTGTGCGACCAGTGGCAATCCTTCTTGCTCGGCAAGACGAACTGCCTCAGACAGCAGGTCCCCGGTCGCGACGATACTCTGGCCCGCTGGTGCAGCACCCGCAGCGATCTGCGTCAATCCCGCCAGGTTCGCCACAGTACGACTATTCGTAGCGTGCAGTGGCGGTAGCTCGCCTAGCCCTTCGGCGGTCTTCTGCCAGTTGCTACCACCAGCGACGATCAACTGCCCACCACGCGCCACCCAGTTCGCCAGCGCCGCCCGTTGGTCAGCATCCCAACGCCCAGTAGCGGCATCGCCAACGATCAGGGCATTGAATGAGCCAAGACCATAGGTGTTGGCGGGAATGTCGGCCACCGCCACCGTGATCACTTCGACGCGACTGGTGCTGTATCCCGCCGCAATAGCGCGGGCAAGCTCAGCGCCTATCGCCGCATCGTCAACGATGACCCCCACTAATCTGGTCGTAGCCCGAATATCACGCAGCGTCACCTGCGGAGCAGCAACCGCCTCCTTACCAGCTTCGAACCGTACAGTAACCGCCGCGATCCGCCCTGGCACCTGGGCGTACAAGGTCAGCACTTTCTGCGAACGGGTGGGGAGTTCAACTCGTTGGGTAAAGCGCAACGGTGGTGAGTCTGGTACTTCGACGACCGCTTCGCCAGTGACCCCGGGGCCATCATTCGCCAGGGATACCGTAATTGGCACCCATTGACCGGGGAGATAATTCCCCGCGAAATTCGCGGTTGCGGTAATCCGCACCCCCAGCGCCGCTGCTACGCTGGGTGGCTGTGCAGTAACGACCAGGCTGAGCCCAAGCAGCAGGAGCAGCACAACGCTGAGCATCGCTCGTGGATGGTGGTGAACACCGGGCCAAAAGATTACTGCACCTTTGCGTCTTCGTCGCACAATACCGCCTTACTAGTCCAGATCACAACGATGTCTGCTAATCCTGATTTCGTCTAAGTATACGCCGAGGCATTGACAAAAGTTCCAAACAGTCACGCGTTTGCAGGCTGATCCTGGTGGGGAACGGCCCAAAGATTGCTATAGTTTCTCTAGAACAAGGCAGCAACGCTGGAAACTTTTCCAGCTATCCAGCGTTGCTACCAGTTGAAGGGATAGAGCAGCTATCTCTATCTAGAAGTGTGAAATAGATAGACTGAAGGAACCAAGTCTGTTGTGAGTAGCGAAACGATTCGTCTGGCCCTGCCAGCCCCAATCAATGCTCTGCTGCGCCGCACCCAACGTCGATTGCGCTGGCAGATGATGTTGCTAGACGGCGGATATGGGCTGGCCGCGGGGCTCAGCCTGGCCCTGGCAATCTGTGTGATAGCGCGTCTCCAACCGCTCTGGTTGCCGGACAAAGTTCTGCTCTACGCGATCAGTGCTATTGTTGCAGGAACCCTGATCGGCATCCTCATTGGGCTTTGTCGTCGCCTGCCCATTGCAACTGTAGCCGCCGAAGCCGACGCCGCCCTGGGCCTGCGCGAGCGGGTTAGCACGGCGCTCGAACTTACGAATGGGCGCGCACACAGTATCCTTGCTGATCAACACCTGCAAGAGACTGCCGCGCTGGTCGTTGCCCAGCCAGCCGCAGCAATCAACTGGCCGCGCCCCAGCCGCAGCGAGGCGATCACCCTTGGCCTCCTTGCTGTAGCGGTTCTCGGCTTGCTGATCTTCCCAAATCCCCAAACTGCGGCGATTCAGCAAAAGCAAGCGCAGACCCAAATTGTCCAGCAAGCGGCCAGTCAGGTGGCCCAGGTGCAGGCGCAGGTCAATGCCCAAAGCAACCTCGATCCAGCTACCCAACAGGCGATCGCGCAGCAACTGGCCCAATTGCAACAGGATCTGCTCAATGGCAACGTTGACCCAGCCCAGGCAGTTGCCAGAATCGCCCAAACTGAAGCCCAGTTACGCCAGATGCAGGATCCGGCGGCAGCCCAACGCGCGGCGGCTCTACCGCAGTTGGGCGAAGAACTCAGCACGATTGGCGCAACCGCCCCAATCGGCCAGAAGTTGCAGAGCGGCGACTATGCGGGGGCAAGTCAGGCAATGAAAGATTTTGCCGCCACTCTGCCAAATATGGATCCTGCTAGCCGCGCAGCGATTGCCCAGAAACTGCGCGAATCCGCCGCTTCGCAGGCAGCGACCAACCCACAACTGGCTCAGCAACTCCAGAATGCAGCCGATCTGCTGGATCAGGGCGATATTGCTGGCGCCCAGGCCGCTTTGGAAAACGCCGCCAACCAGATCGCCCAAACGGGGCAGGCAGCGGCCACGCAAAATGCCCTCAGTGGCGCACTGGGCGATATCAATGCGATCAAGCGCGATGTCGCCAACGGAGTTCCCCCAACGACCGCCAACTCGACCCCGCAGGCCCCACGCGGTACACCGAACGCGACTACTGGTTCGCCCGTAGCGATCAACGGCACACCGAGCACCAATGGTCAACCATTGAATGGCACACCAGGCACAAACGGCCAACCGATCAACGGTTCACCCGTCGTGATCAATGGCACACCCGGGACAATGAACGGCACACCAGGGGTGATCGTCACTGGCACGCCACCGCCCAATGCTACCCCCGTTGTAGTGAGCCAACCCGGACAGGGCCAAGGACAACCGGGCCAAGGGCAGCAACCGGGACAGGGTCAGCAGCCTGGACAAGGGCAAGGCCAACAGCCCGGACAAGGCCAGGGGCAGGGGCCATCAAATAATCAGGGGCAAGGCGGCGGCTATGGGAGCGGGCAGGGCGGGACCAAGCCCTACGATCCAGTCTATGCCCCCACGTTGCCAGGTGGGCCTCCTGGTCAGCAACAAACGATCCCTGGGCAAGGCGGAGGTTCCAGCCCGCCAACTGGCACAACGCAAGGACCAGGGGCTAACGGGCCATCGGGGGTGCCGTACGATCAGGTCTATCAGCAATATCTAAATCAGGCATTGCAGGGAATCGACGACCCCAATATCCCGCCTGAATTGCGGGAGTATATTCGGCAATACTTCTCAAATATCGATCCCAATAATCCGCAGACACAGCGATGAGTACTTGGAGGAAGCGGCAATTGGCTTACACCACCACTAATTGGGGCTGGCAATGATTGCTACCGCCCGCCCCCACGACGCAGTTTTCGACGAAACGTTCCTACGAAAGCTAGAACGGCTCGATATTATGGCCCGAAAGCTCCGCGCTGGGGTTGTGCGTGGCGAACGCCGTAGCACGAAACGCGGGCAGTCGGTCGAGTTTGCGGATTACCGCCTTTATAGTCCAGGCGATGATCTCCGCCGCGTCGATTGGAATGTCTACGCACGAACTGAACGCGCCTTCATCAAGCTCTTTGTGGAGGAAGAAGACCGCACCATTCATGTTCTGCTCGATAGTAGCCCCTCGATGGATTGGGGCGATGGCGACCAACACAAGCTCACCTGGGGGCGACGGGTTGCCGCGGCATTGGGCTATATTGCGTTGGCCGGCCTCGACCGAGTTGCAGTCACTGTGCTTGGGGGAGCGACTGACGGGCGGATTCCGGCACTACGCGGTACAAAATCGTTCTTCCGACTGCTCGACTTCCTGTCAGCCACAACCAGCCCGCCCGCGAACCAACCGCTTGACCTCGATCAGGCACTACGGACCTATGCCAGCCGCACCCGTAACCCAGGCCCACTCTTTCTGATCTCCGATCTGCTCGTTGAGGGCAGTGGCAAATTGGGCCTGACGGCGCTCGCCAGCCACGGCTACGAGCCAGCAATTATTCATACGCTGACTGCCGATGAATTGAACCCCGCACTGGCCGGAGAACTGAAACTCGTTGATCGCGAAACAGGTGGCGTGCGCGAACTGACCGTCGATGAATCCGCCCTCTCGCGCTATCGGCAAACGCTCACCACATGGCAGGCTGACCTCGCCAGTCACTGTGCCGGTCGCGGCTGGCCCTATTTGCCGATCAGCACCGCAGACCCATTTGACGAAGTGATTTTGAATACACTGCGTCGTGGCGGGATGGTGCAGTAATGGGATCCATTGCGCCGTTGGGCCTTGGCCTCCTGGCCCTGGCGATTCCCATTATCGCGCTCTATATGCTCCGCATGCGGCGTCAGGAGCAGGTAGTTTCTAGCACGCTCCTCTGGGAACAGGCGATCCGCGACGTGAGGGCCAATGCCCCTTGGCAAAAACTCCAACCGAACCTGTTGCTGCTCTTGCAATTACTGGCACTGGCAGCGCTGGTATTCGCCCTGATCCGCCCATTCTGGCTTGGCGCAACACCACTCGGGGCAAATCTGGTGGCAATTATTGATGTTTCTGGTTCGATGAATGCGACCGATATTGCGCCGTCGCGGCTGACGAAGGCCAAAGCCGAGGTACAGAACCTGATCGCCAGCCTCCCCGCCAACGGACAGATGACGATTATCGCCGCTGGTGCTGGCGCAGAAGTGGTGCAGGCAGCCACGAGCGATCGCGCGGCCTTACGCGAAGCAACCGATCGCCTGACCGCCCGCACAGGGATCACCAACTTCACCGAAGCAATCGCCCTCGCTACTCCCGCTGCCGAGCGCCTGCCCGATACCACGGTCGTCATCATCAGCGATGGGGCCTTTACTCCACCCGCCACGAACGACCTGCGCGCGCCGATCCGCTTTATTCAAGTGGGGAAAGAGAGCGAAAATCTGGGGATCACCGCCGCTGCTACCCGTCGCACGGGCGGCGGTGCTGAACTCTTCGTCCGCGTACAGAACTTCGGCACCACCGAGCGCCAGACGTTGCTCTCGGTCTATGATGGGCAAACATTGGTGGAAGCCCGCGCCTTGACTGTCGCAGCTGGCGGCGAAATGGGCTCTACCATCGGCCTGCCGCCCGCCGTTGGCCTCCTCCGCGCTGAGATCGACGCCGCCGATGAACTTGCGCTGGACAACACCGTTTGGGTTCGTTCTGGTGGCAACAAGGGGCGGATCTTACTGACTACGGCTGGGCCCAACACGTTTCTCGAACGCGGCCTCGCCCTCCAGCCAAATGTTGTGGTGGAACGCGCCCAGGGTGGCGCGGCGACCCCCACCGATGGTGGCGACTATGACCTCTACATCTTTGATGGCGTGGCCCCGCCCAAAGACCTTCGTGGCCCGATTCTGCTGATCAATCCTCCGGCGGATAATGGGCTTGTCACCGTAACTGGCACAATTGAGCGACCAGCCGTTACAGGACAACTACGCGATGATCCCTTGATGAAAGGGGTTGATCTGGAGCGAATTCAGATCGCGGAGGCAGTGGCCGTCGAGCGGCCCGCGTGGGCGCGAGTGTTGGCTGATTCTGGGGGTAAGCCCCTGCTGTTGGCGGGCGAGAGCGACGGTCGACGCATGGCGATCCTTACCTTTGCTCTCAGCCGTTCAGACCTACCACTGACGCTGGCCTACCCGATCCTGCTGGCGAATCTGGTTGGCTGGCTGGCCCCCAATGCTGGCAGTGGCCTGCCCGAAACCATTCATCCCGATGAAATCGTATCGATCGCTGCCCGCTCTGGGGTCGATAGTATGGTCATTACTGACCCCGACGGACGCGAACGGCGATTTGTACCGGCCCATGGGGTTGTCCTCTTTCCAAACACCGCACGACTTGGTGCCTACACCGTGCGCGAATTTGTGGGCGACCGCGAGATCAGGCGCAGTGTCCTGACGGTCAATCTGCTCTCTGCTGCCGAATCAAAAATCACGCCACAGGCATTACAACTGACAAGTGGCGCGGCTGCCGTTACTGGTAGTGAAATCCCCCGCTCACGCAATGAAATCTGGCGACCGCTGCTGCTGGCAGCCCTGATTATCCTGGCAATTGAATGGTGGATCTACTATCGTGGGGGAGCGCGTTCACTTGGCACCTTCGCCCGCGACCTCTGGCGCAGTCGCCCTCGCCCTGCCCGCAATCGCGCAAGGAAACGGCCTGCATGAGTATTCGCTTCGACTATCCAATCGCTCTGATCGGCCTCCTGATCATCCCCTTGTTGGTCGCAATTGCCTTACAGGGGATCGATCGGCAGGCACGCGGACGGCGGATTATCGCCGCGGCAGTGCGTGGCGCACTCGTTCTCGCCGCAATTCTGGCGCTGGCTGGGCCAGCGATTGTGCGTACCTCCGACCACCTCGCCACGATCTTCCTGGTCGACGCCTCCGATAGTATGGGGCTGACTGGCATCACCACCGCCCGAGATTATGTCAAAGGGGCGTTGGCAACGATGCCTGCTGGCGACCGGGCGGGCATCGTGGTCTTTGGGGGGAATGCGCTGGTCGAGCGCTCGGTGAGTGAAGACCCTGACCTTGGGCCATTACTCTCGAAGCCCCAAACGGGACAAAGCGATCTAGCTGGCGCAGTGCGGTTGGGCCTGGCCCTGTTTCCTGAAGGCTATACGCGCCGGATCGTCTTAATCTCTGACGGCCAGCAAACTGTTGGCGATCTGGTGACGGCCAGCAATGCCGCCGCCGCATCAGGGATCGAAATCTCTACCCGCACGATCACGAATGATCCCGGCGACGAAACACTCGTCAGCGAGGTTCGCGCTCCGGCGCGGGCGCGTGAAGGTGAGGCGCTCGATATCTTTGCAACGGTACAAAGTACCCGGAGTGGCCCCGCTCAGCTACGACTCTTTGGCGATGGCGACCTGATCCTGGAACAAACAACCGAACTCAAGATCGGCGACAATAGCTTCCGCTTCACCATTCCGCCGATCAATTCTGGCTTTCACCGCTTTCGGGTCGAGGTGAAGGCCCCCAGCGATACCTACTGGCAGAACAACACCGCCGCAGCATTTACCGAAGTCAAAGGCCGCGCCCATATCCTGATCCTCGAAGGAGTTCCTGACGATGGGGCCAACCTCGCCGCCGCCCTGCGCGCCAGTGGCTACGTGGTCGATCAGACAACTACAGACCGCATGCCAGTGAACCTGGCCGAACTCGTGCAGTACGACGCGATCCTCCTAGTCAACACCCCAGCCGAAATGCTTGGCACACGAATGGCCCTCTTGCAAAGCTATGTGCGCGATCTTGGGCGTGGCCTGATCGTGGTTGGTGGCGAAAAGGCCTATGGCCCGGGTGGCTACGCGAAAACCACGCTAGAAGAGATCTTGCCAGTACGCATGGAACTGCGGAACGGCGTAATTACCCCGCCAGTCAGTCTCGTCTTTGCCATTGATAAGTCGGGGAGTATGGCGTCAGGTTCAGGCACGGTAACGCAGATGGATCTGGCGAAAGAAGCAGCCTACCGCGCGGTAAAACTGCTGCAACCACAAGATGAGATTGGGATCGTTGCCTTTGACGACTCCGCCTATGTCGTTGCTCCGCGCAAGCCACTTAACGAATACCCTGATATTGCCAATCGGATCGGGACGCTCCAATCTGGTGGCGGCACCGACATTCGGGCGGGCTTAGAGGCCGCGCTGAATGAACAGGCTGGTAGCTCGGCAAAAGTACGGCATATCATCCTGGTCACCGATGGGCAATCAGCCAACAACTTCGCCGATCTGGTGGTCAAGATGAACAACGATGGGATCACGCTCTCGGTGATCGGTGTCGGCACTGGCGTAGCGGCCTATCTGCCACAACTTGCCGCGTCTGGGAATGGGCGCTACTACTATGTGTCCGACCCCACCCAACTGCCAGAGATCTTCCTGAAAGAGACCCGCCTCGCCTTACGCTCCTATTTCATTGAAGGCGACATTGAACCACGCCTGGGCGGTGCAACCCCGATCACGGAAGGCTTCACCAATGCCCCACACCTGAAAGGGTACGTTGGCACTACCGCCAAGCCAACGGCGGTGACTGGTCTTGTATCATCCGAAGGCGACCCCTTACTTGCACAGTGGCAATATGGCCTGGGCAGAGTTGTCGCCTGGACCAGTGACGCCAAAGGGCAGTGGGCGGTCGACTGGCTACCATGGGGTGGCTTCACTAATTTCTGGGCGCGCACGGTAGGCTGGACAATCAGCGCGCCACCCCAAGATCTCCAACTGCACACCACCACCGAAGCAGGACGCACCCAACTGACCGTTGATGCAGTCGATGCTGGTGGGGCCTATCGCAATGGGCTCAGCGTGGTTGGTACGATTGTCGGGCCTGACGGCACCCCACGCGATATTACGCTGCAACAAACGGCACCCGGACGCTATGCGGGCGACCTGGGACTCCTCAATGAAGGGGCGCACTTGCTGGCAGTAGTCGCCCGCGATGGGTCGGGAACGCCGCAAGCAGCAACCAGCGGTGGGGTCATCGTGCCATACTCGCCCGAATATGCACTGCCCCGTGCGGATCGCGCAACAGCCCTGGCTCAGGCCCGTGAACTCACGGGGGGCAATGAGCTCAGTGATCCTGCGACGGTTTTCGCCCACACCCTACCCCCAGCCCAACGATCCCAACCGATCTGGCCGCCATTGCTGATTCTGGCAATCTGCATCCTGCCGTTCGACATTGCCTTCCGTCGCTTGATCGTGAGTCGGCACACCCTGCAAACAGCCCTGGCACGGCTCCCTGGTTTCTGGCGTCACAGTGCAACAACGCCGACCACACCCGCACCCAGCACGCCGACAATGAGTAATCTGCTGGCCGCCCGCGAACGGTTCCAACAACGCTGGGATCATACCCACCAGGATCCGCCACGAGAACAACCAGCGGTACCAAAAGCCGCGCCGCCAAGCGCGCCACAGCCACGACCCACCCCACCACCTGCGCCGCCAGTGGCGCGGTCACAGCCACTAGCGCCACCGCCGCCAGCGCCAACACCAACCCCACGTACATCAGCTACGGGCAGTGGGACATTGGGGCAATTACTGAAGGCGAAAGAAGATGCCCGCCGCCGGCAGTAGGTCGCTGGAAGAGAAAGGTTGTGATGATCGAGGATTTGCCGCCCGCCTTCATTCATCAGATCAAGACGACCTTTGGTGCCGATGGCGCGCGATTCTTGAAGCAGTTGCCAGAATCACTCGCCGCCTGTGCCAGTCGCTACAACCTGACAATCCTGCCACCGTTTCCCAATCTCTCCTTCAACTACGTCGCCCCAGCCACTATGGCGGATGGGACACCAGTTGTGGTCAAACTCGGCGTACCACGCGAGGAACTGAATATGGAGATCGCCACCCTTGAACATTATGGCGGGGTTGGCGCAGTACGCTTGCTCGCTGCAGATCGAGAGCAAGGTTGGCAACTCCTTGAACAGGTTCAGCCCGGGACGATGCTATCAGCGCATCCCAACGATGAAGAAGCAACGGTGATTGCCGCAACGGTGATGCAAAAGCTCTGGCGTCCCCCCTCTACGCAGCATCACTACCCCACGATCAACGACTGGTTCGATGGCCTGCGTCAACTCCGCATCGAGTTTGCTGGCGGAACGGGGCCGTTCGCGCCGCAACTGGTTGAGGAAGCGGAACGACTCGCGCCCGAACTCCTCGCCACTGCCGCACCAGGGGTCGTGCTGCACGGCGATCTCCATCACTACAATATCCTGGCGGGCCAACGTGAGCCGTGGCTGGCAATTGACCCACAAGGCGTCATTGGTGAGCCAGCGTACGAGATCGGTGCGCTGATGCGAAACCCGAATGCAACGATGCTACAGTGGCCGAATCTGCTCGACATCCTGGAGCGACGACTGACGATTCTCGCCGACACCCTCAAAATGGATCGTGCCCGCCTGCGGGCCTGGACGGTCGCGCAGGGGGTTCTCAGTGCCTGGTGGGATTATGAACCAGGTCGCAGCCCTGGCGATTGGCTCTCCCTGGCTGAAACGCTGGCAAAGCTGAAGGAGTAACGCTGCCCCAGACCCGTGCAGATGACACGTCTGGGCCTATTGTGTCGTAGATCGAGGAGAACAAGTATGCCTTGTGGGAGCTTGGCCCGCCGGTGTACACTTGATAGACGTGGTGGGAGCCGCGGACAGGGGCCTGTAGCTCAGGGGTTAGAGCGAGGGACTCATAATCTCCAGGTCGAAGGTTCAAATCCTTCCAGGCCCACCGCTTGGCAGCAGTGGGGATTATGCTGCCAGAATAAGTAGGCATTGTCGATCGATTTGTATAGCGCAGGGTATTGTACGTACACCCCAGATCCGCTATACTGCACGTACAGTAGGTGATCAGCGATCACTTAGGGGGAATGATTATCGAACCAACAGCATTGGCTCGGATTCTTGCCGAAGCCGCTTCTGAAGCAAAGGCCGAGGATATTGTTGTTCTTGACATCCACGATCTGACGATCATTGCTGATCTCTTTGTCATCTGTACTGGCGATAACGAACGCCTCTTGCGGGCGATTAGCCGCCAGTTGCAAGAGGCGACCGACAAAATCAATCTCGACCCGCGGAGGATCGAGGGCTCTGCCGAATCAGGGTGGATCCTGCTTGATTATAGCGATGTTGTCGTCCATATCTTTGGTGCAGACCAGCGGCAGTTCTATCGCCTGGAAGATGTGTGGTCAGCAGCACAAACGCTGCTTGTGATTCAATAGTGACGTGCGGTGATGGACTCGCAGTATAGAGGTTGGTGAGAACAGATGAACGGCATGACGAGTCGGATGGGTCTGCTGCCATTCCTCATTGGCGCAGCCCTGGGTAGTTTGGTAGGGGTTTTCATCGGCGCGTTCTTTGGCGCACCACTCGGTGATGCCTTAGAGAATGCCACCGAAGGGACACTCGACAAAGTCTTCGGCAAACGCGACGAAGAACTTCGGTTTGAGTTGCTCCTGCAATAATTTCTCGCGCGAAGACCGCCGCTGCGGTTCTCTTTATGCTGCGCTGCTGCCCGCATCCTGTCGATCATTCACCATTTAGAATGGCTCATCGTCATCAACAAACCCTGCCGCCCCTCCTTGCTCATCAAGTTCAGCCATCACTCGCTCAGGATCTTCACCTGCCTCCATCCGGCCTAATGCTTCCTCCATCTCAGGTTCAATTGGTTCACCCGTTTCATCGCTCATCTGGCGCATCGCCCGAGCAAGTGAGCGTGGATCATTTTCATCGAGGTTATCGAGGAGACCCCCAAACTCGTCGCCGCCAAAATCATCAGCCCCTTCGTTGCTAGCTGCACCACGGCGCAGCACCACGCGCGACATCAGCCGCTGCAACTGCGTGCTGCCACAGTACGGGCATTGCTCATCGGTGGTCACAGCGCGAAAGCTCCGAAAGAAGATACTCACCTTCCGGCCACAATCAGCGCAGCGGTATTCGTAAATGGGCATCGCCAATGCTCCTTCATACCACCTACGCCGATGGTAGGCGCACCAGACGTAGCTCACGCTGTGGCTTGCTCAAAAACTCACAGCCCGTTTCGGTGACGACCAGATCTTCTTCTAACGCAACCACCCCATATCCTGGCACTTGCGCTCCAATCTCCATCGTATAGACCTGTCCGACCTCAATCGGATCGTATGGGCGCTGCCCATACCGTTCCCAGGTTGGGGCAAATGCTGCGCCGCCATCGTGGCAGGTACGACCCAACTGATGACCAAAGGAGAAGTCCCAGCCTAACCCATGCTCGCTAAAGATCTCGCGGGCCACACTATCAATCTCGCGCCCCTGCATCCCTGGGCGTAATACCGCCGCCGCCTCTTGAATACAGGAATCAACAATGGTGAAGATCTCCTGGCACGCGGCTGGCGCTGCCGTTTCATCTGCGCGTAGTAGATAGTAGGTCCGCTGCAAATCAGCGCAGTAACCCTGATATTTCACCCCAAAATCGATCTGCAACAGTTGACCAGGAGCGATCCCGATCTCCGTTGGCCCCACATGACCCCAGGGAGATTCCGGGCCTGCGGTGATCGTGGGGCAATACTCAAAATCCCAGGCCGTTTCCTCTAGCCCCGCCGCGCGAATTTGCTCGTGCATATAGTCGCTGATCTCGCGTTCGGTCATCCCTGGTCGCAAGACGCTGGGCAGCCGATCAAAGATCGCTTCCGACTGCCGTATCGCTTCCTGAATCAGCGCAACCTCGGCGGGCGATTTGCGCCCCCGCAACCGTGACACCAGCGGCTCCGCAGAGATCAGCCGATTGGCGTAGGGCGTGCCAGCCAGGGTCGCCGCCAAGTCCAGATACATGCCGTAGGAAAGACCATCGGCGGCGGTATTGTCGGTCGAATAATTCAGCGCAATCGTGCGGGGTTGCAATTGTTCTAGCACGGACAGGAATGCTTCACGATAGCTCTGTACATAGCCTTCAACGGTTGACCAGGCCCCAGTCGCCTGCACATTCGCCAGATCGCCTGTGCCCACAATTGCCAGATGCTCACCAGTGCGGCTGATCAGGAACAACCCAGTCCAGGTAATACTCGTACCAATGACCAGGGGAAAACTCGGATCAGTCATACCCGCCGTCTCCCGCCCAGCCAGTAACCACAGATCAATCTCGACCTCATCAAGAATCGTCTTGGCCTGGGCGATCTTCTCTTGCAGCAGTTGCCCCGTCATCTCACCTACCTCGCTCCCATTGCCAGAATAGACAGGATGGTAGGCGACCGCCATTATGGTCGCCTACCATCCTGTTCAACCATCGTTCAGGCACGACTTAACGGCGCAGTTTGACCACCTTGAACGCCTCGGCCATCGGCAAGTTCCCTTCCTGGCCAACCGTCACGGCGCGTTCGCGCATCCGTGCTTCCAGCTCTGTCGAGCGGCCCACCTGGGAATCATGCTGCTTCAACGCGGCAATTTTCTGCGGGAACGTCTCGCTAATCTCGACAAAATGATCGGGATGCTCGGCTCCGTAGAACCAGAGTTCGCCAACTTTCCAGGGCATTAAGCCTGCTTCATAATGATCATGAAAATAAATGGCGTCG
This sequence comes from Chloroflexia bacterium, assembly GCA_039810045.1. Lineage (GTDB taxonomy): Bacteria > Chloroflexota > Chloroflexia > Thermomicrobiales > CADCWN01 > CADCWN01. The sequence continues at coordinate 38,965 of JBDHWF010000010.1, forward strand.
CGCGCAGTAGGATAGACCGCATCCGCAACCGTAAATCCCACTGCCCGATGGTCGGGATGCAACGAATATGGCCGCCAGGGATCGTGGGTGATCACCACATCGGGTCGATAGCGCCGGATCTGTTCCACCAATTGCTTCCGAAATGCCAGATCAGTCGTCAGTTCACCATCGGGATTCCGCAAGAAGATCGTCTCAGTTACCCCCAACTCTGCCGAGGCGCCAAGCTGTTCGCGCTCACGCATCGCGGCCAGGTCTTCGCCCTGCATATCGGGGTCTGGGGTACCTTTATTTCCAGCAGTGCAGACAACAATATAGACGCGCTTCCCTTCACGGGCGAATTTCGCCAACGTGCCAGCTGAACTAAACTCCGCATCATCAGGGTGGGCCACAATCGCCATTACCGCATCAATTTCCATTTCCTCATTGGCTACGGCAGGAACAGGCTCACGCATTGGTTCCTGCGTTTGCTGTTCCAACTCGTTCATTTCCTCGACTGCTTCACTATGCTCACCGCTCATCAGGCTTCCCATCTCCTTCGCCATACACCATTCAACCGATCTCCCTTGCTCAGGGCAGGAATATCCCACCCTGAATCATTGTCATTTATCACTATGGCTGATTCCGCAGGCGGCGTCAAATCCCCGATGGCGCTGATAACCCGTCACGGGTGCATCACACAATCCAGCCTCCCAAGGGAACAGTAGGGCAAGATCCAACGTTCTGATACAACAGGCAGACGATTTGACCAGAGTTGCTACCCCTATTACAATGCTTGCATTCACATTAGCACACCGATCAACTTTGCGCGCAGGCACAAGGCTGACAGTTGGTATTACGAAAGATTTGGCGAAAGGCCAGTTGATGGCGTTTCACCAGAAGGGGGTCTTAATTTACTGGCTAACCTTAATGCATCTTCTGGGATAATCTGAAAATAGTTGACCTTGTGACAACGATTGAAGGAGGGCAAAATGCTGTCAGAAACAGGAGCCCCGTCCCCATATCGCACAACACGGAGAACACTGATTGCCGCAATGATGGGAGGGGTGGGGCTACTCGCCACTGCTTGTGGCTCCAATGCACCCGCCACAACGGCACCAAGCATCGCGCCAGCATCCACAGCCCCATCCACGGCGGCCAGTGCTGCACCAGCAGGATCGAGCGCAGGCAGCACCGCACCCTCAGCGGCAGCGAGTGGGAGCGCCGCTCCTTCAGCCGCTGCAAGCAGCAGTGCCGCCCCAGCTGCCGGACCACCGAAAAAGGGTGGTAGTGTCGTGCTCGCCTGGTTTGTTGGTGATCCGCCAGATCTTGATCCTTACCTGAATGTCACCTTCCGCTCTCAGGAGTTTGCCGGCTTCTTCTATAGCCGCCTGCTGCGGTTTGATAGTGGCCCCAAGGTGCGGCCAAACGAGTTTATCCCTGTGCCAGACCTGGCCGAATCCTATGAAATCTCCAAAGATGGCCTGACCTATACCTTCAAGATTCGAGCGAACGCCAAGTGGCACAACAAAGCCCCCGTCAATGGACGGGCGGTGACGGCTGAGGATGTCGTCTACTCCTTCACCCGCTTCCGCAAAGACTCAGCCAATCGTTCCCAGTTTGATATGGTCAGCGACTGCAAGGCGACCGACCCCGCAACCGTGGTCTTCACTCTCAAACAAGCCTTTGCCCCGTTCGAGAGTCTGCTCGCTTCACCCCTGTTGTGGATCGTCCCCAAGGAAGTAGTCGAGGCCGATGGCGATCTCCGCAAGAAGACGATCGGCAGTGGCCCCTTCCTCTTTGATAAGTTTGAGAAGGGTGTACAACTGGTTGGGAAACGGAACCCTGACTACTACTTCCCTGATATTCCCTATGTCGATGAAGCAGTAATGCTCGTTATCCCAGAAGCGGCTACTGCAGTTGCCAGTATGCGGGCGAAGCAGATCGATCTGATGGCACCTTCCCAGACCGACCGCAAAGCCCTCGCCACCTCCAATCCCGATATTCAGTTTATCGACTATCCACAGAACCAACTCTATTTCATGTACTGGCAGCAGAGCGCACCGCCATTCAATGACATTCGGGTGCGTCAGGCGATCTCGATGGCTCTGGACCGCGAGGAGATGATCAAAGTCCTCTGGGAAAACGTTGGCTACTACAACAGTATGTCGATTCCCGCTGGCCTCCAGGCATACTGGCTCGATCCGAAAGGGAACGACTTCGGGCCAAACGCCAAATATTTCAAGCGTGACGTGGAAGGGGCGAAGAAACTGCTGGCCGATGCCGGCCAGGCAAATCTGAAAGTGCCGATGATCGCCAGTATGAATGCCTATGGGAATACGTTCAACCAGAGCGTAGAACTGGTGATCAAGCAACTGAAAGATGCCGGAATCACGGTGGAGTTACGCCAGCAGGACTATGCCGCCTACATTAGCTCCACCTTCCTTGCCAAGTTCGATCCAGGGGTGATGGTCTGGGGCCTGGAAACACCATACCAGGAGCCACACGATTACCTGTTCAATATGTATCATCCCAATGGTACGCGCAATCATGGCGGGAAGATCGACGATCCGAAGCTGACTGAGATGATCGAAGCACAGATGAAGAACCTGGATCGTGACGCACGCACGAAGCAGATCAAAGAGATTCAACAATACATCGCTGAAAAGCAATACTATGTCTTCGGCGTAGCTGGAAATACGACGATTGCGTCGCAGCCGTGGGTCAAGAACTTCTACTATCAGACCGACTATGGCCGTGGTGGCGAATACGTACCACGCCTCTGGCTTGATGGTAAGAAGTAGGGGAATCTTCACTGATGCGGCCAGTTTCTGGGGCGCACCTGCCGGTACGAATGACACGCTGTACCAGCATCCTGGGCATGGTGAGTAGGCTTGGCCTCCTCACCACTGCCCGTGGTGATGCTTCCACTACAGGCAGCACACCAGCAAGGAGGGCTGGACAGACAACGAGTCGGCTACTCATGTTCGATAATAGCCCAAAGGTTAACCCGAACGGCTACAGAGTAGAGTCTGATCTGGGCGAATCGGCTGCAATCTTGCAAGACAGCCTGCCCTACACGTTCACGTTAGGGGCAAACATCAAGTGGCAGAAGAAGCAAGACTCACTGCATTGCTCGCCGCAGAAAATCGTGGAAGCAGCCAGTGATCTTCGCCAGCGCATCATCGGTAAGGATTTCTGGCTTTCCAACCACAATGCCAAGGGCATGAAGAACCTGGATCAAGAGGGGCAGCACAAACAACCGAGCCATCAGATCCAACGCGACTTGGGTGAGAAACAACACTACGTCTGCGGTGTCTCTGGAAACGCGACAGTGGCTATTCAGCCCTGGGTGAAGAACTTCAACGACCAGACTGACTACGGACGTGGAGCCGAATACGTACCACGGCTTTGGCTTGCTGATAAGAAGTAGGCTGCAGAAAGCGACAAACGTTCAGCGGTTCAGCCACGCTTGTGCTGACCTGATAAGGGAGATTCGCTATGCAACGCTACATTATGCGTCGCTTGTTATTAACTATTCCGGCCCTCTTTGGCGTTTCACTGATCATCGCCGGAATGATGCGCCTCTTACCGGGTGACGCCGTTGACCTGATGCTGCAAGACTACAGTGGTTACGCTAAAGATGCCGACGAACTTCGGGCCAAGCTCGGCCTCAACCGTTCCTTTCCTGAACAATATGCCAGCTGGATTGGCGGCGTTGTCAGAGGTGACTTTGGCGTTTCGCTGAAAGACCAGACACCAATCACGGAAGAACTGGCAACACGCCTGCCGATCACCCTGGAACTGGGTGTGATGGGCATGACGATTGGCTTACTGATCGCCATTCCGCTCGGCGTCTTTTCGGCAGTACGGCAAGATACTATCCCGGATTATCTTGCCCGCAGTTTAGCAATCGCGATGCTGGCGATCCCCGGCTTCTGGATTGCCACTCTCGCGATCACGCTCCCCGCCCTGTGGTTTCAGTGGACACCGCCCCTGCGCTATACCCGCATCACGGATGACCTGGGGAAAAACCTTGGGCAGATGATCATCCCGGGGATCATTCTTGGTATTGGCCTATCGGGAACGATGATGCGGCTCACACGGGCGCAAATGCTCGAAGTACTCCGCCAGGATTTCATCCGTACCGCCCGTGCGAAAGGCGTGGGTGAGCGCCGGATCGTCTATCGCCACGCGCTACACAATGCCATTATCCCGGTGGTCACACTTCTGGGCTTGCAGATGGGGGTGCTGATTGGGGGGACAGTCGTCCTCGAGCGCATCTTCAATCTGCCAGGAATGGGCCGTTTTTTGCTCGATTCCTTGAATAGCCGTGATTATCCAGTGGTTCAGGCCATTGTCCTGCTGTTTGCAGCAGTAATTATCTTCACCAATCTCATCGTCGATCTGTTATATGCCTGGCTCGATCCGCGAATTCACTATAGTTAGGAACGATTCCCCCGGCCACGAATACGGGCAAGAGTCGCGCTAGAGACCTCCCGATTGTGCGATACAACGCGGAGGCACAGGAGAAAGCAATGCAGGCAGAACAAGCTGATGCTGGGGTTGGGGTAAGCAAATGGGCGATTGACGCGGCGAAGTATCAGCGGCCTAGCTACTTCACGATCCTCAAGCGCTTCATCCGTTCAAAGCCGCTTGGGGCGATTGGTGGATTAATTGTACTGCTCATGATCCTAATCGCCATTTTTGCCGACATCATTGCCCCCTATCCGTACGATGAGGGGCAGGGGAGTGATCGCCTGCAAGGCCCTTCTGGCGCACACTTCTTGGGCACCGATAATCTTGGGCGGGATATGTTCAGCCGGATTATCTATGGCGCTCGGATTTCTATTGCCGTAGGCTTTGGCGCAGTTTTTGTCGGGACTGGTCTGGCGACACTCTTTGGGGTGATCTCTGGCTATTATGGTGGGAAGTTCGACCTGATCTTTCAGCGGTTCATCGACGCGTGGATCGCCTTCCCAGCGATCATCTTGCTGGCCTTTTTGGTCACGATCCTTACCAGCAATCGCACTGGCTCAGTCATCTCGGTGATCATCGTGGCGATCACCCTTGGGTTGGTCGTCACGGGAACATCGTCACGTGTTGTCCGCAGTGCGGTAATTGCGATCCGTGATCAGCCATATATCGAGTCTGCCCGGGCGGCTGGGGCAACGAATACCCATATCATCTGGCAATATATTCTGCCGAATGTCCTGGCCCCAATCGTGATTCTCGCTACTGTACAGCTTGGTGGGGCGATCCTGGCCGAAGCGACCCTAAGCTTCCTTGGCTTTGGCGTCAAGCCGCCAATGCCCGCATGGGGGAGTATGCTGGCAGGGTCGGGACAGGCCTATTTCCTGATCGCGCCGCACCTCGCCATCTGGCCCGGTGTCGCCATCAGTCTAGCCGTCTTTGGCTTCAATATGCTTGGCGATGCGCTGCGCGATGTGCTCGATCCACGCTTACGCGGCAGCCGCTAAGATCATAGCACGCGCTTGGCTAAGCTGATCACGCTCTGCTATACTACGACGCGCTATGGAGAGGTGGCCGAGCGGTTGAAGGCGGCGCTCTCGAAAAGCGTTAGGGGGTAACAGCCCTCGTGGGTTCGAATCCCACCCTCTCCGCCATTCAGGGGCTGGTATATTACCAGCCCCTGAATCTTTACTTCATCCCATTCAACCTCAGCGACCATTACGCGCCTGAGCGCGACGCATCGCGCGCCAAGGCTGTCGCCCACGGGCGCGTATTCAGCACCTGATCAGCAGTGGCCCACGCCCGCCGCGCTACAGCCACGCCATAAGGGAGCAATCCCAGGCCATCAACGCTGTGGGCGTCGCAATCAATCGTCAGCAGTACCCCGGCATCCAGAGCAGCGCGCGCATTGTGATCATTGAGGTCAAGGCGCTCTGGCGAAGCGTTGATCTCCAGTGCCGTCCCTGTTTCGCGGGCCGCGGCAAAGATCTGCGCCCAATCGTAGTCTGCGCCAGGTCGCCCGCCAACAATCCGCCCGGTTGGGTGAGCAATGATATCAACGTGTGGGTTACGAATCGCCCCGAGCAATTTCGCCGTCACAATTTCACGATCATCGCGCAGCCCTGAGTGCAGCGAAGCAATAACGATATCAAGTTCGGCCAGCACCGCATCGGGAAAGTCAAGCGTACCATCACGCCGAATCTCGACCTCTGCCGACTTCAGTAAACGGAAAGGCGCAAACTCTGCATTGAGCGCATCGATCTCCTGCCATTGCTCACGCAGGCGCGTCACGTTCAACCCATTCGCCACAGTAAGCCCCTGCGTATGATCACTGATCCCCAGATACTGATAACCACGGGCGATCGCGGCTTCCGCCATTTGTCGCAGCGATGCCGTACCATCACTCCAGGTAGTATGCGCATGGAAATCGCCCAGAATATCGTCGATAGTAATCAACGGTGGTACTTGCCCAGCCAGCGCAGCAGCAACCTCGCCACGTCCCTCGCGCAGTTCGGGGGGCAAAAATGGCAAGCCCAACGCCGCATAGAACGCCACTTCATCGGCAAATGGCTGCGTAAAGATATCAGTAAGACCACGCGCAGCGGCGAGCGTGCGTAGATCAGTGCGATGCCCTTCCGCACTACTCCACGCTACGAGCGCACTGCCCCAATGGTCGGGTGGCACAATCCTCAGGTGTACCGCAATCTCGCCATCGACCGTTGCCCGAATCTCCCTTTCGCTCTGTGAGAGAATCGCGGCGATTGGCGGCAAACTGGTGAACAGGCGCAACACCGCTGCTGGGTCGTCGCTGGCAACGAGCAGGTCAATATCACCAACTGTTTCCTCCCAGCGGCGCAGGCTACCCGCCAAACTGACCTGCAACTGGCCCCGCTCCTGCAAGAGCCGGCAGAACAGCAACCCCAATGGTAAGGCAACCCCCAGCCCATAGCGACCAGGCGTGACCAGAGACTGCTGGGCCAGGCCGTCCAGCACCGTCTTTTCTAACCGCTTGCCTAACCCCGCCGTGGTGCCGACCTTCCCTTGCTCGGCGGCTACTTGGAGTTCCGCGAGTGTACTGATCCCCAGCGACTGGTACAGGCGCACGGCGGTCTTCGTGCCAACTCCGGCGAGACTGGTAAAACTCATGACCGAAGCCGGAATATGCTGACGGAGTTCGTCGAGCGTCTGAAAACTGCCGCGCTCGGTGATTTCGCTGATAATTGCACTCAGGCCCTTGCCAATCCCCGGAATCGCTTGCCGCTCTGCCGGGGTCAGGGTAGCGACTACCTGATCATAAGTAGCAATAGTTTCCGCCCCACGCCGATATGCCTGCGTACGATAGGGGCTTTCGCCGCGTAACTCCAACAGATCAGCGTACTCACGCAACAGCGCCGCAATCTGTGGATTCGTGGGCGTGTCCACTGCATCCCTCATCTCAAAGTACACGCTGAGTACCAGCCCGCTCGCGCAGACGCGCCAGCAGCTGCTCTGGATTCTGCTGCAATACCTGTTGGGCCTGGGCCTCCGTGAGCCCCGCGCCATGCGCAATTTTCCAGGCCATTTCCGTCGTCAATAAGCCAGGGGGGATATGCGCGTCGCTATTCACCAGCAACGCAGCGCCCACCTGCCGGGCGGTTTTCGCCACATGACCATTAGCGAGTGAGTGGCCACGCCCAAAAGTCAACTCCAGAAAGATCTGATTTTCTTTCGCAAGTGCTGCATCTTCCTCCGTAATCAGGCCGGGATGTACCAAGAGATCGACCAACGTACAACGGACCGCCGCCGCATTCGTGCCTGGGGCCGTTGGTTCAGCGGGCGTCTCACCATGCACATTGACAATCTCCGCCCCAAGCTCCCGCGCCCGATAGGCCGCCTGCGGAATTACCGTTGGCGGTAGATGGGTCAGTTCCACCCCCACAAAGACTTCGATCTCCGGCCACGCTTCGCGCACCGCATCACGGTCGGCCTTCAACGTCGTAATAATCCGTTGTAAGTCACCAATGCCACAATGATCGGTGATCGCCAGCGTGGCATAGCCAGCCACTGCAGCGCGACGAATCAGTTCAACTGGCGAGAGTTCGCCATCAGAGAGATAGGTATGGGAATGGAAATCGTGGATGGTACCACGTGCTATTGCCATCATGCTGCTCCTTCTTGCGCCGCTGTTCTGCCGAAGCGCTTCACCTATTGAGTATACGTGGTGCCGCCACAGTTAGCCGTAATCTGGCAGACTATCGCCCTGGCAAGACTCGTGCTACTATCACTCTGTCGGCAGGCGAATCGGCTTCGGAGAGGAGGACGATTGAACAGTAGGTGGAGGCCGACAAAACGCTATTGATTGCCCACAGGGCAGTCATAGAGAAGAAACGAGGAGACAAATGGAATTCGAGATCGAATACTGCACTGCTTGAGGCTACCTGGAAAAAGCCGCCAGTTTGGCGGAAAAGGTAGCGCACGATTACAAGAATCAACTCTCCCGCGTTAGTCTGGTGCCAAGTTCTGGCGGCGTCTTTGAAGTACGACTGGCCGGAAACGATCTCTACTCGAAGAAAAAGACTGGCACCTTCCCCGACCCTGACACGATCGTTACTGAAGTTGGCAAACACCTTCCCGCCGCCAAATAAGGCGGGCGTGTAGCTACTTGTGCTGGTGGCGGAAGGGGGGGGATTCGAACCCCCGAGGCGTTTTACCGCCTACGCGATTTCCAGTCGCGCGCACTAGGCCAGACTATGCGACCCTTCCTTGCACGGTACAGAATAGTCAAGCAGCGCCAATTTAGCAAGCAGATCGTCAGGATCCAGATGGCACCGGCAGCAAAGATTCGCTGCCGGGGCTACCTTCAACCACGACTTTAGCGCACTTTGCTGTTATAGATCTGACGACCAAACTGGCCCAACAGAATGTTGTACGGCGCGGGATTCTCTGGATGATACTCAAACCGCGCCCGCTCAAACCATTGCACGCGATAGGCTTGCCCATCCTCCAGGGTCTCAGTCAGTTGATCGGTAATCGGATAACCAAACTGCGCCAGCCCGCCATTCTTCTCCCAATAGGCCAGGAAATCGCCGGCGATATTGTGGCCTGTCTCAGGGAAATAGCGACCACAGCGGCAATCTGGCACGGGGGGATAGAGCGGATGCAGCAATCGCCCGAACTGCCCAAGGAGCACGTCGTTTGGGGCAGCATTTTCCGGGTGATACTCAAACCGCGCCCGCTCGAAATATTGCACCAGATACGGTCTGCCATCTTCCAGGACTTCGATTTCCTCTGGGCCAATTGGGAAACCGTAGATCGCTAAACCACCTCGACTCTCCCAATAGCTCAGGAATGGGCCGCGAATAGTCTGCCCGGTCTCAGCAAAGTTGCGGCCAGCCCCCGAAAAGGCCCCGCCAGCAGCTGCGATCGCTGGGTCGTGGATGAGAAAAACGGGGTCAGCATTGACTGGCAATTGAATGACATCGCCGCTGCGTTGTACCCCTCTTGAACCACCAAACAGATCGATTAACTCAGCATCACTGCCACTGGGGATTGTTGCGGTACCACCGTTTGTTGACCAGACAACATCGATCTGTTTCCCATCCCGCTCGAAGCGGAACGCAAAAATCCCATTTCCTGCGTTGAACCGCCCCCTGGGGGTTGCCGTACCAAGTTGCTGGGCCGCAACACGATAGGCAGCGTAAGCAGGCTTCGGGGCTGACCAGTCGCGGATCAGTTCAAAGCCGTCATGATCGTTGAAGACATAAGGCATAATCATGGCAATGGGCAGGTCGGTATAGGCCAGCAGCTGCGTTGCCTCCTGCACGAGATAGCGCGCTTGCGCGCCTTCGTCATCAACAAACCAGGCGTCAGATCCAGTGATTGAGGAAAAGCCAAACTCAGTAATCCAGATCGGCTTGCGCGGATATTTCGCTAGCATGCCCTGTAACGTTGGCAAACCTTGATTAAACAGGCTATAGCCCTGATCATTCAGGGTGGCAGGTGGTACATAGAGGTGCAGCGCCAGGGCATCGATCTTGTCCCAGGGCAGCACTGCCAACCACGCTTCATCAAGACCACTCGTAGTGGGGCCAAGCACCTTGGCCGTGGGATCAACGTGCTTGATCGTGTCGTAGGTCACACTCAGCAACGCTGCGTATTGTTCTTTCGAGCCAGACCAGAATACTGGCACATTCGGTTCGTTCCAGACTTCCCAAACGTGTACACGATCCTTATACCGGCTGACCGTTTGGGCCACGAAGTTGGCCCAAAGATCATGTGGTGGTGGCGTGGTAGAAAGCTCACGCCCTTCGCCAACCGCCCAGCCCACACTATAATCAAGCAAACCCAGGATCTCTAAGCCTTTGGCGCGCTCAGCATTGACCGCTTTATCCATCAGATCCCAGGTCCAACGATTCTGGCTCGGCTGAATCGTGTCCCAACGAAACTCTTCCTTGACCCAGCCTACCCCAGAGTTCGCCAACAGTTCGACTGCCCGACCTTCAGAACGATCTGCGGATAAGCGCGTACCAACATCGGCCACAACCCCGGCCCTGCTCGCGCTGCGCGGCGGTGCCGCACTCGTTGGTGCTGCACTGAATAGCGCCGCCTGCGCCACTATGGTGAACAGAAGAAAGAGGGAAATTACGCGAAAGAACCGAGTTATCAACGCTTACTCCATCCTGATACGCTGCTATAGGCCAGGAAAATTCGTCACACCATGTAGAGAACAAGGCACTACAGAACAACACCGAGGCGAATAAGTTAGCAACAATGGGCGAGTTAGATTGAGCCTTTTCTTTCCAATATGATCATAAAGAGAACACTCTGGATAAGCTATAAGTAATCAGTACTACATAACGATGAGTGATTGACAGAAAATCGGGTCATCGGTTCAGGTTCTGACGTACTTCTGATCCTGCCAGGAGTCTCTCATCGTAGGTCTATCACACCCTTCGCGCTCTTGACACCGAACCTGTCAGTTCGCGTATATACTGCTAGGGGACGCGACTGTTCGCGCTTATCGGGGAGGAGCCTGTATGTCTTTTCGAAATGGGGAGGATCAGCCAAGTCGTGATCCATCTGATAGTATCCGCGGACTGATGCGGGGCTTGCGTGATTTTGTGACTCAGATTGCCGACCCAACGGCAGCGCCCCGCCCCCAACCAATCAGTGGCCCAGGGCGTCGCCCCCCACGCGTCAATAATGCCGCCGTTGTCAGCAATGGCACTGGCGTGCGTGAGCCAAACGTTGACATCTTCGATGAAGGGGCATTCATTCGCGTGGTCGCTGATATGCCTGGTGTCGATCCTGAAACGCTCAAAGTACGCGGGGCTGATAACCATCTCGCGATTGTCGCCAGTGGTCCGGCGCGGCGGTACGAGCGCGTTATCACGCTGCCCGCGGTCGTTGATCCGGCCAGTGCGAACCCACCAACGTTGATCAACGGCATTATGGAAGTACTCCTCCCAGCAATCCGCCCAATGCCACACCAGCCAACAGGCACAACGACCAACGGCGCGGCGAAAGAAAACGAACCACGACCATAACGGTCTGCCCAAGTTACCCCCTAGCCAGATGAGGAGCGATGACAGCACCAACCTTGCCCAACCCGCCAGCCCAGATACAAAGCGATGACACACTCAGGGCCGATGAAGCCCTCGCCCGCGATGTTGACCGGGGGATCGTCCGTCTCGATCCTGCTGATCTCAGTCAGCTTGGTGGGCGCACGGGTGATCTCCTGCTGATCAGTGGTGGGCGCACTACCGTCGCCAAAGCACTCCCCTTACCAATGGCGGATCGAGGGCGTGGCAATATCCAGCTTGATGGGGTCACCCGAGAGAATGCCCGCGCCACCTTAGGTGATCGTGTGACAGTGCGCCCAGTCACTGGACAGCCAGCGAAACGCCTGACAATTCAACCGATTGGCGGCACTACCGCTCTCTCCGGCCAGGATGCTCGCTACCTGACCTATCTGCTGGAGGGGCAGGCATTCATCGCCGGGGATCGTGTGCGTGTGGGGCTTTTTGGCCCACGCCCACAGGATTTTCAGATCTTGCAAAGTGAGCCCGAAGGCCCGGTTCTGGTCACTGACCAGACGACTATCCGCTTAGCGGGGAATCGCGCTGCCGATGGGCGACCCGCCATTACCTACGAGGATATTGGCGGCCTTTCGCAAGAGATTCGCCGCATCCGCGAAATGATCGAGTTGCCCTTGCGCTATCCAGTCCTCTTTGAGCGCTTAGGGATTGACCCGCCGAAGGGCGTATTACTGGCTGGCCCCCCTGGAACGGGGAAAACGCTGATCGCCCGCGCTGTCGCCTACGAAACTGCCGCGCACTTCTTTCATATCAATGGGCCAGAGGTAATCAATAAGTTCTATGGGCAGAGCGAAGCGAATATTCGGTCGATCTTCGAGGAGGCGAATCGCCATACTCCCAGCGTGATCTTTATTGATGAAATCGATGCCCTGGCCCCGAAACGGGCCGACGTGGCCGGTGAAGTCGAGAAACGTGTCGTCGCGCAACTGCTGGGGCTGATGGATGGCCTCCAGGCACGGGGCCAAGTGATCGTCATTGGGGCCACCAATATTCCCGATGCGCTCGATCCCGCCTTGCGGCGGCCTGGACGGTTCGATCGCGAACTGACCATCGCTGTCCCAGACCGTCCAGGCCGCCTAGAGATCTTGCAGATTCATACCCGTGGAATGCCGTTAGCCACTGACGTTGACCTTGATCGGCTGGCGGGGATGACCCACGGCTTTGTGGGTGCCGACCTTGAATCACTCTGCCGTGAGGCCGCGATGGTATCCCTCCGAAACCTCCTGCCAACTATTGACTTTGGCCTCGATACCGTGCCGCTTGATCAGCTCTCCCAATTAGAGGTGCGACAGAGCGATTTCCTCGATGCTCTGCGCGACGTTTCGCCATCCGCCTTACGCGAAGTCTTCACTGAAACGCCCGATGTGGGCTGGGATGATATTGGTGGCCTGGAAGAAGCGAAAGCCGCCCTGATTGAAGCGGTCGAGTGGCCGCTGCGGTATGGCGAACTCTTTGAAAAACTCCGCGCCACACCGCCACGCGGCATTCTGCTGGATGGACCACCAGGCACAGGCAAGACCTTGCTGGCAAAAGCAGTCGCCCATGAGAGTGAAGCCAATTTCATCTCGGTAAAAGGGCCTGAACTTCTCTCAAAATGGGTTGGTGAGTCAGAGAAGGG